>JAQYVF010000084.1 GCA_030145625.1 Desulfocapsa sp. | reverse complement strand
GCACCATGCTCCTCTTTTTTGTCCCAGTCCGCCTTGACCCTGGTGACAATCTTCTGGATAAGGGGAAGTTTATCAGTGGGACACACCCCAATAAGGGGGGCACCCTGGTCTACAGATACCCCCGGTGTGAAATAGACGGAATGAATCACTCCTTTTTCTCCGTTGTAATAGACAGGAGTATCTCGTTTCATCAAGGACATGATAATAATCTCATCTCCCGGCTTCACCGAGACCGCACGAGGGCCTTTCTTCTCAATCCTTGACTGCACATCCAGGGAGAAAAAATATTTTGCCCGCTCAGGAGCCGGGAAGACGTGGAGAACTTCCTTGAGAATACACTCGATTATCTCTTTTTTCTTTAAGGGATGACGGATGACCATAAGCTTCTCTCCCGCCTCAACAAAACGCCCTTCCAGTTCCGTACGCAGAGAAGAGACCACTCCATTGGTTATGGCCGTAATCTTTTTCGGATTCCTCTCCCTGGTGATCTCAAAAAGGGGTGTGCCGGGAATATGATTCCACTCACCGCTTACCGCCTCCACACTGCTGCCGTCTTCCACCAGAAAACTGACCTTACCAGTGTGCTCGGCACAGATATCCACATACTCGTAGGGGTCGGAGTGATACTTCCCCAGAATTTCATCAAAATCTATTTCGTCAGACATCGTTTAACCTGTGTCGGAAAAATTCAATACCCCATTCAATCAATGAGGAGTCAGAGATACATGAGGATTTCATTCGTCAAACAGTCAAGTCATCCCACGCGGCAAAAAAAGCCACAAGACAATACACTCAGTGCTGTGCACCCTGCGCGGCTCCATGATCCGCTGCACCTTGTTGAGCATGCCCGACAGCTGCTGCCCGGTGCACGGTGATAATAGGAGGCTTAACAACTTGGAGATCCACAATCTGGCAATCGGATCGAACCACACTGTCACGGATATATCTCTTATCGGAAAAAGTAAAGACACCATGTCCCTGAGACTTCACTGTATCGTAAACGACCCATTTATCCCGCCCTTGCTCTCTGTTTTGACTATCAAAAAGAGTGCAGAGAATCGCCACGTTTTTTATATCATGTCCACCCTTATTTTCAATGGCAAAAGAAGAATCGACCTGAAGGCTTGCAGGCTGCACCTTGACCGCTGAACGGACAAGGGCCACTGATTGCAGCAATGTTTCCGTTGATTCTGAAACCGTCACCTCCGGCAGAAGAAGATCCTGCACCCCGGACGAGGCACTGACTTTGACAACTGCAAAGGACACCAGACCGAGAAGAACAATACTCAGACCAATATTTCCCAAAAATTTTCCATTCATGACACATTCCTCCTTTGTTGTACACTACAGCCAAAATTTATGATGATATTGCAAAAATGACCCACCTGCTTCATTATCACGAATTTTCACTCACCGCTGCGTACCCCATGTGCGCCTCAGTGCCTCCCATTCATAGACCTGCCAGATGAAGCTTATTCGCTTAATCACCTCAAGATTCAATTTTTTTTGAGTCCACATTATTATGTGACTATGCAACAATAAACCTATATTTTATACTTAGATAATCCTTTGAAGGCAAGCCTATTCGTTCTCGAGACTCACTCAAAAATAATTTCCTAGAGGTAAGATACAAGCCGAACCTGTAGAGAAGCAATCTGATTACAAAGCCCTTTTAGAGCGCCCCCTCTCATTATCATGACTTTGATCTTTTCGCACGCTGCCAACAATGGTATAAAGTGTGCTCATCAAATATAGCGGGAAAACAAATCCACCCATGAAAAAATTCACAAAAGCTAAAAACACTGAACAAGCACAGGCCGGGAACAGGGATTCTCTCTTTCAGGTAGACCGGATCAACGGAGACTTCATCTTTGATGATCGTGTGGCGCAAGTCTTCGACGACATGCTTGACCGCTCCGTTCCCCATTACCAGGAGGTGATCCGCTCCATTGCCAGAGTCCTGGGCTGCCTGCTTCAGGAAGGTGCGCAGGTTGTGGACCTTGGCTGTTCCACCGGCACCACACTCCTGCAACTAAGTCGGCTGCTTGAAGAAAAAAAATTCCATTATTTAGGGATAGACAACTCCCCTGCCATGCTCGACAAGGCCAGACTCAAGGCAGAACTTTTTTCCAGACAGAAAAGCCTTAACTTTGTCGATGGAGATATCACGAAGGTGGACCAGCCGGGGACCTCCGCCTTTCTCCTCAACTACACCCTGCAGTTTATCCGTCCTTTAAACCGGGAACCTTTTCTCCGGCGAATTTTCGAGAATCTCCGTCCCGGTGGTGTTCTCATCCTCAGCGAAAAGATCATCTCCCATCATCCCGGTCTCAATCGCCGTTATATCGAAATTTACCATCAGTTCAAGAAAGAACGCGGCTACTCCGAACTGGAAATCGCCAAAAAGAGAGAGGCCCTGGAAAATGTCCTTATCCCCTGTTCTCTGGAAGAAAATCGCAGCCTGCTGCAAACAGCCGGTTTCACTGAAGTTGAACCTTTCTTCCAATGGTTCAACTTTGTCTCTTTCCTCGCTGTAAAACCAGCAATCTAACTCCTCCCATTTCTCCTATGAACTACCTCGATCAGCTACCGGCCTCCATCCGGAAAGACGAAATTATCCATATCCACCAACAACGCCAACAGTGGGTCAACCAGTCCAAGAAAGGATTTCTCCGCTATCGCCTTCCCTGTGAAGCCTTACAAGCCTTTCCTGCAGCAAACATTGACTGCAGCAATGACGTGGTCAAAATTGGTTCGGCAGAGGAGATATCAGAGGCAGATCAAACAGAAGTGGAATCCCGACTGCGCACTTTTATGCCCTGGCGCAAAGGGCCTTTTTCCGTTTTCGGCGTCGACATTGACGCCGAATGGCAGAGCCAGCGGAAGTGGCAGCGACTCCTTCCCCATCTCCCCGACCTACAGAACAAGGTAGTGGCAGATATCGGCTGCAACAACGGCTACTACATGTTTCGCATGCTTCCTTTCAAACCAAAGGTAGTCATAGGACTCGAACCTTCGGTGCAGCACTACTACTGCTTTAAGGGACTCAACGGGATGGCCCGACAGGATACCCTGCACATCGACCTCCTGGGTGTTGAACACCTGCAACTCTTCCCTGACTGCTTTGACGTCCTCTTTCTGATGGGGATCATCTACCACCGCAGCTCTCCTGTGGAAACTCTGCGCGATGTTTTTTCCTCCCTGCGCAGCGGCGGAACCCTTGTCCTGGAATCCCAGGCCTTACCAGGCGAAAGCGAAACAGCACTTTTTCCGGCAAAAACCTATGCCAAGGCCCCCGGCACTTACTTTGTCCCCACCGCAAACTGCCTCAAGAACTGGGTCCTCCGAGCCGGGTTCAAGGACGTGGAAATCATTTGTCAGCATCCCATGTCCAGCAAGGAGCAGAGACGTACGGACTGGATGCAATTTGAATCCTACTCCGACTTCCTTGACCCATCCAATCCCCAAAAAACCATTGAAGGATACCTTGCCCCGGAACGGGTTTATATATTGGCCCGGAAAAAATAATAATGGCAGAACAGCTCTTTCTTGCCTTTGACTGTAAGTATGGTAGACTTGTTATGATTTTCATATGGATTTCAGGGAACAATTCAGGATAAAGGAGCATGCAATGGATCACAAAACCTGTACACTCTACAGTGGTGGCCTCAAAGGCGCCGAGGCTACCTTTGGCGAAGTAGCTGAACAATTAGGCGTAAAAGAGATCATTTTCACCTTTGAAGATCACAAACTGAACCGCAATAAAAATGCGGTAACCCTGAGCAAGGAAGAGTTGGAGCGTGGCGATATCTCCATGGAACTGGCCTCGCGCATGCTTAACCGAACGTACTACGAAACTGAAAAGATTCGTAAAGTCCTGCAGACTATCTTTCACATGGTCAACAACGGACACCAGGTCTTTGTCATCGGAACAATTCAGGAAGATCATTCCGTTAAAGGCGGTACAGGGTGGGCCGTAGAACTGGCAAAACTCTTTAACCGTCCCCTCCATGTCTTTGACCAGCCACGGAAACAGTGGTTCACCTGGGAAGAAAATGAATGGAAAGAAGATAGCCCTGTAATCGAATTCGACACATTTGTCGGTTCTGGCACCCGTTATCTCAACGATGCAGGCCGGGAAGCCATTGTAAAACTGTTCGCCGATTCTTTTACCCAGGCCTGAGAAAGGACGCACATGGAAACTGACTGCCTCTTTTGCAAAATAGCTGCCGGTGATATCCCCGTAGAGAAACTCTACGAAGACGATGAGCTCCTCGCCTTCCGCGACATTGCGCCTCAGGCCCCCGTCCACTTTCTGGTCATTCCCAAAAAACATATTCAGGACCCGGCCACGATCAGCGCCGAAGACGAGGAGCTCATGGGCAGGATGATGCGCCGAGGCGCTGCCATAGCCAAAGAGAATGGAGCCGAAGACTTCCGCCTGGTTTTCAATAACGGGGCAGATGCCGGTCAGACCGTCTTCCATATCCACATGCACGTCCTGGGAGGCCGCTCAATGCAGTGGCCTCCAGGCTGATCCTCAGCAACCGATCCCCACCGTAAGCGGCCACACAGAGTGTTCCAAGAATTCTTTTCACACAGCAAAAATCCCTTCTCAGCTGACCATTCTCCATATGACAGAGTTTTTATCAACTCGCATCGCCACATGCAATCTTGCATAATTTCAGAAAGTTATACTGACGCGGCAAGCTCACCTTGATAAACAAGAATAGTCTTTCAAAGATACTAAATGAAACGGATACGCTTCCCGGTAAAATTTTCACATTTACCATTCAGGCCTTAATTGTATTCTCACTTATATCCTTCTCCTTGAGCACGTTACCAAATCTTTCGGAAAATACCGTTGCCCTGTTACGTACATTAGAAATTCTCACCATTGCGATCTTTACAATTGAATATTTACTGCGAATCCTGGCCGCTGAAAAAAAACTAAACTTTGTATTTAGTTTTTTTGGACTGGTTGATCTGGCTGCAATACTTCCATTCTATATTGCAATCGGTTTTGATATTCGCTCCATAAGGATCTTCAGGCTTCTTCGCCTTGTGCGAATTCTGAAACTACTCAAATACAGCAAGGCCATAGCCCGGTTCCAGAGGGCCTTAATAATTTCAAAGGAAGAGCTTATACTTTTTGGACTTGTTGCTTCCATCATGCTCTTTCTTTCAGCCGTCGGCATTTATCACTTTGAAAACCCCGCACAACCGGAGCTGTTCAAATCTGTATTTCATTGCCTTTGGTGGGCTGTTACCACCCTGACAACGGTAGGATATGGTGATATGTCTCCAATAACAACCGGTGGAAAAATATTTACATTTGTTGTGCTCACAATTGGTTTGGGTGTTGTAGCTGTGCCCACTGGTTTAGTGGCGGCAGCCCTCACCGAGGCCCGCAATGAAGACAAGGCATAACAACTCATACCGAAACTTCCTCCCCCCCTTGTAAATTGGATGACGTTTCACAGCAGATGAAAAAGGATATGATGAAAAAGCTTTCAATACTAATGGAGTGGATTCGACCTGCCGGCATAGGACTCGTCTATTTTCTTGCTGACTATCTTGGTACTGACGCCATATCGAAATTCCATATCCTTGGGCCAATCATAGTAATTATCATGTCTGGAACAGTGGCATTTGAATCATTGTTCCTGGGAGAAATTGCCTCTGAAAAAATTGGCTATAAACCCAATCGCGCATATCAGATTCAATCCGCCTTGAACAACCTGGCAACGGCTCTTACCGCCTTGCTTATTTTTGTCTTGAATTGGGGACGATATGCGGACGCAACAATTGTAACTGCAATGTTGCTGTTCTTTATTCTTTCAGCTACAAATCATACTGTAACGGCAATAAAAGAACACAACATGAAACCGGTTAATCTCATGCGTCCCGTGATGACATTGATATTAATGGGACTCCTGCTTCCTCCCATGTACCAGGCACTCCTTCAATAAAATAACCATTTGGCAGACCCAAGCTGTTTGCAGCAACACGTAACACAGGCGTACATTCTACTGATATTTCATTCTGTTAAAAAGTGACATGCCATGCAAAGCAAACTGTTTTTCCTTTTATTAGCAGGTCTATTGTTCTCCGCTGCAAACGCCGCAGCAGACAAAGCCATCCTCGCTGGAGGATGTTTTTGGTGCATGGAGGCAGATTTTGAAAAACTTGAAGGGGTGACTGATGTGATTTCCGGGTTCACGGGTGGGACGACAAAGAACCCAACCTATTCCGGCAACCATGAAGGCCACTATGAAGCCGTTGAGATCACCTATGATCCGAAAAAATTAAGTTTTAAAGACCTGCTGGAATATTATTGGCTCAACATCGACCCCTTTGACGCAAAAGGACAGTTTTGTGACAAAGGTCCAAGTTATTTAAGTGCAATTTTTGTAGCAAATGAAAGAGAAAAGAAACTGGCAGAATTTTCTCGAAAAAAAGTTTCTGAACAATTTCCCGACAAAAAAGTTATTACCCCAATCCTCTATGCATCAACATTTTATCCCATTAAAGGCACAGAAAGTTACCATCAGAATTATTATAAAAAGCATTCCATTCGTTACAAATATTATCGCTGGAATTGTGGTCGTGACCAACGCTTGAAAGAAATCTGGGGAGACAGGGCAACGCATTGATCTGGATAGAAGCTCTCAGGATTATCCTGTCATGGCCAATGTCTGCCGCAAAGCAGAATTGTTTTTAAAGATTCGCATACCGTCTCAGAACGCCCTAAAGATTTTATGGTATATTTAAACAATTGTAGTATGAAAAAAGACAGGTAGATAAAAAAGCTCAACCATAAGGGTACCTTGAAAAATTAGATTTTTTGTTCAAAATCGAGGCATGAGAAAAATTTTACCGCAGGCATCTATTTGATATCCCGAGGATAAAATTTTTCTCATAACGATGAGTTTGGGCGAAAAGGCAATTTTGCAGGGTAGCCATAAGCCAATATAGATAAGGAGCGAATATGGTCACCTCAATCATTCTCATAAATACGGAAAGGACAAAAATTAACGAAGTGGCTGAGAAACTGGCAGGACTTGAAGGGATATCAGAGGTTTATTCAGTTAGCGGTACGTATGACCTGGTGGCAATTGCCCGTATCCCATCAAATGATGATCTTGCCGATCTTGTTACTAAAAAATTACTGAGTATAGATTACATTCTAAAATCAGAAACAATGCTCGCCTTTAAGGCATTTTCTCGTCATGACCTTGAAGCAATGTTCGAAATCGGAATGTAGCGTACTGAGCAGTCCTCATTACTTAAGGGTACCTTGAAAAATCAGGATTTTCGTTCAAAATCGAGGCATGAGAAAAATTTTACCGCAGGCATCTAATTGATATCCCGATGATAAAATTTTTCTCATAACGAAGAGTTTGGGCAAAAAGGCAATTTTGCAGGGTGGCCTTAAAATTACGAACAGCACTAACTGACACCAGAGAGTTTCAGGCAACAGTTACCCTTCACTCTCCAACAAAGGAAGATCGATGAAAAAAGCTATATTAGGACTTATTATTGCGGCAGCAGCTGGATACGGACTATTGAGTTATCACTTTGTGCTTCTAGACAGTAGCCTAAAAATTCTAAAGAAAACCACCATTCGCTATGAGAATACTTTTGTCGATGCACGGGGAACAAAAAAATTAGAACTGGCATTAAAGCCAGACCTGATTTCTGCCGGCATCAACGATGTGCTTGATCAAGCTAACGGGTCTATCAACAAAAATACCAGCAAATAAGTTGGCTGGCTCAATGCCAATCTGCAAACCAAAAGAGTGCGTGCGAGCAGAAGGAGCAGGAATTCTTATTGGTGCAGTTTGCATTCACCATTTGCGGGGAAATAGTATGAAAATCAGACAGCTCCTGCATTTCACAACAATTTCGATACTCTCTTTAACCTTGGCTCTGTTCTGTGGCAATTCAAAAACACTTGCCTCAGAAACGAACAACAGCAAGCACTGCGATGGCATTTCGCTTAAAAACGGTGCCGCTCTTTTAATGACTTCCATTGAAGACCTCCACAAAAGCAGCAGCGCCCATATGGTTTCCCCTGATGATCTCAAGAGAAATATCTTTAAAACACAACCACATACCTGCAGCATCAGGTCAAAATCAGATTTCCTGAAAGCTATCACCTATGTCACCTATGTGCACAACACCCCAGAACAAGCACGGAGAGAATTTGATAAAATGCAACAAGGCTATCAATCCATCTCCACAGTGGATGTTCTACCAGACATCGGTGATAAGGCATTTTGGGCAGGTGACAAACGTTTTCAACGAATGGTTGCCATAAAAGGAGGTGTCTTGATTGATGTGTTGAGCCCAAAAGGATTTGACCTTCAAAAACAAATAATTCATCTGGTACTGGAAACATTTTGATGCAGAAGCAGAAATACTATGTGCGCATCACCCTTGGGAGGGGCCTCTATGCCCATTAACACACACATCTCTCCAAACAGATCGTCACCTTGCATGGAAAAGAGATGAGACTTTGGTCGATACATCCTTCCTATCTAGACTCAAAGGGATTAGTTGCACTATGGAGAGAAGGTCTTCTCGCCCAAAGTGTATTGCTGGGAAAGACAAAAGGGTATAAAAACCATCCCCAATTACTACGATTTAAAAATACAATTAATCCCACCGGCGCCATTGCCAGTTATTTAAGACAGGTAAATGATGAGGCCAGGAAAAGAGGTTACAAATTCGAACGAACTAAAATAATTAACAAAAAGAGTGCAAGCAAAATAGCTGTTACGATCGGACAGCTTGAATACGAATTCAGACATCTCCTTGGTAAGCTGGAAAAAAGAGATAAAAAACTGCACGAGCTACTCAAAACACAACAAACAATCGTCCCCCATCCTCTCTTTGTTCAAGTCGCAGGGGGGCCAGAAGAATGGGAACGAATTTCTTTATAAAAACAAGATGCAGATCACATAACGGTTCAGATTTATCCATAAAAAAAACAGTCTCCTTTTCCGCTTCTCAAGCTAATCATAACATTTCATAAAGAACCACCGAGAGTGCCATGCAAAGAAGTACATCATATCCCTTCGCGTTACAAAACGAGTTTATTCCTTCAAACTCGCAATCCCATGATTTTCCATCTCTGCCCAATGCCTATCTCTTTGTTTTTTATAAAGGAAAGATTCTGGTCACAGAAAATGGTGGCAAATTGCACATCCCTACGAATACGATTGAACAGTTTAACCAGCAAAATATTATCTATCGTAGGTTTATGGGCATGTACTGTAATACACCATGTTATATCATGGAACTCAATGAAATATCTGCATATAACGAATCACTCCCACGTGTAAATCTCCGCGAATTATTTGGTGCCATTGCAGATGATCTGTTCTCTCTTGCAGGCAAAGCATTACAAATTCTCTCCTGGCATCAAGAAAACAAGTTTTGCGGAAAATGTGCTGCCCCAATGACCGATCACGATGATGAACTGGCAAAACAGTGCACAGCCTGTGAACATATTGTTTATCCTCGAATCTCACCTGTTGTCATCATGACCATCGAGAAAGGCGATAGCATATTACTTGGCAGATCTCCGCATTTCCCAAAAGGAATGTACAGTCCCCTTGCCGGGTTTGTTGAAGCCGGTGAAACCCTTGAAGAAGCGGTTATTCGAGAAATTCATGAAGAAGTTGACATTGAAGTGTGTAACATTTCATACGCGGCCAGCCAACCGTGGCCCTTTCCCCACTCCCTTATGATTGGTTTCAGAGCAGACTATTTCAGCGGAAAGATATCAATTGACACCAATGAACTTGAAGATGCGCGCTGGTTCCATGTTGATAACCTGCCTGTACTCCCATCACCCATCAGTATTTCACGTCACCTAATGAACCTTTTCTTGCATGAGCATGGCAGATAGCAACATGCAACAGGAGCACGATTTATTTTTCAATTCACAAATCGAACCCCTATGACATTTTTTCTCTTGGAAAAGGGTGCGAATCATTTTATTTCTCTCACAACCGTCGCACATGTACTTCAAACATCCTGAGCCAAAAAAATACATTCAGAGAGGAGTATCCTTTTGGATCTCATAATCAACAACTTACAGATTCCCATTGAAAAAGACTGGACGGAGGAATATGTAAAGGCCGCTGCACAAAAACTGAAAACAGCCGAAGGTAATATATCCATTTCCAAAATCCTGAGTAAATCACTTGATCTAAGGGATCAAGAACAATTTTTTTACAAAATTTCACTGGTTGTCAGCACTGCTGACAGCTTTGAAAACACAAAACATTTTCCCGTCTACTCAGAGCAGAAACCACAAGAGAGAAACATTACATGCGGAAAAGACAGACCTCTCATAATCGGTTTCGGGCCTGCCGGCATGTTTGCCGCCCTTGAACTTATCGATTGTGGCCGTAAACCGCTAATCTTTGAACGAGGGAAGAAGATTGAGGAACGCTCCGTTGATGTACAACGATTTATAAAAAAAAGGGAACTGAACCCTGAATCAAACATCCAGTTTGGGGAGGGCGGAGCCGGTTCATATTCCGACGGCAAACTCTTTTCCAGGAGAAACAACAATAGCAGTTATGTAAATCGTGTGTTGAAGACCTTTGTAAAATTTGGTGCACCTGAAGAAATTGAATACATCAGCAAACCCCATTTAGGGACTGATGTATTATGCAAAATTGTTCGTAATATACGGTTTTATATCCTTGAGAGAGGCGGTGAAATATTTTATGGCTCCAAAATGACAGACATCCTGGTCTCAGAAGGTAAGGCCTCAGGAATCACCATAAATGGTGAAAAAGAATTTCTATCTTCAAGTATCTATATTGCCTTAGGACATTCTGCCCGTGACACTGTTGAGATGTTGCATAATAAAGGTGTTGCCATTGAGCAGAGACCGATTTCCGTCGGGGTAAGAATTGAGCACCCGGTTGAAACAATAAACCGTATTCGATATGGCGATAAATATTTAAATTTTCCCAGCTTAGGGGCAGCAACCTATTCTTTGAATTATACCAATCGTAAAATACGGAGGGGAGTGTATACATTTTGCATGTGCCCTGGTGGTGAAGTAGTGAATGCGTCATCCGAGAAAAACATGCTGGTTTTAAACGGAATGAGCTACTCTCACAGATCTTCACCCTATTCAAATGCAGCCCTGGTGGTAAGCTGTCACACCGCTGATTACAACTCTGCCGATCCACTTGCCGGGATAGATTTTCAAAAGGATATTGAGCGCAGAGCCTTTCAAGCCGGTGGTGGACAATGGAAAGTCCCGGCCCAGAACTTGATGCATTTTTTAGGCGAGAAAGGCTCTGCCGACTTGCACAACAATTCCTATAAGATGGGAACCGTCTCTGCTGATATGAAAACAATCTTCCCCGGATTTGTAATCGATCAGCTGGTTAGCGCCTTTCACCACTGGAAAAAAGAGGTGCCCTTATTTGTCTCAAATCAGGCTATACTACTCGGTGCAGAAACCAGAACCTCCTCGCCGATACGGATTACTCGCAATGAAAATTATGAATCCATAAATACAAAAAATCTCTACCCAATAGGTGAAGGTTCCGGTTATACAGGCGGTATAACCAGCTCTGCCGCAGATGCCATCAGGGCTGTCGAAAAACACCTCCTGCAATGATAGCCAGTAAATCGATGTGAGCTTTCCGAGCTCTTCAGTAACTTGTTTACAGCAATTTCCCTAGACGATTTCACAACAATGAGCTGATATCATTAAATCTTATTACGCAAACACCGTGCTTGAGGCAGTGACAATTGAGAGTAGGGCCATCGTCGGCTGAACAAATAATTGTCTGTTTCAGTAAGGAGACCACAGCCGCGGGAAACAGAATAATAAGGAAAATACTATGCCAATGAAATCTCGCAATAAAGGCAATGGCTCGGTTTATTCGACCGAATTTGGCAAAATGTGCCCCGATTGCAATAAAGCTGCAGCCAAATGTACTTGCCTCAAAAAACAATCGCTCCCTCAAAGTGATGGAATTGTCCGATTGCTAAAGGAAACAAAGGGAAGAAAAGGAAAGGGCGTAACTTTGGTAACCGGCATCGCTCTGGATACCGGGGGACTGAAAAAAATTGCCAAATCCCTTAAACAAAAGTGTGGGAGCGGCGGCAGTGTAAAAAATGGAGTCATTGAGATTCAGGGCGACCATCGAGATGTGCTGGAAAAAGAATTAGTCATCCTCGGCTACAAAGTTAAACGTGCCGGAGGATGATTCGGTGTGGATACCCCGTATTTCCAAATTTAGCAGGGAGACAGAATATTTTTTGTAAAAGATGCGAAAAAAATTCTGTCCCCTACCTTTCGAAAATTCCCTGAAGGACACCTTAAAGGAACAACCCTCTTTTATAGAGAGCCTGTATAAATTATGTCACATACACATCGTACAGTTCTACCCAGTCGAATAGAAGGGACCGTGCTCTTGGAATCGGGTGAACGGCTTACCCCTCCTGAGGGCTGGGCCTTTCTTCCGGCCGGAGACGCAGCAATCACCAGAAGCGTAAAGGCCAAGGGGGAGACCTGGGTTGTGCAGGTACGCAAAGGCAGAAGATTAATGTCAAAGGGAATCTGGGCTAAAGAAGAGCACATTCTGGCATCACAAAAAGAGATCGAAGCCAAGAGATCAACTCCTGAATATGGCAGACGGCGAGAGATGGATCTTGCCAGGCGCGAGAGCAAGCATAAAACATATGTCGGTGATTTTTATACTGAGGTTGTCAAGTTCCTCGATTTTCACCCAAGCTATGAAAACGAGGCAGCGCGCCTTGCGGAAAAAATCACCCTGCACGCAACCCCTGTCGGAAGCGGCACAGTGGCAAGAACCGAACGGATTCCCATTGCCAAACGTGCAGAAGCCGCTGTTATCGCCTGGATGCGCCACCAGACTACAGCCTACGACTCAATGAGTATCGCACGGATAAAGGGGAAAAGGAGAGAGGTTCGCAGGAAACTTGCCGGAAAATCGGTCGAGATACTAAAGGCCTATCGGCAGGGGCAAGAACTCACGAAAAACTGTCCCCTGAAAAAGGCATTGGCCTGAGACCGACCCAGCATCCACTCTCCCCTGCCACTGACAAATCCAGAGAGGAAGGTCTGCCCGTTGCCTTTAATACAATCCTGTCAACATGCGCCTCATAGAACTAGCAATCACTTTCATTCTTTCTCTCCCAGCACACCCCTTTGGAGCAGACATAAACGAGAAGAATACAAGTGATTGGGCATTCAATGTTCGCAGAAGACCGGTCAAGGGTGTATATATAAAGATTCTTGAAAAGAAAATCAGAATAACCGTTTCACAGTGGAGTATCTAAAACTACATATTATGCGTGAAAGTCAGAAAAAATTTAAAAGCCCCCCAAAAAGATATCAGCCCAGAGGACTTTCTATCCTCTATGAAGATCGTGATATCCTGGTAGTGGATAAAGTGAATGGCCTTCTGACAATAGGCACTGAAACAGACAAAGAAAACACAGCTTATTATCGCTTAACTGATTACGTGCGCAAAGGTATTCAAAAATCAAAAAACCGGGTATTTATCGTCCATCGTCTGGATAGAGACACTTCAGGTGTTCTCGTTTTTGCCAAGAATGCAAAGGCCAAACATTATCTTCAGCAAGAGTGGCCTGAATTTAAGAAAAAGTACTATGCTGTAGTGCATGGAATATTACCGGAGAAAGAAGGTGTAATCACTTCATATCTTGCGGAAAACAGTATTCATAAGATGTATTCTGTTACTGATCCTGAAAAAGGGAAGCTTGCAAGAACCGGATATAAGGTTCTCAGAGAAGTAAAACAGTACAGTTTACTTGAAATAGACCTCCTCACAGGGAGGAAAAACCAGATCCGCGTCCATTTTGCGGAAAAAGGATGTCCTGTTGCCGGAGATAAAACATACGGAGGAAAGGAAAAGGCAAAGGGTATCAAGAGACTTGCACTTCATGCGTTCTCCATAACACTGTTACATCCGCATACAAAAGAGGAGATGACCTTTGAAGCAAAGGTCCCTGCTTACTTTTATTTACTTACCAGTACCTGATCACATAATTCTTTCATAACCATAAATAAAATATTGAGGGTTCATTACGTTATGAAGAATAACATATCAACCGAGATCTGTAAAAAATGTGGCGCATGTTGTCGAAACTACCCTTTTGTGGAATTATCTACTAGCGATATCAGGTCATTAGAACAATTGACAGCATTACACGTTACTCTGTTTACACACGCAAAAGGAAAAGCCATCGAAGAATACTTCTTACAATTCAAGAAAAACGGTGACTGTTTTTTCTTAAATGAGGAAAGTGGCAATTATTGCTGCGGTGTTTATGAAGCACGGCCAGGAATTTGCAAAAATTACCCAGCACACCCCATACAGGAAGAACTCTGCTGCACAAACAGGGAAAAGATTCTGCATACTCCCTTCAACGAACACTCAGAAATGCTCCCGGCAATCAAGAGATAATCTTTTCAGTAGAAATTGAGAACTTCTCTGACGTAGTTGATGGCCTTTTTTTTGGGTGCTTGCAACAAAAAGTATTGGAAGTCGATTTTCTGGGCTATCCAGCATGCACCGACAAGATAAAGATATTCTGCTTCCTTGACGAGAAGAGATTAATCAAGAAAAATTCTATAGCGGAATTTGGCTCATAGGTCAGGCACGAAAGAAAGCTGGCGGGATAGCAGTGGGGATAAAAGGAAAAATAAAATAGTGTATTGAGAGTATCGAAGTTTGCAGAAAACATTGTGAAAACCAGAAAACTACTTCACAAAACAATAAGTTATCATCGATAACCTAATGAGGTCAACATGGCCGGTAAAAAGCTGGTTACTCCCAGAACACTGCATAGCCGCTATAGCGATAGATCAGACCTCACGTCAAAGAGGGATATTGCAAAACTCGCCTTGTCGCTTGCCTGTGTCCTGATCGTCCTGGCTTCTGTATCCTTGACTTTTATCGGTCTGGTCGCATCGAGAGAGGCCGACCGGCAGGCTTCTTCCAATCAACAACTGCTACTGGACAGTGCACTTAAATACCAATTCGCATTGATGGCCAGCGACCAGCTCAGTCTTGCCCGTTGGGATACTTCGGTACTCAACATCAGTCAAAACTTCGACCGGGACTTTGTCATCGATGAGTTCATGGATTCGCTCTGGTTCGATTTTGGCCTTGACCGCAGTTTGCTCGTTGGCCCTGACAACAAGGTTCTGGCTGAGACTTTCGAAGACGATGTTCGGTTTAACACCAGACAACTGACAACCAAAGATCCGCTGTATCAGATTGTAGAACAGGCACGGGCTACCTTTTTTCTACACAGGATCACCATCCCTGGTGGCTTTGGTCAGCAACTCATTTCACCTGTTACTCCAGGAACCCAGGCATCGCATGGTTTTCTGCACCTTGATGATCAGGTAGTCATGGTCAATGCAATGGCGATCGTCCCGGATGACGGGGCCTATGCCTTGCCGGACGGTAATCCGGTTATTCTGGTGTCAGCAATACATCTTGGCAGGGATTTTATTGCCGATCTCAATGATCAACTATCCTTTTCCGACCTAACCTTTATTCAGCTTCAGTCATCATCGCCCGATCAGCCACTGCATAAAATTATCTCACCAAGCGGCGAATTACTCGGGTCCTTTTCATGGCACAGCGCAATGCCTGGACGGCAGATCTGGCGTACGGTTATTCCGGTTATTGTCGTGCTTGCCACTTTTCTTGCTCTTGTCGCCATTGCCATAGCCTGGAAAATCGGACAGCTCACCCGCTCACTGGCCACCAGTGAACAACACAATTTTCATCTTGCAATGCACGATACGTTATCCGGCCTAGCCAATCGCCTGCAATTCAAAAGGGTGCTTACGACTGCCCTGCAGGAGGATATCCCCACTACGCCATTTACCCTGATCCAAGGCGACCTTGACCGTTTTAAGAAAGTAAATGACACCCTCGGTCATGCTGCCGGTGACACCGTAATAAAAGCTGTTGCCCATCGCCTCACTGAGGCTGTTGGTTCAGCCGGCCTGGTTAGCCGTGTGGGTGGTGACGAATTTGTAATCTTTTTGCCCGATAGTACTGACCATTATCGCGTGAAGGAACTTGCTGATAAGATTATTGCTACTATCTCCTTGCCGGTGGAAACAGAAAACGGTGAATTTGCTGAAATCGGTATCAGTCTGGGCATTGCATTTGCCCCGGACAATGGTAGGACCAGCGAGACCATCATGGCAGCGGCAGACAGTGCGCTCTATATGGCTAAGGACCTGGGGCGGAACCGGGCAATATTTGCAGATGAGGTTAATCAGCAAAGTACCGGTGACGGCTCAGGTGCAGCTGAATAATAATCCGTCTACTTCCCTCATCAGCCAGTGATACTTTCGAAAAAGTACTGATCCCCCGCGGTCAGCGTTATTGAAAAAATTATACGCTGCCATTGTTACACACTCTTGTTGTTCCCCCTTTCGGCGAGGTGATTTCGTGCGAACCAAAATAGCTATTCTGCTTCTGCCAATACTGTTTTTTATGTCCGTACCGCCCGATGCCGTTGCTGTTAACAAAAACGACAGGACCTATGATGTGATTATTGTCGGCGCCGGTATTGCCGGTCTGACTGCCGCCTTCTCTCTTACTGAATATGACCTGCTCCTCCTGGAAAAGGAAAAACAGGTTGGCGGGCGGGCTACTTCAGGACAATACCAGGGAATCTCATATGCAAGAGGAACAGAGTACCTCGGCAAACCGGAAGCCCCTCTGGCAGGAATCATTTCAACCCTTGGTCTGACCTTGCGAGAGATTCCTGCTCCTGCTGATATTATCTTCCACAGAGGAAAAATGTTTCCCGGGGATTATGGCAAGGCACGTCTCATGATAGACAAAAGTAGCCTGGGAGAATTCAATCGGTTTGCCGAAAAAATCCTAGCGGCCTATGAAGACTACGACGACCTTCCGGACACTGTTCTTCGAGGGAAGCTCCAGAGACTGGATACTATCACCGCCCGACAATGGTTTGCAGAGAACCGTTTTGCCCCGATCTACAGTGAATTATATAATGTAACCTTCAGAGGACTGTTTGGTGCGAACATTGATGAAATTTCGGCCCTGAGTGCCTTGCCCGAACTGGCTTTTGATTTTGAGGGATTTGAACGTATTGATGAGGATGATGATCTGGCTGAGGAATTTACAGACGACAGAAATTCCACCGGGATGTATTCTTTTGATCGCGGTATTGCGGAAATCCCACTTGCAATAGCCAATCATCTCGGAAACCGGCTACGGACAGGGACGATGGTAACAGCGGTAGAGCGGACAAGAGATCTCTTTGCAGTAAGCTGCACTCAGGCAGACAATACGAGAATCACCTATCGAGCAAAAGCCGTCATTCTGGCCACTCCTTCCGCCATTACTCTGACTATTGCCGGGGAGGCACTCAGTGTGGAGCAGCGGAAAATCCTGGCCAGTGTGAGCTATGCCCCTTATGCAACCATTGCCTTGTTCAGCGAGGTGCCAATTTTCAACCAGGGTTTCGACCTGGCAGTACCGGACGGACTTCTCTTCACCGATATTTACGATGCTACCTGGATTGCAAGACACTTCAAAGCCAAACTCACTACCCAGCAGACCTGGGTCACTCTGCTCTATGCCGCACCGGTGTCCTATCGCAATATGGCGTTGCTGACCATGCCCGACCAGGAGCTTATGAGCACGGTCCGTACCCAACTTGATTACATCCTTCCAGGTTCATCAGGGTTCATTAAGAAATGGAAAATCACTCGATTTCGATACGGCTATCCTGTCATGACTCCCGGGAGTTACCAACGGATGACCCGACTGCAGGCGATCACCGATGGTGGTCTCTATCTTGCCGGTGACTATCTGGTATACCCGACCTTTGGCTGCTGCCTCATCCGGCCAACTTGCAGCAGACAAGGTGGTAGAATGGTTTGAGGACTAGCCGCCATGCAACTGAGTGGCCCAGTATGGAACTGTTGGTTTTCAAGTATCAGGAAAGATGACAGTTCTGTCTAGTAGTGAAATGCGATAGATCAGGTCTCGCTTGTTACATATTTTTCGTGTG
>JAQYVF010000179.1 GCA_030145625.1 Desulfocapsa sp. | reverse complement strand
CCAGTGACCTTTTTTGAGAAGGTCACTCTTGGCCTACACCGCTGGGGTGTATCCAAAAAAAGAGTTGGATTTAATAACGACTTTTAAAACAGGAATATGCCTCTCACTGAGTTGACTTTACACATAGAAGGTATGTTGACTTTCTGAATAGAGGTTTCAAATTAGGGATGAAGTGTGGTTTCACATAAATGCATAAAGATTGCGGATCAGTTTCAGGACATTTATCTGTAAAAGTTTAGATCGTTATATTTTCATACCATTGTCGGCATCTATCACTGTCAGGAAGGTGTTTAGCAAAACGTCTATGTTTTCCTTCGAGGTTACTACAAACACGTGGATACCATGAGACGCGACCAGAGAGTCATTCCGTTGCAATGGAGTGAGCTTCTTCCCAGGAACTTTCACTTCAACATAGAGTACCGTGCCACTGGGAGCTGTAATGACACAATCAGGGATACCTTCCTTCTTAGGGCCGGAAAACTTCTTATATGCCAAACCTTTCTCAGTACATTTTTTCTTGAGATGGCTTTCGATTTCGCCAATTGCTGTTTTCTTTTTCATAATAGGGAGAGTACTGATCCTGTCTTGAATTGTTGGAGCGTTGATAAAATATTCAGGCCTTCGATGTGGTAATATTAACCATCTAAGAAAAGTTACAAGTTTACCTTCTTCCTGCTCTTCAAATCTGCTCTGTCTGATATCAGGAGAAATATGGACCAAAAGAACAGTAAAAATGCACAGGATTATGAACCCAGTGAATTTTCTTGCTGATATTCGGTATTGTGTTCGCTGGGTTTAAAAAGGAGGCTATCTCTTTACCACACGATATAGAATCAAAAGGATGATAGCACCACCGATAGCAAGCAAGAGACTCCCAAGATTTAATCCTGTAACTGCCCCTAGTCCTAAGAAGGACCCAATATACCCACCCACAAAAGCACCCGCTATTCCTATCAAGGTGGTAACGATAAATCCTCCAGGGTCTTTGCCTGGCATGATAAATTTTGCGAGCACACCTACGATTAGCCCCATTACGATCCAAGATAGAATGCCCATTTTCATCTTCCTTTGTTAGATTTTTGGTGATTCCAAAATCAACATATTTCCACTAACAATTGACTTCGACTTAGGGTACACGATTAAGATAGGAAAATCTCAACTATCCTCTCCAATCACCTAATCATTTCCAAACATACCATCCCTAAACTTCTATCTACGAATAGGTCTATTCCGAGAATGAAGGGGGATTGGGGAAGTTCCCGCACACTATAAAACATGTCCAGGCATATCAGGTCTGCCAAGCTATACCATGCAGGGAGTGAGGAGTGTGTCCGGAAAATTTCAGGTACCTGGTATAAGGTATACAGGCAGGAAGGGGTATACTCCCACCCCTTCAATCAAGAGATAGAAACGAGAAGAGGAAGTGACGAGACAGTCTTATCCCAGGATGCTCTTTCGTTTAAAACGTCTAATTATCGTCTAATGGGTAGTCATCAGTTTACGGCTTGATTGCTATTGACTTTGTTATCATTTATGATAACATTTACTTATGAACTGGCGCATAACTTTTTACAGCAACAAGGTCGAACAAGCGACTCTATCATTTCCACCTGGAATTTTAGCAAACTTCCTTCACATCGCTGAGATGATAGAAGAATTGGGTCCGGCACTTGGTTTGCCTTATACCAAGGCCCTTGGCGAAGGACTTTTTGAGATCAGGGCGAAAGGAAAAGAAGGCATAGGCAGATCGTTCTTTTGTACTGTTAAGGGCAAAGAAATAGTTATCCTCCATTCATTTATTAAAAAGTCTCAAAAAACACCCAAAAGGGAATTAGCAACAGCCAGAAAAAGACTGAACGAGGTGAAATCATGAGAACATCATTAAAAGATTTCAAAAAGAAGGCATTGCAGAACCCTGAAGTTAAAAGTGAGTACGACCGCTTAACTTCAGCTTACGAACTGAGAAAGCAACTCATTAAAATTCGTAAAGATGCCGGATTCACTCAGGAAGAACTCGCGGAACTCCTGCATACGAAAAAGAGCAACATCTCAAGGCTTGAGAATGTAAACTCTAAAATTTCTCCGAAACTCTCTACTATTGAGGAGTATGCACGGGCAGTCGGATATAAACTTGAAATAAACTTTGTTTCACAATCATAACCGTCAAAGCTAGTCTTCCGAGTAATAGCACAATTCCGCAATCCATAGGGTGTGCTTGAATGATTGATGATTTAGAAAGCCTGAGAAAGAAGTATCAAAAAGCATTAGCTGAAATTGACAAATTGCGTGAAGAGAATGCACTGCTTAAACGAGCAACTACTTCTCCCCCGTCCCCACCAGTCATCAAGCCCAAAGTAAAAGTTCACCAACCCGCATCAGCCCTCTCCCCATTTAATCACCAATCACCAGTTGAAGAAAAGATTTCACTGTTCAGAAGGCTTTTCCGGGGCAGAGAGGATGTCTATCCAAAACGTTGGGAATCAAAAAACAACAATTCTGGTTATTCACCGGTTTGCTACAATGAATGGAATTCGACCTATTGTGACAAACCTCGAATCAAATGCAACAAGTGTCAGAATCGACAATACGTACCTCTATCCGACAAGATAATTTATGGTCATCTTTCAGGAAAGCAGACTATTGGAGTTTACCCATTACTTCCAGGGGATACGTGCTGGTTTCTTGCTGTTGATTTTGATGGTACAGAATGGGTTGATGATGCTTCAGCTTTCTTGGAAACTTGCCATGTTTTTCAAATACCGGCAACTTTAGAGCGATCTCGATCTGGTAATGGCGGACATGTTTGGATTTTCTTCAGTGAACCAGTACAAGCATCACTTGCCAGGCAACTTGGTAGTGCTATCCTTACAAAGACAATGGAAAAACGGCACCAGATTGGACTCAAGTCCTATGACCGCCTTTTCCCAAGTCAAGACACAATGCCCAAAGGAGGTTTTGGCAATCTGATTGCCTTACCATTACAAAAAGCCCCAAGAGAAAGAGGTAATAGCGTTTT
Source organism: Desulfocapsa sp. (assembly GCA_030145625.1). GTDB lineage: Bacteria > Desulfobacterota > Desulfobulbia > Desulfobulbales > Desulfocapsaceae > Desulfocapsa. The sequence continues at coordinate 2,061 of JAQYVF010000179.1, read as the reverse complement.
CCTCGATAGTGACTTCCAACCATTCTCAGATCAGTGGGCCTACCTATTTTCGATAGAGAAGTTAACGCCCAACATAATCGAAAGACTTGTTGCTAAAGCAAACCGCGATAGATCAATACTCTGCGTGAAGACTAGCACACTTGAAGACGATAATGTTGAAGACCCTTGGACGCTACCACCCTCTGGCGTTAAAAAACAACTTATCGTAAACTATCCTATACCTGAAAAAGTTTCTATCGTCTTTGGAGATCTGCTCTATTTTGAAAAAGAAGGATTACCAGCTGCGTTACAAAATCAACTCATTCAACTAGCTGCATTTCAAAACCCTGAGTTTTATAAAGCTCAGGCAATGAGAAGAGCCACCTACAACCTAAGCAGAATCTTATTTTGTTCAGAAGAATTCCCCAAACATATCGGATTACCGCGAGGTTGTTTACCTGACGAAGAGAACTTGTTTAACAACTTGGGAATCGAGATCAAGCTAAAAGACGAACGTTTCAAAGGAAAACCTTTACGGGTCGGATTCAAAGGAAAGCTAAGGACACAACAAAAACTTTCAGTTAAAGAACTACGAAAACATGACATCGGAGTGATGAGTGCTGCAACTGCATTTGGGAAAACGGTTGTTGCAGCCAAACTCATTGCTGTAAGAAAAAGGAACACTCTTATCCTCGTCCACCGGAGGCAATTGATGGACCAGTGGAGAGATAAACTGTCCGTGTTTCTTGGAATTGCCCCAAAAGAGATTGGGCAAATCAGTGGCAGCAAGAAACATATTACCGGTAAACTGGATGTTGCTGTAATCCAAAGCTTATGCCGAAAAGGTGTTGTTGACGATATTGTCGCAGACTACGGGCATGTAATCGTCGACGAGTGTCACCACGTTGCAGCTCTAAGCTTTGAGCAATTGATGAAAAAAGTAAAAGCACATTACGTTTTAGGACTGACAGCAACACCGGTTAGAAAAGACGGACACCATCCAATCATTATTATGCAATGTGGGCCGATCAGGTACAGGTATAGTGGAAAAGAAGCAACAGCTGATAGTTCATTCAATCATGTTGTGCGTGTTAGATCGACCGGTTTCCAGAATACACCTGAGAATGATCAGCCAGCTCTCTATGAAAACTATCAAAGGCTTATTGTCGACGAGCCCAGGAACGAACTGATCTGCAAAGACATTATTGAATCGCTAAAAAGCAATCGGTCTCCTTTATTGCTCACCGAAAGGACGGAACACCTGCACATCCTAGCTGACTTATTAGCTGATAAAGTAAAAAACATTGTCATTCTCAAGGGAGGAATGAGCAAGAAACAGCGCTATAGCGTTGAAGAGCAATTAAAAAATATTGGCAAAGAAGAACGTGTCATCCTCGCAACTGGACGATATATTGGTGAAGGATTCGATGACGCCAGACTAGACACACTATTTTTAGCACTTCCAATATCATGGAAAGGAACAATTCAACAATACGCGGGAAGACTCCATCGCCAGTATGATGGCAAGAAAGAAGTACGTATTTATGATTACCTCGACGAATCGGTTGCAATGCTAGTGAGAATGTACAAGAAAAGACTCATTGGTTATAAGTCCATCGGATATGAAATTGTTGGTCCTAAAACATCTACAACTTAAGGAGGTAACATAGACAGGTCTCCCTGCCTCTCAAAATATGGCAGGAGGTCGCAAAAAAAATGAGCGACTGACTAAACACTCCATATGCATTCGTTTTCACATAACATTTTCGTTCAACAACAAAAGTGAGTAATCGACATCCTGCCCCAAGACACATAGAAACGCAAAAAGCCAACCACTATGTAAGTGATTGGCTTTTATACGATTAAATGGTCGGGGCGGTAGGATTCGAACCTACGGCCTCCTGCTCCCAAGGCAGGCGCGCTAACCAGGCTGCGCTACGCCCCGACTCATAAAAAAAGGAAAAAAAGCCCGATCCATAGAAGATCGGGCTTGGTATTTTTGGCTCCTCGAGCAAGACTCGAACTTGCGACAAGGTGGTTAACAGCCACCTGCTCTACCAACTGAGCTATCGAGGATAACTG
>JAQYVF010000083.1 GCA_030145625.1 Desulfocapsa sp. | reverse complement strand
GTAATTCCTACTATATGACCAACAAACATACTAAAATCGATGTATTGTTAATTGGACAAAAAAAAGCCGGGTTGCATTTAATTTGCAACCCGGCTGACTAGTATAGCCCCGTAGCTTTCCGTCCTCTGATCACTCAAAGTTTGGCTTTTTTAAAAATCATAAAATGAATCGTCATTCATATAACCACAGATGGAACAATTTTTAAATAGATATATTAAAAACTATTCCCATGAGTTGCCAGTACCCTTAGTTTCAATATGGACTTTTTGCTGTTTTCCATACACCTATTTCAGGCATCGGCAACATTTTAAGAAAGACCTTTTTCGGGATTTTCAAACAATGACAAGGTCACTGCAACATCCCCTCGACAAAAATAATCATCCTGCCTAGGAAATTGCGAATCTGCGCTCAACACATTAGCCTCTTTATCAAACTCCATATGCCATTTCCCGGATGTTACTACGCATATACCAATCTGAGATTAGAGGCATTCACAACATTGCAGTTACCTCAGATGTGCCACATCTTCCAGGCATAGTGGATGCCCATCAGGATATTGATATGCGGACCAAGAGAGTTATCGGGAACCTGCAGAAGACATGCTTTACAACAAAGGCAACGAATAGCCAGATCAACCCAATACCGGCAAAGCCGTGAATCGCACTATTACATCCTGCTTGCGCCCGTCCGATTACCGCATTAACTGCACGAATGAGTTCGCTATGCGATAGAACAGAATAATCACGGATCGTTAGAGAGATGTGTATGTCATTTGCCGAGCATTTGTTGGGTGACAAACTTTTTACTGAGGCGACAGAGGCATTAGAAAAGAACCAACTTTTATTGACTGGTGTACAGAAATCTTCTTCTGATTGCTTTGCTAATTTTCATGCTGGCCGTATAGACTACACGCCCTACCAAGATACGATTCGTACAATTATTGACGCGTTAGAACAGAGGAAAATTTGTGAATTGACATATCAGAAGATAATGTCTGACGAAGAAAAATGTTTTTCTGTTGAACCACTCAAAATCTTTTTCCACCAAGACACAATCCATCTTCACGTCATGCTCAGAAAGGCTTCTGAGGAAAAACACTATGTTTTATTGGCCATTCACCGCATTCAATCCATCACAATCACTGATGTATGTTACGAGATCCCGGAAAATTTTAATTTTGATCAGTTCTTCAATCAAAATTTTGGAGTAATGAAATACGATTCCTTCCAAGTAACGATTGAATTCACTGAGTTTGCAGCAGCCTATGTGGACGAACGAACCTGAGATTAAGAGCCAAGGAAGGAATGGGTGGATGATGACACTCTCATTTTAAGTTTTGAGGTTTCATCTAAGCCCGAACTGATTGGCTGGGTTTTATCTTGGGGTGGGAGAAGCAAATCAAATTATCCACCAGATGGCAGAAGGAATCAGGTCAAGTGATACTGACAAAAAGGGCTTACCACCCGAAATCAAAGATATACAGTCTTTATACGTAAAAAAACACTCTGGCCAAGATTAGCTTTGGAAATATTAGTCCAGTTCTTTGGTTTTAGTACTGCGTGGAAGCTTCTTTTTAAAGCCATTTTTTCTAAAAAACCAATTCGTCCTTAAAGCTCATTTTGCTTTGTTTCCGGAAAATCCGAATGAGATGTAGGTGCATATTTTCACTGCCTAAATTTTCATAATACACAAACATATTGTCATCATTTTCAATATTACTAGACGATAAGGAACCGCACCTGAAATGGTTAAACCTATGCCCGTTGTATAGATCATTGGTCCGCATCAATTCAAGATCATGGGTATGACCGCAAAAGACATATTTTATTTTATGTTTATGCACGAAGTCGATCAACACTGCAGAATTCTTCAATGGACACTCATCAGTACCCAGAATAGAGTAATGTGTCAGCAATAGAATATGGTCATATTCTATCTGATTGATTTTCTCTGATACAGCTTTCAAAACCTCTTTTTCGACAAATCCATCATCACTGCAGAGCTCACTGGAGTCAATAGTGAGAACAACTACTCTTTTTCCTTTAATATCAAATTTTCTGATGGTGTTTACGTCGGTAAAATTATCATTTACCTTGGTTATTTTTCGATCCAGGAAAAGGTGTTTCTTACTAGTAATCACCGATTGGGGTATAGAAATTATCTCGGAATCGCAAATATATTTCCGAAACAGTTCATGGGAACGCATATTTCTTTTGTCATGATTACCTATGGTGGAAATAACATTTTTACATTGAATGGCTTTTAAAAAAGAACTCGCTTTGAGGTATTCATCCTCCAGTCCATCAGTTGTGTTGTCACCGGTGTTTATAACAAGGTCGGCATTGTTGTAGGAGTTGATTTTATCCAACAACATTTGATCGTCTCCCTCCCAGTGGCGTGGGCCAAAATGCAGATCTGAGATGTGCAATATGTTCATTTGATTTTACTGAAAATAAGGTTGTTTTTAAGTTTTTTGGGCTACAATACTTGAGTGATACAGATGAATCATGGACTCGGAGGCTAAAACATATTGTGAGCACAGTTGCCTGCGTTCAGTACTCACAATATGTCTTGGCCCCTTTTGACCCTTTACCTGAATTCATAGAGATCAACAACAGGTATTCTGTTTTTATTACTGCCCAAAAACATTAGATTTCTTTTTGTCCCTCTTGGCTGCCTTTTTTTCTTTGGCTGTCATAGCCGGTTTCTTTTTCTCTTGCTTGTTACTTTTCCTTTCCTTGCTCATGAGTTTCCTCTTGATAGAAGATGGGTCTTTTAAGGAACAATCGTTATTGTCCTCATCGAATGGAGTGTTGTTTTCTGCCCTGCGGTTGAGAGAGGATAATCAGCTTTATATCTTCAGCCAGTTACCCTCTTCTTACTCCTCGCTCGCTTAAGAGTCCTTCAAGATACGTGAGATGGTTCAAGTCTTCGGCCAGCAAGAGAACAGAAAAGTCACCATTAACGCTTAATGACCTGCAATTATAGGGTAAAACTGAATTTACTTTTTCTCCGTCGTAGAGGATGTCATGAATACGGTCGGCAAGTTGAGGAAACGTACATGGCTGAGTCTTTATCTTGATTAATTTCCAATAATCCACCGAGGGAATTACTTTTCTAATCTTATCCGTGGTGAGCCAGGGATAAGTGGAAGCATTAAAACGCGCGTTGTTTTCAACCGGGTATACGTTTTCATCGGTCACAATGTAATCAATCCCAAGCACTCCACGGTATCCAACTTGTGACATATGTTGAACAATTTTCAGCGAAGTCTGGCTGATTGTTTCATGGAGACGCTCAGATATGGGGGAACCGTGTTGAGTGCCGATATGGACCATACCATTCTCGCAAACCTGATCTGTCACCCCGATGTGGTCGACATTTCCATCTCTGTCTATTGCCCATTGATCACCAGGACTTGAAATAACGCGCAGAAATGGCTCAATTATGACCATCTTTTCACCAGTGGCTGTAATGTTTTCATACAGTTCAGGGAGATCATTGCCAGTCGTCTTATATAAGGATATGCCGGATTCTCCCAAAGTACCACGAATAATAACACTTTCATGGGTTGCAAGATGCCTATTAATTTCACGGGCCATATCTCTCGCATTAGTGTCATTTTCCGGTTGCATTCTAAAAGAAGTTCCGGCTACGACAGGTATGCCGATTTGCTGACAGATATCCTTGGATACAGCCTTGTCGTTGTACTTTATCGTCGCATCTTCGGTTGCCCCAAAGAGATCCGCCCCAAGTATAGCCGCAACTTCAGCTTCCTTCCTGCCGGAATACCACGGTACATAAACAGGCCTTCGACCGGTTTTCTCAATTATTTTTAAGATTGGAGCTGGGTTTTGAATGATACACTCTGAAAGAGAAAACTCCTTTGATGATTCTTTATATTCAACGACATGACCTGGTCCCAACCCATGTGTACGAAGCCATTTGCAATATGCATGGTCTTGTCTGCCGCGTAACACGACCAAGTCATGACTGGAAGCGCCGGGAAGGCACGATCACAATGTGAGTGTATGGAGGAGTTACGCGTGGGAAACTGAGCAAAACTGTCCGCCCCAAAAATCACAAGTTCATTTTTGTTACTTGACATACAGTCTTTTAATGGACGATATGCTGTCATGCAAAAGCACTTCCGTAAATTGTATTTTGAAAGACTCTCTATTCCTTCAAGCGAACTTTAATCGCCAGCCTGTCGTTTAGGGAGTCGCATTATTACGAAGATATCGTCCAAGGCACTAGCCCCGCTAAACGGGATTCTGTATAATGCCCCCTCGGAGTCTATCGCTTACCTGAGGGGGATAAGTGCCTTGGTGATCACTTTAAGGCCACCTTGCAAAATTGCCTTTTCGCCCAAACTCTTCGTTATGAGAAAAATTTCATCCTCGGAATATCAAACATATGCCTGCGGTAAAATTTATATCATGCCTCGATTTTGACTGAAAATTCTAATTTTTCAAGGCACCCTTAAGTTCCTAGTTTCAAGATACTCTCCAGATACCTTGTTTTCCATGATAGGCTCAGGAGTAAGGGACTAAATGAGAGACCATTGCCAGGCCAGTATTGTCGTTATTATCACCGAATATATGATAAGGACGTAGTACCAGCGACCGGCAAGCTTAGGAGTTTTGATTGGCGCAACATTTAATGCGGCCAACAACAGAAGGAGAATATAAAGAATGATAGAAAATGTGCTGTGTTTGAATAATCCATTAAACAGAAAGACAAAGACCAGAATAATGACATTGTTATCCAGGGCCATTCCCAGATAGCTTGATTTATCCACCAGGCCGAAGACGTTGAAATAGCTTAAACGAAGTGCAGCAGTGGCGACAATGATAAATGCGCCGGGAAGATACCACGGACTGAATGAACCATAACTGAGAAGAACTATAGCAGGACAAATTCCAAAACTGACAATATCAATCAGGGAGTCAAGCTGAGCCCCGAAAAGACCTTGCACTTCTGTCCGACCTTTCATGTTTCTAGCGATAATTCCATCAGTCCAGTCAAAACAGACAGCCCATATCATACCGATCATTGCCGCATGAAACATACCGACAGCAGCAAAATATATGGCAAGGACTGCGCAGAAAAGACCAAACAGGGAGCAGATGTTTGGCAAATCTGCCCCATATGAAAGTATAGTTTTTTGAGAGACGGGCTGTGTTGCACTCTCGTTGTCTGGAGATGTTTTCATGGTTGACTGTTCACTGCCAGGATATTGCGCAATGCTTCAACTAAAAGCAGGTTCTCTGATTGGGTACGGCTCGCTATACGGAGATAACGATCAGATTCGGGCATAGTTTTACCCTCACAATGTTTTATATAGATATTGTGATCAACAAACAGTTTTTTTGTTACCTCGGGCCCGGACATGCTGTGGTTCGGCAAGCGGCAGAAGATATAATTGGCATCGGGTGGGTAAACAGTCATTTCCGGAATTGATTTGAGCTGTTGGTAAAACAGATCTCGATCTGCCATAACCTTAGCGCAGCTTTCACGAAATCTCTGTTTGTATTGTGGAGCAAGGCGTAAAAATTCTTCAGCAAAACCGTTAATGTTCCAGATATGAAGTCCCTGACGGACCTCTGCTAAAAAATCGGAATTTGCGGTGAGCATATAACCAATGCGAATACCGCAAATTCCATAAGCCTTACTCATACTCTTAAAAATTGTCAGGTTGCGATGTTTTTCAATTTCGTTTTCGAGGGTTTCAGTGTCGCCGTTTCTGGCAAAATCAATGAAAGATTCATCAACGATGAGCATGCAGTTATGAGGGGCCAATATTTTCGTGAGCCGAAGGAGTTCGTCCTTGGGGACCAACAATGAGGTGGGGTTGTTAGGTGATACCACCACTGCCAATTGCGCCTTGCAACGGATAGCGGCAGCAGCAAACTTGTCCACATCCAGTTGAAAAGATGGCTGCGAAAGCTCAAACTGGGCCACATTACCGACAGGTGCTGCGTTTACATACTCATTAAACGATGGTACCGGTACTATTAATTTCCGGTCCATTCCAGCAATAATTTTGATGAGTTCTGCTGCACCGTTGCCAACAACTATTCTCTCTGGAGGTTGATTTATCAGTTTTCCCACCAAACCTGCCAGATCCTTCTGAGCGACTGGATAGTTTAGCACCAATTGTTTGATATGGTCACTGGCGTGACTGAAAAAATCCTCTGGTGGGAAGTAGAGGTTGTAAAGATAGTTGTGATCTATAAAATCATAGCGCCAATATCCTCCATGTTGGCTGGAGATATATTCGTATCGCTCTTCTGAGGTAAGCTCTGAATCTGTCATTGTTATTTACTGGTGTATGTTTGAACTCGGTGCCGTTGGTGAAGACACCTTAATCTTTGAAGAATATTTCGCAGTCACTGAAGAATCAAAGGATGGATAAATTGGAAAAGAATGTGAGTGCGGCCGGGGATCACTTATTAATTCAGCCGCCCGCAGATCTGTTAGCGTGTCAATTTCATACCAGCTGCTGGTATCAAAGAAAACAGGAGTAAAAGAGAGACAACCCTCCTTTACCATGTCGGCGAAAACAGTCTCATAATAGCCATTAACCATATTGTTTGAAATATATTGATCCAGGCGTTCCCTTACCAATCGCCAGGTTGCAGATGAGAGGCTGTATATATTGACTGTTTTGAAATGCTCTTCACCTGGCGCAACGGTCACGCTGTGAAATGCATCGATTTCCATATGCTCATTAACCGTAACAGTAGTACCATTCATCCAGGGCTCAATTTTCGCGACTGCGATTCGATCCGGGAACAGCATATCCGTCAACATTTCTGTATCGAAAACCAGATCACTTTCAACCAACAAAAAAGGTTCATCTATCACTTTTCTTGCAAGCCATAACGAGTAGATGTTGTTAGTTGTTTTGTATAAAGGGCTTGTTATGTAGGTGATATCCATCCCCCCTTTCCGGGTTCCAAGATAATCACGAATACATTCACCCTGATGCCCTATGACTATAACGAGACGGTTGAAGTTATGATCCTGAAGAGAGGAGACTAATCTTTCCAGGATTGAGATTTCGTTAACCGTGACGAGACATTTTGGTGTCGAGTCAGTCAAGGGAGACAGGCGACTGCCGGTACCAGCAGCCAATAATAGAGCTGTTCTTACTGGTTCATTTACGAGATCGGTATAAATGGTCCTTTTCTGCATATTTTTTTGTCCTCCTGAATTGATAGCCGGACCATTCCCTTAAAAGGTAGTGGAACAACACTGCACAATGCAGTTTGGAGTGGTACAGCTTGAGAAGTATCGTTTTATTTTCTGCCGATTGGCTCAGGCGAAATAGCTGAAGGGCACAAAAAACTGATAGGTAGAACTGATTCAAAAAGTGAGTGGAGAAAGGTATTCAATTATCAGAGAATCGAATGACCATTTCACAAATTGGAGATGACATCATACTCTGATAATCAAATTAAATCAATGTGCTTCCGTTGTTATTCAGTAACAACCCACATCAAGCTGGGACTAAGTCGCTAAATGCTGGACTAAAAACCTAAGTTTACTTCTGTAGAAAATCACGATGTTGGACTGCATATTGTTGGTGGTCTAATCCTACTGGTATCGCATCACTTGAATTAAACAGATGCTTCAGCAATGAGATCAACTAAATATTATCCTCATAGCTTAAAACTCACATAGTGTGTTATATAAAAGAGCGTTTGTTTCGACCCATGTTTTCGTTAGGCACAGAAGGTAATTTGAGGGTGGCCTGGGGCAATCCATATATTCGTTTTTGGAGTAAGAACATAGGCTATGTTTATTGACATCTTATATTGAAAAGCTCACACCACAGTTTGACCTTGTTCCTGAACACCGCAGGATCGATCAAAAGTTTTGAGAAAGGAGATATTTTGACTCCCAAAATCGAAGATGAACAGTAAGGTCAACTTGGAGCGAACCTCGAGTTGATCAAGGTTCGCTCTGGAAATCCTAATTGTGTAATTAAAATCGGAGTTCCAACATTATTGCTACTACTGGTTCAAGCAGGTACATCAATATTTATCAAACAAACGACGATTTTTCACTACGTATACAGTGCAAAGTTGCGGCTTCTGAACACATAATGTGAAGCCGCAACTTTCATAGAGAGCCGCTAACAATTTTTTACTCCTTACTCTTTTTTTCAACGGCACAGTGTAAAGCTTCTTTCTTGGATAAAGTTGAAAAACATTTATTGCAAGAAATACATGCCGCCTTAGTCCTGTCTCCGCCTGCCCATCTGCTGATAAGGTTTGGCTCCCTTATGAGAGGACGTGAAAGGGCAACGTAGTCGGCAAGTCCTGAAGCCACGACATCTTGCACAACATTAAATGACAGAAATCCTCCCACAAGAATAAGAGGAATGCCTATCTCTTTCTTGAATGTTTCGGCAGCCTTTCTGTAATAAACTTCCCTCTCTTCAGACTTTGATGTGCCGACCCTGGATGGAATGAGCTTCCCGGACTCAAAGGTTCCACCGCTCATTTCAATGGCGTCCATTCCAAAATCTTCAAGCATATTGGCCACCTCGATGGTTTCTTCAACGGTAATTCCGTTTTCAAGAAAATCCTCCGAGTTGACCTTGGCCATTACCGGAAATGACTTGCCAACCCTTTGCCTGATTTCTTTGTAAACTTCGAGAAGCAATCTTGCCCGGTTCTCAAGGTTTCCACCGTAACTGTCACTTCTTTTATTATAATGGGTAGATAGAAACTGACTCAGCAAATAGCCGTGAGCTGCGTGAATCTGAATTCCATCAAAGCCAGATTTAACTGCTCTTTCAGCTGCATCACCAAAAGCGATTACCGTTCTTTTGATTTCGTCAACTGTCATTGCGGAAGCTTTTTTAACACCAGCTTCAAATATATCTGAAGGTCCGAGGGCTGCATACTCATCTTTTCCTATACCCTGTTGTCCGGCATGGGCAAGCTGCACGGCAATAACTCCGCCATTTTCGTGAACGACCGACGTAATCCGTCTTAGTCCGTCAATCATTGCATCGGAATAGATGCCCATCTGTCGAGGACCTGCCTGTCCTGCCCTTGTTACGTGGGCGTGACCAGTAATGATAAGGCCTACCTCACCACGGCTGAGTTCATCCATGTAGCAACACAGCTGGTCTTGCACCGTTCCATCAAGCCCTGCCATTGCTTCGTAGGTTGCAGATCTTACAAATCGGTTTTTTATCTTCATTCCATTGAGCTCTGTTGTTTCAAAGAGTTCGGTCATTTTTTCCTTTTACAAAAAGTAGTTACGTGGGGTTTACAAAGTTAACATCAAGTATAATGAAAACCTCATTAGGTCAGTTAATGTTCCAAAATATTTTTGAAACGATACCTTAATAAGGAAGTTATGGTGACCATATCCTCCTTATTAATAGCTCCACGGTAATATTGTTAACAGCGGAGAAGTTCAACAATGCGTAAGGCAACAGCTTCTGAGGATGCAGGGTTCTGGCCAGTTATCAGGTTTTCGTCTTTCGCCACATAATTCCCCCAATCTTCACCTTTGCAATACACGCCCCCATTTTGTTTAAGTATGTCTTCCACTAAAAAAGGAACAACCTTGGTCAGCTGAACAGCTTCTTCTTCAGTATTGGTGAACCCGGTTACCTTTTTCCCTTTAACTAAAGGTTCTTTTTGAGCATTTTTAGCATGGCGCAGAACTCCAGGGGCATGACAGACAAGTCCCAGCGGTTTACCTTTCTGGTAAAAATCCTCAATCAGGGAAATAGAATGCTTATCTTCAACCAGATCCCAGAGCGGCCCGTGACCACCAGGGTAAAAAACTGCATCATAGTCTTCTGGTTTGATCGAATCTAAACGAAGTGTATTGGCAAGCGCCTTTTGGGCCTGCTCGTCTTTTCGAAAACGGGCGGTAGCCTCTGTCTGGAAATCAGGCTCATCACTTTTGGGATCAAGCGGGGGCTGTCCACCTTGCGGGGAGGCTAAGGTAACTTCAAAAGATTGGTTTTTAAAAACGTAGTAAGGGGAAGCAAATTCTTCCAACCAGAAACCGGTCTTTAAACCGGTCTCGCCAAGTTTATCATGCGATGTAAGAACCATTAAAATTTTCATAAATTCACCATATAATTTTACGAGAGTTTGTTATTAACTTTGATGACAAGTTTTCCAAAATTTTGGCCTTCCAGCATGCCCATAAATTCTTGCGGCGCATTCTCAAGGCCTTCAACTATCTGTTCCAGGAAATGTATTTTTCCGGTTCCCAACATTTCCGTCATTTCTCGTGCAAACTCATCATACCGATGGCCGTAATCATCGAAGATGATAAAACCCTGCACTTTGATGCGTTTGACTAAAATTGTACCCATGAGAAGTGATAAACGATCAGGTCCATCTGGGAGTTTGGTTTTATTGTACTGTGAAACAAGGCCGCACACTGGAATCCTGGCGCCGACATTGAGTAATGGTAAAACACCATCAAATACCTTTCCGCCAACATTCTCGTAGTAGATGTCAATGCCATCTGGGCAGGCCTGTTTCAGCTGATCTGCAAAATCAGGGTCTTTGTGATCAAGACACTCGTCAAAACCAAGCGTTTCTTTGGCATAGCTGCATTTTTCTGGCCCACCAGCAACGCCAACCACACGGCAGCCTTTTATTTTGCCGATCTGTCCAACAGTTGAACCAACAGGACCAGTTGCCGCAGCCACGACCAAGGTTTCACCCTGCTTTGGTTTGCCAATGTCGAGAAGCCCCATATAGGCTGTAAATCCTGGCATTCCCAAAATACCTAGGGCAAATGATGGGTTTTCAGGATTCCTTCCCAGCTTGGTCAGATCGGAACCATCTGATAATGCATAGAGCTGCCAACCGCTATAGCTCAGAACCCACTCACCATTTTCAAAATCAGGGTTTCGGGAATCTTCGATTTGGCAAACAGTGGCGCCAACCATTACGGAATCGACATCCACAGGCGGAGCGTAAGATGGAGCGTCACTCATCCGGCCACGCATATAAGGGTCAAGTGACAGGTAGATACTCCGCAACAACACCTCTCCTTCCCGCGGTACTGGTGCGGCTAGTTCTTCTAACCGAAAATTGTCTTGAACCGGTGCACCATTCGGGCGGGAAGCGAGCACAATACGGTGATTTGTAATTTTATTATGTCCCATAGTATTTTCACCTTTTTGAAATTTTTTGTTCTAAAACAAGGTACTTGGTTTCACTCAGTGTGCCTCCTCTGATGTAATAGACCAGTCGTCTTGTAAGGTTCACAACAACAATATCCCTAAAAAGCCAGGACCTGTGTTATTCTACTGTATTACTTGTCAAAATTGAGATAGTGATTTGCATAGCCTGTTGCAATCCATCGGCGTTACGCTGCAATTTTCCCATCAACGTTGCCCCTAGCCACATGTTATAGAGTAAGTCCGCAGTCACGGCTGCATCAACCTTTATTATTGATCCATCATCAATGCCTGCTTCAATGCACTGTGCTATTCGTTTAACAACCAGAGAAGCTCCGTTCAGCAAAGCGAGACGCATCGGTTCAGACAGATCCGCCACCTCAGCACTCAACTTGACGACCAAACACTTATGGTCAACACACGAATCGGACTGCGTTTCAATCCAGCGTTGCCAATATTCCATCAGGCGGCTGTAGGCAGAACTCCCTCGTGGTTGAAAAATATTTTCCAGAGCAACAAGATATTCGCTGAAATAACTCTTTATTATTTCTTCACCAAACTGTTCCTTAGACTTAAAATAGTAATAAAAAGAGCCTTTAGGTACTCCAGCAGATTGGAGAATTTCCGTCAATCCCACGCTTGAGCAACCTTTACTAACAATGAGCCTATAGCCAGTATCTAAAATGTGCTGACGCGTTTCTTTGGTATCTTTCTTCATGAAACAAACCGCAACACACAATAGACCGGTCGTCTAGTCAAGGTTGTCATTTTTTTGCTAAAACACTTCTTCCCACTTATTGTACAGCAATTCAGAGGAGTTGTAGGACTCGTTTAGTTTTTAAAACTTCGAGAAACCAACCTTTACACATGGTATTCTCTTGGATTTTTCATGCAATCAGCATTGCATTGCCGGAAAAGATATCTTTTGGCAATGTTAAATATGTTTTGATATAAGCAAATTAGCCTTATTCCTGAATCGTTACGTATCCGCACAGGTATACGTAACAAAAAATCCTGTCAGGCAGAGTCCCTACTTCGGTCATTCTACCTTTGGGTATCCAGCCACCGTGTGGGATGTTGTTTTCAATGGCGTAATCTAAAGCAGGTTGATCAGCACCTGTTTGACCGCCTGAGATGAGCTTCATTAACATTGTGCGATCCTTTATAAGTTATGACAAGGAATCGACATATTGGCACATCACATGTTTTATTTGTTTGATATACTCTTCAGGTTTCATAGCTTACATTTCCTCAATTTTCTTGTTTATATGATGAGGACGACACGGTTCTACATTTTTGCTCAATCTGATGAGAAATAGCCTGGATTTGTGGTGGAGTAAGTACAACTTTACCCTTGGCAAGGAACTCCGAGTTTTTCCCATTGTAAACTTTCATATCGCTTGATGCAGTTCTCTTAATCCACCATCCCGGAATAGCAAGAACAGACTCAACCCGACATGATGCCCCTGTTGCCTTTTGTAGCCATCCACTCAACCACTGAGCCTGATTTTTTGCCTGTGTAATTGGTTTTGTCTCTGTCCATCCGGGAAATATAAGTTTCTTACCATCAAACTCCATTTTCCAATTTTCCTTTTCTGCTACTCGAGATTTTGCTCTCCCCTTGGTTTCAATAGCAAAGACACCAGTAGCACCAACAAGAACATGGTCAATATTAAACTCATCAGCAGGGAAATCATGGAACACATAGAACCCTTCTCTCATGCGATTATTTAACTCTTGCCCAACTGCTAATTCACATTCATATCCAAGGCGAAGATGATTCCGTTGTTTCATCAACCTGAGTACTCTTATTATGAGATAGGGTACTAATATAACAACAGTAGCGACACAAATGAATAAGCTAAGTAAATTTGGTTTGTCTTCAGAGGATATAATTTGAGTGACTGCAATAGAATAGAAAAGCAATGAGGAGATCGGAATTTGTACCAATGACATAGAAATATCATTGGTAATATCTTGTAGTTGATCTTTCAGTGATTCTCCCGGACTACGCAACAAGTCTACATTAAGAGGAGATTTCTTTTTTGCTGTCTGTCTTTTAAATATCCATAATATGACAAAGGTAGGGATAAAACAGAATATCATGAACAGCAGGGATGGAAGCAGAGCTAAGGGGACTTGGATGTTCATTATTTTTCTACCTCAACAAACCGTAAACTTCATCCAACGAAATCCTGTGAACATAGTAAAAGAACACTGATTATTGTTGATTTACACATCTTATGTCAGATAATGACTGAAGCACCACACAACATCCGCTCTTTCCACTGGTAGATTATTTTCTTCTACCATCCTCATCTTCTGGAAAAGCAATGTCGAGACCATCAAATTCACATCTCCATCAAGATCGGAAAGGCCTAACTCATCCATATAGACATTCCAATAATTAGAAGGGCTCCAAGGAATATTCACACATCACGCCACCAAACTAAAATTGGCAAATGTCATTTACACTTCACTCGCCAACGGAAATGTGCTATAAAATAAGTTGTTATTCTAAAATGTTATGGCAGTCACCAGAATAACGATTTCTATCACAAAACACAAGTCATGATCAATTCCAATGAGACTATGAACAAATCAGTACTAAAAGAAGCATTATCAGAAGAACTAAACATCTCTCTCCAGGCAGCATCCAGTATCATCAAAACCATTCTCGACTCTATGACTGAGTCACTGGTCAATGGTGACAATATTGAATTCAGAGGTTTTGGTAGCTTCAGTGTCCGGCATTACGACTCTTATACTGGGAGAAATCCAAAGACAGGAGAGAAGACTGTGGTAAAGGCTAAGAAGTTACCATTTTTCAAGGTAGGAAGGGATTTGAAGGAAGCTATTGATGCAGGGCAAAACAACAAATGACCATCCTCAAATTCCCATCCCAACAGCCCTCCCCTCCTTTCTTTGAAGATGTTATCAATGATGGCTACCATATTTTCAACCTCAAAAATGCCAAGATACCTGGCTACTATCCCAATGAGTTTCCAGACTATCCCGGTGTCAGTCTCAAAGATCTAAAAGTAGGTGACAAAATCACTATCAGAGTCTTCTTCAGAGTTGGTTCCGGTAAAGATATTCGTGCTGACGGTGGCTACATTGACTTGGAAGTAGAACACATTGAAAACGATCATATTTTTGCGGTGATACTTACTCAACTACCAAAAGAATTTTCTTTGGGGACAGGGGGTTCCATAGAACTTTATGAGGACGAAATCCTCCACAAAGCTGAGGCGACAGACCACTAAAAACAGACTCGCAGTGTCATGTCAAAACACTGACGCACCTTCTTGATATCGTTAAGATAATACACATTCTCGTAACGATTTATAGTGTTGCAATAGTCACTATCGAGGGAGATATGTTGACTCGGGAATATCAACAATAAAGTGATATTTCAAGACCTGACCCTGGCTCTCGCTGATGAACCTGCAAACTCAGCCACATAACACCATAAAAGCATAACAGGTTTTGGCCCACAAGAGATATGTTAACTTGTATTATCTTTGTGCTACCTGTTTATATCTATGGCAGTCAATTGTGTGGTCGTTCACCATGCCCACTGCCTGCATAAATGCGTAACAGATGGTTGGGCCGACAAACTTGAATCCCCGCTTTTTCAAATCTTTACTCATGGCATCAGATTCAGGAGTAGAAGTTGGAACTTCACCTAAACTCCTCCACGAGTTCTGAATAGGCTGTCCACCGACAAAGCTCCAAATATATTTTGCAAAACTTCCGAATTCATCCTGAATTTCCAGGTAGGCTTTTGCATTTTCGACAGTTGCATTAACCTTGAGTTTGTTCCTGACTATCTTGGGGTTTGAAAGCAACTCCGATATTTTTTTATCATTGTACTTGGCAACCTTTTCCACATCGAATTTGTCAAACGCATCTCTATACCCTTCACGCTTTTTCAAGATTGTAGACCAACTCAACCCAGCTTGTGCGCCTTCAAGAATGAGAAACTCAAAGAGAAGGCGATCATCGCAGACTGGAAGCCCCCACTCTTTGTCATGATACTCCTGTTCAAGAGAACTCCCATTTGCCCATTCACATCTTTTCATGGTGTACACCTCTCTCAATTTAGGGGCTATATGTTGACTTGTTACCCTATGGACCAAAAGGTCCTGATTCACGACTGGAACTATGATCGGAGACGTCTAATTTGGAGTGTTTCTTGCGACCAATTTGTTTACAGCATGAACATGCTGGATACCTCCGGCATGCTCATCTTTAAATGTGTAGCTTTTCTTCAGCACGATATCCCACTCTGAATACCTGTCGTAAAGTTCACCCTCGTTAAACAAACCAATACACAAATTTTCCAAATCAGGCGGGGTTGGAATGTCGTTGGTGAATACTGTGATTACATTGAGGCCATTTAATGTCGTATGAGTCTTGAACTTCTTGATCAGTCTCTCCCAATCGTTTCCCTGAATAAAATGAAGGCAACCATGGGAGATGATGAGGTCGTATTCTTCATAAAAAACGAAAGTGGTCATATTCCCGACACTCGCCTGTATTGAGAGACCTTCAAGACTGGACAGAGTGTTTAGTTTCTGTATTCCGGCCTTCGAAATGTCAATGGCTGTAACATTGAACCCAGCACGTGCTAGCGGAATAGCATTGCGACCATCTCCACAACCGAGATCCA
This sequence comes from Desulfocapsa sp., assembly GCA_030145625.1. Classification (GTDB taxonomy): domain Bacteria; phylum Desulfobacterota; class Desulfobulbia; order Desulfobulbales; family Desulfocapsaceae; genus Desulfocapsa. Next base: position 2,912 of record JAQYVF010000083.1, on the reverse strand, counting down.
GGACCTTGGCACCGACTGGGAGCACTGGAATCAACTCTACAATCTCCTGGCTTGCATCACCAAAGCTCTTGGCGTCAAGATCTGAATAAGTTTCTTCCCAAAGAGGTTCTGTCATTGTTTGACTATATGGTGACCGATTTCAGACTTATATTCCAGAGATCGGTAGGGGGGATATATGTTGACTCGCCAGAAACCTGAAAATCCAGCTCTGCTATCTATCAAGGTACCCTCAAGATAAAATCTCTCATGCACTATTCGACCGGGATCAGCCTTCCAAGGACTAAGACGGCCTCCTTTTTACTGTTTTTTAATAAAAACACATACGACTCAGTTTGACCTCGTGTTCATTCCCAAACATCTTTACCTGAGCAGAAAAAATACGCCATTTACGACGGACCAGACCAACACAGCGCCGGTACCGATAATACAGATCATGCTTAAAAACTTATGACCTATTTTTTCCCGGGAACGCTCGCGGTAACCGAGAATAAAACCGGCAAGCGCACCAACAAGCATGCCCCCGCCATGCCCCCAGTTATTGATGCCTGGGACCATGAAACCAAAAAGAAATATTCCCACAGCCCAGCCGCCAATCTGACTGTAGACCGCATTACCGTATGCCCCTCCCCGGCTTTTTCCATAATACAGTGCAGCACCGATCAATCCGCATATTGCAGCTGAAGCACCAATAGTAAGACGCACACCAAAGACGGCAGAGATAAGATATCCGCCAATTCCGCTCAACGTGTATATGGCAATCATTCTGCTCGTTCCATACTCCCTTATGAGTAAAGGACCGATCTGATACAGTGCTATCATGTTGAAGACTATGTGCAGAAAACTGCCATGCAGATAACTTGCTGAGATAAGCGACCACCATCGATTGAACTGAAATAGTGGTATTGTTCCGGTGGAGCCGAGTACAAAAAGACTATTATTGCTTGGTGAGAGAAAACTGAGAGGGCTGGCGGAAAGAGCCGACATCCGTGGATCAATAGCAAGCGAGAATAGAAACATTGCAATATTCGCCACAATAATCACCTTCAGGATTCCATCCTCCCCACCAAGTCCCCGGGTGAATATATTATCATTCCAAACCGCCCCCGGATTTTTCAGACCACAAACAGGACACACCGATGCCGATCGGCTAACCAACCTTCTACAATTTGGACAGAGAAGTGAGTTTCTTTTTTTTGATACGTTCATAACGTTGTTATGTTGCTATAGGATGTAAGAATCAGCTGAAAATGAGATCCGTCAAGTGCGTTTATTCCATGACCCCTCTTGTTTCCCACACGTAAATTGTCATTCACCTAAACACTATACGATTTTTTTTTATACAGGTGAAAAGAAAAAGAAGACATATTGAATATAGAAATCATAATTTCAATTTACTCGAACGTCGGTAAAATCTTAGTAATTCAGTATCTGATAGTTTATGCCTGGGAGTCAATAGGAACCATTACCTGACGATCGATAGTGACATACATTATGAAAAATCAGATCAGAACGACAACGACACCTATAAAGTCCTTAGCCAGTGATAGCGGCAATAGGGATTCGAGCGTATTTTTCAAAAATCAATGGCCATACCTGGTGATTCACTCTTTGATACTTGGCATATTCCTGCTCTGCATTTCTGCTGCCCAGGCTATAACCATTGAGGACCTGTCTCGGAAGTTGACGCCACAACAACTGGAAAACTTGCACCAGCATACTTCGACCAAAGTCATTATAAATTCCAAGCGTGGAATCTTTGCCGCAATTCAAACCTCACATCAATTTTCCGCCTTTATCCGAGATGTCTATTGTTATGAGATGAAAGATGAAGATGGTATTGTGTATATTGTTTCTTACAACCGCAACACAGATAACGACAGCTATCCTACTACTTTTATAGACAACTTATCTCTAGACCCCTTAGTCCATGGCATCGTATTCAAGGATGGCATTCCACTATTTCCCGACCTCAGGCTGGCATTGGCCTCAGAGGCCTATACAGATATGGGCAGAAAAAAAGATAGAAATAAGGTTATGGCTACCTTGCAAAATTGCCTTTTCGCCCAAACTCTTCGTTATGAGAAAAACTTTATCCTCGGAATATCAAAAATATGCCTGCGGTAAAATTTTTTTCATGCCTCGATTTTGAACGAAAAATCTAATTTTTCAAGGTACCCTTATGTTTATCGGGATTGATATTTGGAAACTTGAGATTACCGGTTTGTATGATAAGGATGGCAAATTGATAAGCCGAAATAAGATTGCCGATTAATCATATTTTCCTCCATATTCAATAAGTCGGCACCTCCGGTGAGCCGACTCTGTGATTTCCTTCCCAACCTGCTGTGCCTGTTCCAGTTGTCCGACTAGAAAAGAGGGCAAATTCATGTAACCCCTTCTTTTGCTGTAACAATATTCCTCCCCCCTTTTCTGATTTTCTCGGATATTTTTATTTTTTTGACGACGGGAAGCCTTCTTTGTACATCCATATCTAAAAACAGCACTATAACTTTTCGAAACCGGTTTTCTGAAGTTGGGTACTGACATCCTCAAACCACTTTTGTTGTTTTTCTGGATCAAAATGCAATGACGTCAGAGGTGGCTCAGTTTGTTTGAACAGTGTTCTGTTGTTTTTAGGTGGAGCCTCTGCCTTATATTAAGCTACCTTCTCTATTGTCGGTAGCATCATATTATAGGCCTCATCGGGTGTTCTTCTTCCCAAGCGGGAATGAGGCCTTGATCGGTTATACAAGTCCAGATATTGCATAATCGATTTCCGGGCTTCGTTGACCGAGTCATAAGCATGTAAATAGACTCGTTCATATTTCACTGATCTCCATAATCTTTCAACGAAGACATTGTCCCGCCAAGCACCACGCCCATCCATACTGAGTTTAGAGCCTCTTTCTTGT
>JAQYVF010000222.1 GCA_030145625.1 Desulfocapsa sp. | reverse complement strand
GCATCTTGCCTGTGGGTCTTTGTCATGCTGATATTCATTGGTGCCACTGGCTTGATTAATGTTATTGGTCGCTATATTCCGAAATCGGTAATTCGTGGGGTACAGCTCTCAACTGGTATTCTGCTTCTGTCTCAAGGCGTACGATTGATGATGGGCACATCATCCTTCCAGGTTATGCAAAACATGGCAGAACCACACTTGCTCATACAAAATATCGGCTTTCTACCAGTCGGGATTGTTGTCGGTTCTGTTTTAGGGGTATTAACCCTGCTTCTCCTTGATAATAAACGTCTACCGGCCGCTGTTGTGGTTGTTGGAGTCGGCATAATAATCGGACTACTCTTTGGCACTCATGACGGATGGGCTCAAGTAAAACTGGGAATCACTCTTCCGCACCTGTTTCCTTATGGATTACCAACCATAAATGATTTTAGCTTTGCACTGCTTATCCTCGTACTTCCACAAGTACCGATGACCATAGGAAATGCTGTAATCGCCAATGCCGACTTGTCGGCCCAGTATTTTCCTGAAGATGGCCGTCGTGTCAGTTATAAAGGTTTGTGTGTCAGTATGGCAATTGCCAACCTGGGTAGTTTTTTTATAGGGGGAATGCCAATGTGTCACGGGGCGGGAGGGCTCGCCTCACGCTATCGTTTTGGAGCGCGAACCGCAGGTTCCAATGTGATGATTGGAGGGATTTTTCTGGTAATTGCTCTCTTCTTCGGACCTCAAGCGCTGGCAATCATCAATTTGCTGCCTATGTCCGTGCTTGGTGTTTTACTGATATTTGCTGGAGCCCAACTTGCTTTGACAATTCTTGATATGCAAACACGTAAAGAGCTTTTTGTTGTCGTTCTGATTGTAGGTATCACCCTTGCATCTAACCTTGCAGCCGGTTTTTTAACAGGTATAGCGGTTGCCGGTATACTGCGATGGGAAAAGCTTACGGTTTGAAGAAAAACAATCAATCTGACTTAAGTCGCTCACTCTATATTATGCGTTAACGGCAGTCAGGTTCTTGTTCGTTGGCTTCTTTGAGAAGCCTTCTCATATGTATAATGTCTTGATGGTTTTCTAGTAGTTCGAAGATGTTGTAAGTGTTGTTGTTAATGTGTTTTCACCTCTTGCAGAGATCTTGCACCAGCTTGGCTATTCTTAATATGTCAATATCCAAAAGATTCGATGAGATATTTGGATGCTGTGAAGATGATAATAGCGGCCAGCATCCATTTGATGGTTTTGGCGGGGACGAATTTCTGGGTTCGTGCTCCGAGGTACATCCCAGCCATTCCGCCAATTCCGAATAAAATTCCTAAAAACCAATCTGGAGCTACTGACACGTTTGGATACAACTGTGCGATAAGTTGGTAGAATGTAACACCGGCGATCGATGTGACGAAGGTTCCCATCAGGGCGGCTCCGGCTACGGTGTAAATTGGCAACCCGAAGAAGGTGACAAAGAACGGAGCAATAATTGAGCCGCCACCTATACCATAGATTCCTCCCACAATGCCTACAATTAAGCTGAGGGAAAAAATTCCCCAAAATGAAACGTCAAAACTTTCATCATAAAATGTATACCCAAGGCGTTTTAAATTAAAGTGGGTAACTTTAACGGTCGAGAACGCATCGTTGGCGAGTTCCTGACTGGCAATCTTTGCACGCTGCTGGCGCACCATCTCTTGGAAACGATTTTCGCTGTTTGGTTTGTCAGTATTGGCCGATTTTTTCTTAACCAGATCTCTTACCATCTTGAGACCAATATAGAACAGAACGGCTGCCGCAAACAATTTGAAATTTTTTGGATTCGGCAGGTAGGCGACTCTTACGAAAGCGCCGATGAAAACTCCCGGCAAAGTGCCGGCTACCACGACCCAAGTGAGCGGCCATACCATACGTCCTTCTTTCCAGTAACGATAGACACCACTAGGGATTGCCACAATGTTGAATAGTTGATTGGTGGCACTTACCGAAGGGGTTGTGTAACCGAGAAAAGACATCTGGAATGGGAGCAGTAGGAAAGCACCGGAAATACCACCCATAGAAGTAAAAAAAGAAATCACGAAAGCGACAAGCGGTGGAATCCAGAGATCGACTTCAATTCCTGAGGTTTGAAAGAACATGCGACCTCCTATATGAGAGCACGACTTGATGTACAAACACGAATGTTATTATATTCGTGTTTGTATAACAGAGCATACGAATATATGTCAAAAAAATATTCCGGGAAAGATATGGTTGTATGGGATTGGCTAAAATTTGTTTCTTTCAAGTACAAAAAAAATCTTTGTCCGTAATTCTATCTTTGAAAATTCTGCTGAG
>JAQYVF010000028.1 GCA_030145625.1 Desulfocapsa sp. | reverse complement strand
TCACGGTTTTACACGAAGACATCCCGCGGGGATTGATCACTTGAGGATACCTTCTGAAAAAATATTGGCGACTGTTGAAACGTCCATACAGCGGATTGGTGTTGAACTGCCTCTTTTTAAAGGGAAAGTTGTCTGTGCTACTTGTCATAATCCCCATCAAACAGGTGTTATCAAATTTTCAGCAGCCGCCACCGGGACAAAGCGAGGAAATAAACTTCGTTTAATGCCGGGACTCATGCAATGTGTCGGATGTCACTGGGATAAGCGATAAGAGATTGTCCCGGAGAAAAAGATAGAGAGACAAACGAATCAAAAAGGCAGAATCTGGTTACCGGATTCTGCCTTTTTTTATCCCTTCTGTAGTAATTAAGTCCTTCGTCGTTAGATAAACGTCATTTTGCTGGTAGGTTAATTGTGATGTGTGGTGTGGTGTGGCTGGAGAGGGGAATGAAATAGAGGTTGGAATTTTTAGTAGGAGCGGATTCATCCGCGAAATCCGAGTTGGCCCAAGATCAGAACTTCTTTTTCAAGTACGCGGGAGGCCGTTCGCGGTTAAAACCGCTCCTACCTGCTCCCACAACGTTTGCAGTTATCGTTGTCTTCCCCAGGCATGTTGTAGGAGCGACTTCAGTCGCGAACAGGCCCCCTCATTACGCAAACAGTCAAGCACACAGCTGAGGTGTGGCTGGAGAGGGGAATGAAACAGAGGTTGGAATTTTTAGTAGGAGCGGATTCATCCGCGAAATCGGAGTTGGCCCAAGATCAGAACTTCTTTTTCAAGTACGCGGGAGGCCGTTCGCGGTTAAAATCGTTCCTACCTGCTCCCACAACGTTTGCAGTTATCGTTGTCTTCCCCAGGCATGTTGTAGGAGCGACTTCAGTCGCGAACAGGCCCCCTCATTACGCAAATAGTCAAGCACACAGCAACTACTCCGATTTCGCGGATAAATCCGCTCCTACGTGGTTCCGTGGTGTTTGCAGCTATCCATGTGTTCCAGCTACGTACCATTGCCCTGTAGGAGCGAATTCATTCGCGAAATCGGTGTGATTGCACGCCGCTGATCTGTTTGCGTAGCGAGGTGTCCCGTTCGCGGTTGAAACCGCTCCTACACTGCACTCTCAATGTTTACAGTCCCATCCTCTTCCAGTTGGCCATCATAGCCAGTAGGAGCGGATTTATCCGCGAACAGTGCTTGGTGCGGTCTGCTTGTCTGTTTAACTGTTGTATGTGTGGGGGGGGCTTCGTGGCTGAAGCTGTTTTTACGCATATATTACCAAAGGGCCACCTACTTTGAGTAGGTGGCCCTTTGGTCTTTTCTGTAACGATGGTCTGAATGTTTTAAGTATGTACTAAAGCTTGAAGGTGAGGTCGAATGAACGGCCCGGTTCAGGGCATCATTTTACCAGTAGAACCCCATACATCGTCTTCAATCGGTTCCAAGGTAGACACAAACTCGGTCCAGGCCCAAGGAGCATTTTTGATTTCCGCTCCCAGTATCGTGTCTAATCCTTGTTCTGCTTCCCACCTGCCACGAGCATGTACCTTGAACCGGCGCCCCTGGCATGAGATGACGAGCAGAAACTTGTCACCTTTAACATGCAGTTTTCTCGACATATCGGAAAGGCAGAGACCGAATCGGGAAACATCTCTTACTCGTGCAGAACAAAATCCGATATCGTCAGATATGTCAGCTTCCATTCCCTGTACATCCATTCTGGAGTATCTTCGTTTGTTATCCATATTGCCCCCCCCCACTAATATATCAGTGATGGTAGATGTTGTTGATAGTTCAATAGGACCTTTGTAATTAATATTATCATTAAACGATTAAATAGCAAAGAAAGTTTGAGAGTTATTTTGATATGGGTAGGAAGGCGAGTCAGTATAGAAGTGCAACGGGTTAGATACTTGGGTAAAAAACCTATGACTTCGTTTGCAATACCTGAATGGTGCAGGACTGTATTAGACACACATAAGGTGGCCATAAGTGATGAAGAGTTGAAGGAGGATACAGGTGCAAACATTCATCTTTTGGTATGGAATTGGTTAGGGTAACTACCTGTATATTGCTTTTTTCTCATAACTCTGTATAATTGTAAGATTAATTTGTGTGATGGATTTTGTCAAAAATGTTCTTCATATCATGGAGAGAAGTTTCCTGGATCATTCTAAAAACAGGTTAGTTATGACAGATTTTCAGAGGCAGTTTTTTCTAAGATTGTTGATGGTTGTGAGTTTGACCGCAGTACTTGCCGGTGGATTAGGTTGTTCAGGAGAAGATTCTGAAAAAATGTTTCAGCAGGGACTTGATGCCATGACCGCTGAAAATCTTGATGAGGCCGTGATCTGGTTTAAAAAGGCCTTGCAGCAAGATCCTGAAATGACCAAAGTCCATTACAGGCTAGGTGAGGTGTATGATAAGAAAGGTGAGGTTAGTCTGGCCTATGCCGAGCTCAGTCGCGCTGTTGAGCAGGATCCACAAATGAAGGAGGCAAGAAAAAAGCTAGCTTTTCTTCTGATCGAGAATCGTGCCCTTGATCAGGCCATAACAGTTTGTGAGCAGTTTCTCAAAGTGAATGGGAATGACCAAGATATTTATCTGATACTTGGTAATTCCCTTGTTTATAAGAAAAAGTTTGAAGAAGCTGTACAGGTTTTTAAAGAGGGGCTGAAACTTTATCCGGAACATTCTCTCCTCGCTCTAAATTTAGGGCGAACGCTGATCATAAAAGGTGATGTTGAAGAAGGCCTTGCAATTATGGAGAGCCTGGCTTTGGAGGAGCCAGATAATATTGGAGTGCAGATCGCCCTTGCTCAGATATATGAAAAGCTGGAACGATTTGGCCTTGCAGTATTGACGGTAGAGGCTGTTAAAGAAAAATTTCCTAAGAACCCGCTGCCATTTTTCTTTCTGGCCCAGCTCTCTATGAAAAAAAATCAACCTGACAAGGCGTTAAGGATTCTCCTGGATGCTGAACAAGCGGGGGTAAAAGATTCTCGACTTTACAGAATGTATGCACTGATCTCCCAACGCCAGGGAAATTCTGATGAGGCTCTGAAATATTTCCAAAAGGCGGCAGCGGCAGCCACCGATGAGACCCGTCAGATCAATCAGATGATCCTTGCTGAATACTATACTTATCTCGAAAAGTATAAAGAAGCCCAAGAGATTCTCCAGACTATTATTGCTGAGGATAGCAGTAAAACACTTTTGAAATCCAAAGTCGTTGAGCTCTTTATGGCCGAAGGGGAGTTTGACCAGGCACGAACTTCTGTTGATGCCTTATTAAAAGAAGATTCCAGCGATGCCCGCGGTCATTTTCTGAAGGGTCTGATGATGATGCAGGACAAAAATGTTGCTGAGGCCAGGGAGTCATTTTCCAAGGCAAAGGAGCTGGCACCCAATGTTGCTGAAAATCAGTTCTTATACGGAATGACCTTTATGAATGAGTCTGATCAGATCAGTATTTTCGAGATCAGTGAAGCACTGAAGAAAAACCCAAACCTTTCCAAAGCCCGCCTGGCCTTGGCAGAGATCTATGCCAGAAAAGGAGAGTTTCAAAAAAGTCTTGATGAGCTCGAAAAGATTCTCGCTAACCAGGGGAAAGATAATCAGCTTGATAAGGTCGTCGGGAAGCAGGCTGATGAGTTCACGGCCAGGGTTTTGCGAATTGGTGTGCTCATGAAAATGAAAAAACCGGATATCGCCCTGGAGGATGCTAAACTGTTGGTGGAAAAACAGCCTGATGTTGTCGGACACAGGCTTCGGTTGGCTGATATTTACTACTCTATGGGCGAATATGATAAGGCCTTATTCCTCTATAAACAACTTCAGGAGGAAAAGTCAGATAGTATTCAGATAATAAGCAAGATGGTTGTTGTCTTTATGCTGAAAAAGGAACCTGAAAATGCCATGGCGACAGTTGATTCCTTTTTGGCAAAATATCCAAATAATGATGCGGCGGTAATGCTTAAGGCAAAGATCTATCTTTCCCAGGGCTATGTTGACCTTGCCGAGAATGTCCTCCTGCCTGTGGCCGATAAAGGTGAAAATGCTGCCCTCATTGTGATGTTGGCCGAACTCTATACCTCTAAAAAAGATGTAACTAAGGCAGTTGGATACTTCCAGAATGCCTTGGAGTTGGTCCCCAATGATATTGGAATCATGATGAAGCTTGCGGGGTTGTATATGGATAGCAACAACAAAGAAAAGGCAATCTCAAGCTATGAAGAGGTCTTGCACCAAAAAGGTGATTTTCTCCCTGCTATGAACAATCTTGCCTTTCTCTATGCGGAAGAGGGAAGAAACCTTGATCGTGCACTCGATCTTGCCAATACAGTGTATAGAAAGATTCCCAAAAATCCTGATGTTGCCGATACACTTGGCTGGATTTATGTCTTAAAAAATGCCTACTCTCAGGCAGAACCGTATCTGCAGCAGGCTATGAGTGCGAAGCCGGAGAATCCTTCTATTCTCTATCATATGGGTATGCTTCGCTACGGTCAGAAACAACAACAGGAAGCTGAAACATTGCTGACTTCAGCAATAGAAAAGGGACTTTCCGACAATGAATTAACTGCTGCAGAAGAAACCCTCGCTGTCATTTCTCTGTCCAAAGAGAAACTCCTTGCGGCAAAAGTGCAGAAACAGCAGGGGGATGTGGAGCAGGCTATGGCACTGCTTGAAGAAATTATGAAAAACGAAGGATTTAACGTTACCGCAGCTGCTGAACTGGCAGTACTCTATGCTGAACAGGATAAAAATCCTAATCAAGCCCTTGAGCTTGCTAAAAAAGCCTATGCGGTACAACCAGCAAACCCACAAATTGCAGATGCCCTCGGTTGGATATATTACCATCAGGGTTCATTCCTCCTGGCCAAACAGTACCTGGAACAGGCCATTGCAAATGATGAAGAATATGTCCCTGCCCGCCTCCATCTTGAGGAAATGTATCTGAAGAAAGAAGAGGAAGAATAGTTGTACGGTATGCGGTATGCGGTATGCAGCGTGAGGGGAAAGACTGAAGAACGAAGTCGGCGATCCTCCTACGCCTCACGGCTCACGCCTTTTTTCCTGGCTTGAATTAACCTGGTGAGCATGCGGGATATGGCGTCGCATTCTTCTTGGATATGGGCTGTTGTTTGCGGGTCCAGGTAACCAATTTCGTGGGAAATTATTGCCTGGGTTAAAACTTCTGCTGTTGATCCTTTTGCTATGTAAAAGAAATGAATAGCTTGTTTGTTGGTGTTGAGTTCATCTCCTTCAGCAATGTTGCTCGCGATAGACACCGTCGCCCTGCGTATCTGATCCCGCAGGCCAAAATCTTTCGAAAAATCACCATTCTCGGTAATCGAATACACATACACAGCAAGATCCTTACTCCGCTGCCAAACCTTCAATTGCCGAAAATTTCCCAAAATTAACCGCCCCCCTCTTGCTGTCATCTTTCCCGAAACCGATCTTTTTCCCTTCCGCCCTTACCCTTACCTTCCCACCAATCCGATCTTTTTCCCTTCCATCTTTACCCTTATCTTTTCCGCAAACCGCATACCTCAAACCGCACACCGCCTCCCGCCGCCCATCAAGGTATATAAATCATATCACCTGCCTGCAGAAGAAAATCTACATCAGGCTCTTCCCCTTTAAGTGCTTTGTCATAGTTATAGGGGAGGTTTTCTTGTTTTCCGTTCACCCGGCGGATGATGACGATATCATTGGTGTCTGCGAAAGCTGTTACGCCACCTGCCTGAGCGATAGCCTGTAAAGGGGTCATTGGCTCGGTGAAAGCCTGTAGACCACGGCCATTGCTTCCCGGCCCGCTCATCGTAATGGACTGGGTGGTAGGCTGTCCTGTTTGGAGATTCTCAGGGCCGGTTACCGTTTCCTGCCTGGAAATATGGACAATGTCTCCGCCTCTTATCTGCGGGAAAGTGGTTTTTTCTTCGGATGCATTTGAGTCGAGTAAGGCCTGCATGTCGAATAGTTCTTTGTCGCCTTCGGCCCGCATGATTTTAATTTTTGTCAGATCAGCATCTGCAGTTTCTCCCTGGGCAGTAATCAATAGATCCAGAAGATTCATACTGGATGGGGCAGGATAGATCCCCGGGTTATTGACTGCGCCGAAAATACGGATCTTTGGGGTCTCAAGGGCTGCTTGCGCCCTGCCGGCTTCTTCGTCGGGGCCCAGAGCAGGAGTGAGAGGGACAAATACGGTGTCGTTCTCATGGAGTACCGGCAGCATTCTCTTGTCTCCGGTGGAGAGATAGTATTGGATGTTCGCCAACAGGTCTTTGCTTTCCCCATTTATCTTGCGGGAGATGGTCACTTTTGTCAGATTGGCTCCGTCAACGGTCCCGCCGGCCTGACTGAGAATCGCCTGGATATTAGCTGATTCGGGGATATTGTACCAGCCGGGCATTGCTACATGGCCCAGGATCTGTATGTAATGCCTTTTTTCTATAAGGTTGACTGATGCCTTGTCACTTTTGGAGAGATATTTGGGTAAGTTGTTGGTGAGTAACTCGCTGATCTTTGCGGTAGTGAAGCCGGAGATTTTAATATTTCCCTGACTGGGAAGAAAAATAAAACCGTGTCGGTCGATCTCTACTTTTTCTTTGAAATAGTTTTTTTCAGTGGGGCTGAATTCCCCTGTGATTTCTTTGGGAATGACAACATACAGCAGATCGCCGTTGTCGACGATTGCACTGTCAGTTGTACTGGTGAGCGTAAGGTGATCAAAAGATTGCAGAGGAAGTGCCTTTGCAAAGGAGAGCTTTTGGATCTTCCCCTTGATTTTTCGCGAGATTGTAGCATCCTCCAGGCCTGCTCCCGGCTTGAGGCCTGATGCAAAATTTGTTAACTCTTCAAGCGATGGGCGTAACGGTACCTTGTACCAGCCGGGATAGCGAACGCCTTGTCCCATGAGGATGAACCGATTCTGTTGGAGAAGAGATACTTTTATACCTGAATCAATAGAGGTGATTGAGTGCAGTGCGTTTTGTATTTGATTTTGTAGAGCAGAGACAGGTTTGCCGGCAGCTTGGATAGTACCAATGCCCTCTATGGTGATGTTACCCATTGGATCTACTGTGTACTGTCCTGTCATCTTGTTCAGGAACGGGTGCTTTTTGAATTGGAGTTTTACGTTGTCTCCGGCGGCAAGGATAGTGTTGGCTGGGAAGGCCGGTTTTGCCATGGCCGAAGATTGGAAAGGTAGTAGAAAACAGAATGAGAGGAAGAGGAAGAATAAAATATTAACAGGTTGGGGCGAATGTGTGGAGTGTGTTTTTTTTTGCATAGTCGTATCGTTTGGTTGTGGGGTATTGTTAGTGTGGGAGTAAATCCGGCAATAGGCAAATCTGTATGTCAATTTTACAGGAATGTAGATGAGAACATCAATAAAAAGAAAAACCCACTATAACCGAAGTTACAGTGGGTTGAAAGAAAAGCAGGTTGTTTTCTCGTTGCAGTTTAGGATTTCTTGCTTTTTTTACGGCTCAATCCGACAAGACCAATGAGGCCTGTGCCGAACAAGAGTATGGTGGCGGGTTCGGGGACTGGGGTGCTAGGTAAGGAAATGGGATTGTAATCTATGGTTAATACTGATTGGTCAATATAAAAATCTCCAAATAATGAGACTAAGCCAACAGTAAATACCCCATCTGCTAATACATCTAATGAAAGGTCAAAGTCATAGGTTCCTGTATCTAAATCGTCCCAACCACTGTCTTTAACAAGACTCCATCCATCTTCAAATAAGGTTAGTCCCAACTCGATACCGCACCAATAATCAGTCTCATCATCTCTTACTGTAAGTTCAAGTGTTCCTGAATTTAATGTATCTAGTGCTGGGTCAAATTCATAAAGATGTTGCCAAACAACCCAATCTCCAATCCCTTCGAGAAAATTTACATCTCCTACACCATGAGCCACGTAATCGTCTGGAGAGTCAGTACCTGTTGCAGTGAAATAGGTGGTGTCAGTCAAGATTGTGGCCATGGAACTCGTCGTAAGCATTCCAACACCTGCTCCGGCAAGTAACGCAGTCATGAGAATTGTTTTTTTCATGATATTCTTCCTTTTTTTAACCAACAGCAGAGGTTGTTGTCTGTGAATATACAATCAGTAAATGTTTTTAAGATTATGAATTGTTGCCAGCATAAACCTTTTAGGAAAAAATAAAATCCGTATATATACCTATTTTTCAAAAAAAATGATTTTTAATCGTAGTGAGATCCTCAGAAAAAGAGGAAAATATGAGAATGATTGTCGTATTGTTTTTTTAACATCATGATCGTTCGTTGAAATGTGAATATTGAGAAGTGCGGGTACAGATGTTGTTTTTGTTTGTTCGATGAGGTTATTAATCAATTAATGGTGATAAAAAGGTGTTTTTGCTTTTATCTTTGCTAAAAGAGAATAATATATTTTCTTGCAGAGGGTGGTTTTAAGTCTGGTTTTCGGAGAATCATTGTTAAGTAGTAATCCTTTTGATTCCTCTTTCTCTCTAAAACCTATCGAACAAGCCGCTTGGCTACCACATCAGTTGAAGGAAAAGCACTTTGTTCTAATTAAATTTTTCCTGAGTAGGATATAGGTATAAATACTAGTTTTTCTCATTCCTGTAAAAAGTGATTGCTCTTCAAGAGTCTTTACAATAGGCTATTTATAGGTTTTTGGGTTGTTGTCACTACCCATGCTATTATTTGTCTACATAATATTTATCTCAGAAAAGACTAAGACACAGGATTTAGTGTATGTCGTGCGCATAAGAAAAATTGATGCCAGCAATAAATGTCAAATATGTTTTTTGGGATATCTTGAACTCAAACATCTGGTCCAGAGAAAAATTTTAGATCATGAATATTCTTGTAACAGGCGGAGCAGGATATATTGGTAGCCATACATGTCTTGAACTTTTAAATGCAGGCTTTGGTGTTATTGCAATTGATAATTTTTCTAATTCAATTCCGGAAAGTCTGCGTAGAGTAGAGGAACTGACAGGGAAAAGAATAGAGTTCTATGAAGTTGATTTGTTAGATCAGAAAGCTGTGCAGAATGTTTTTACCTCCTGCTCTGATATAGAATCTGTGATCCATTTTGCTGGTCTCAAGGCAGTAGGGGATTCAGTGAAAACACCGCAACTCTATTATGAAAACAACATCATCGGCACCTTAAATCTTTGTCGCGCCATGGCGGAAAATAATGTGAAAAATATCGTTTTTAGCTCCTCTGCAACCGTTTATGGTGATCCTTATAGTGTTCCAATTAGAGAGGATTTTCCTCTGTCATGCACAAATCCTTATGGTCGTACCAAATTAATGGTTGAAGATATCCTAAAGGATCTACACGTTGCAGATCCTGAATTAAATGTTGTTCTGCTTCGTTATTTTAATCCGGTTGGTGCTCACAAAAGTGGCAGGATTGGAGAATGTCCTTCAGGAACTCCCAATAATTTGATGCCTTACGTCTCACAGGTTGCTATTGGTACACTTCCAAAACTTTCAGTCTTTGGTAATGATTACCCAACTCCGGACGGAACTGGTGTGCGCGATTATATTCATGTTGTGGATTTGGCACTTGGTCACTTGAAAGCTCTTGAAAAGTTAGCAGCAAATCCTGGTGTGGTTATATATAACCTTGGTACAGGGCATGGTTATAGTGTGTTTGATATAGTCAAGGCTTTTGAAAAGGTTTCAGGGAGAAAAGTGGCATACCGCATCGTTGGTCGCAGGCCCGGGGATATTGCTCAGTGCTATGCTGATCCTGCTCTTGCTGAAAAAGAACTGGGCTGGAAAGCTACTCGTGATTTGGAAGAGATGTGCGAGGATACATGGCGATGGCAGTCTCAAAATCCTAAAGGTTTTTCTTGAGTTGAAAGGGTTGATAAGTAAGGTATTGCGAAAGCTGCATGAGAATAACGTGATGATCTCCTATTCACTGAAAGAGCTTAAGATGAATACTGAAAAGTGACAGGCTCTTCAGGGACCTTCCTGAAATAACTCACCTAAGTGGTAAAGATACCCGTTACAAAACTCTGCTATCTTCAGTCTGTCCGGAAATGAGATGTTTTATTGTGTCTGTGTTGGGAGGGCAGATCGAAAAAATAGTTATGTCCTTCCTGCAGGAGCGAATTCATTCGCGAATCGGTCTCGGCGCGGCCCGTATGTCTGTTTCAGCAGTGCGGGGGCTGTTTGCGGTTGAAACCACTCCTACACATAGCCCAGGACTCGTTTTCTTTGATATCGGAAGCTGCCCTATCCGCGCTTGCAAAGACAGTTTCTTCGGATGGGGAAGAAAAAGAATAACAAAAGGAGTATGTTTCCAGTAGGAGCGAATTCATTCGCGAATCGGTCTCGGCGCAGACTCGCATGTCTGTTGCAGCATTGGGGGGGGGGCGCGGTTGAAACCGCTTCTACTATAGGGGCAGATTATCGATTTAACATTTTTGGATGATCAAATATTCTAACGATGAAAACACTGCTGGAATTCGGAATTGCTACAGGGGGAAAATATGTATGATGCTCGTTCAATAGAGCTCAATAGGACTGTTTTTCTGTTGGATGTTCTATTATCCATTGTAATGTTTCTGCTTTCGTTTTTGGCTAGAGATATATTGACTGCGGGAGAGGATATTGATTTTGTTTCCCATTTGTTTCTCCTTCCTCTTTTGTTGGTGTTATTAGTTACTTTTCTCTCTCATTTCGGTGCATACGATCTTCCTCGGCATACTACGATTAAATGGTATGTCTGGGCTGTATCTCGTGGCGTCTCTCTTGCTATTGGTATCCTTTTAATTCTTTTGTTTTTTTTAAATATTCAATATGTCAGTCGCGCAGTGATTCTGGCATTTGCTGTTGTGGAGTTAATTGCACTCGTAACTGTTCGTGTTGTAACAAAGATATATTTTAATCGTGCAGTGGCAAGTGGAGAGCATTCATTAAAGATATTGATCATCGGTACGGGCGAAAGAGCAAAAGAATTAGTGCAGGGCCTCAAAAAACAGTCAGACTGGGGGGTTGAAATTGTCGGCCATCTCGACCCTGACCATACGCGGGTTGGGCAGTTTGTTGATGATGTTCCTGTCATAGGTGCTGTTGACAATATCAGTGATATCCTGAAAAATCATGTGGTCGATGAGGTGATTATCGCAATCCCTCGCTCCTTGCTGAACGACGCTGAACCTATCGTTCTGGCCTGTGAACTGGAGGGCATTAAATTACGTTTTATGGCAGATGTTTTTAATTTGCATGTCGCCCGTATCAGCCTGACCCAGATGGGAGATGCACCCTTATTGACGCTGGAACCAGTTTCCCAGGATGACACCCAACTACTGGTGAAACGCATTTTCGATGTTACGGTTACCCTGCTGGCAATGCCGATTTTTTTGCCAATTCTCGCAGTTGCTGCAATCGCCGTTAAACTGGATTCTCCCGGCCCGATATTTTTTGTGCAGCAACGGGTTGGCTTGCGGAAGCATCTTTTTCCCATGTTCAAGATGCGCTCCATGTATATTGATGCGGAAGAGAGATTCAAAGAAATCGAGCATTTAAATGAGGCGGAGGGGCCTATTTTTAAAATGACCAATGACCCACGCGTGACAAAAGTGGGGCATTTTCTTCGAAAAAGCAGCATAGATGAGCTTCCGCAATTGTTTAATGTGTTACGGGGGGAAATGAGTCTGGTTGGGCCCCGGCCCATGTCCACCCGTGATGTCGATCTCTTTGATAAGGGAATTCAACGCAAACGTTTCAGTGTCAATCCTGGGATTACCTGTATCTGGCAAATTTCAGGGAGGAGTAATCTGCCATTCCATAAATGGCTGGAGCTCGACCTGGAATATATTGAAACCTGGTCTCTTTGGTTGGATCTGAAAATTTTGTTGAAGACTATTCCGTCTGTTTTGAAGTCAAAAGGGGCTGTGTAGGAAATGTGATTATGGCTTTAATCGCTTCTGTTTTTAGATAAA
The DNA here is from genome assembly GCA_030145625.1 of Desulfocapsa sp. Lineage (GTDB taxonomy): Bacteria > Desulfobacterota > Desulfobulbia > Desulfobulbales > Desulfocapsaceae > Desulfocapsa. The sequence continues at coordinate 40,361 of JAQYVF010000028.1, read as the reverse complement.
TCAGTTGTTGAATGCAGGGTGTGTCATGCGCACCAAATAATGTTGAAGTTTAATGGTAATCAGAAAGAACACCAACACAATTATATTAGCCTTGCTGGTATGCGCTCTTTTTGCTGCAAGCTATTACCCAATTTTTCAACTCCTTGTGGAAAAATGGTTGACTCTGGAAGAGTACAGTCACGCATTTCTCATTCTTCCAATTATCTTGTATATGGTGTGGGATAAACGATCTGTCTTGGTTTGCGACCAGGTGCGATACTCCTCCGGAGGCTTGATCCTTGTACTGTTTGCCACGCTCTTTTACTTTTTTGCCATGTTGACCCAGGTTCATACCATTATTTCCCTGTCAATGGTCCTGACTGTTCTCGGCGTACTTGTCTACTTGGCTGGCATTAATGCTGCCTGGGAACTCTTTACCCCGTTAATTCTCCTTCTGCTGCTCATTCCTGTACCAGAGCAACTTTATGTTAACCTTACCTTCCCCCTCCAACTAAAAGTTTCTCAAGTGAGCGAGCTGGTAGTTGGGATGTTTGGTGTGCCTATTCTGCGTGAAGGCAATGTTATGAATATTCCGACAAAAAGTTTTGAGGTTGTAGAGGCATGCAGCGGGATGCGGTCGATCATTAGCCTGGTGACTCTGAGTATTATCATGGGATATTTCATGCTTGAAACAAAAGTTTCTAAGCTGGTTCTCCTGATTGCAAGTCTACCAATCGCTATTCTTATTAATATAATCAGAGTGACTGCAATGATACTCCTGTTCCATCTCTTCAGTTTGGATCTTACGGAAGGTTCGTTGCACACCATGACTGGTTTGATGCTTTTCGGCATGGCCATGATAATGTTGTTGCTCCTCCATAAGGGATTGGAATATTGGGAAGCAAAATAAACAGAAAGCTGCTTGTGCTGAGTATGGTGTTTTTGGTTACCTCTGTCTTTGTCTATACCAGGAACGACACGGTACCACTTAGTAAACCACCAATAAAACAGTTTTTGGAGAATATAGAGAATTATAAAACCGTTCGCCAGGTGCAACTTGCTGATAATTCACTGGAAATGTTGAAGTTGGACGATCATCTCTATGCGGATTACGAGGGGCCTAACGGTAAAGTAAATCTATACATCGGCTATTACTATACTGCGAATAAGGCATATGCTGCACACTCGCCTCTTGTTTGCTATCCCAGCCAAGGTTGGAAAATAGAAGGGAAACCTTCCCATCATACTCTCAACGCAGGTGACCATCAGATTTACTATGATGAGATTATCACCTCTCAGACAAATGAGAAAGAACTTGTCTTGTATTGGTATCAGGCTCACCACCAGACGAATACACAAATTGTTCAGAACAAGATTGATATGGGATATAACAAGCTCATGAATAACGGCGAACAACATGCCTTTGTCCGAGTTTCTGTGCCGTTGGACAATGTTGAATATAATCTGGCAAAACAGAGTGCTATCAATTTTATTGAGGCCTTTTACCCTCTATTTATTAATTTTGTTGATGTCGGTGAGTTGTCTGTACCGTGACCAAGTGAATTTATGTGTGGCATAGCTGGAATATATAACGCTGCGAAGATTTCTGAGGATAGCCCTTCTACTACTGAGGGAATGCTGTCTGCTCTGGTGCATCGTGGTCCTGATGGGTGGGGAACGTATCGGACGGATCAGGTTTCCCTTGGTCATGTACGCCTTTCAATTGTTGATATTGAAGGTGGGCATCAACCCATGGTTACTGAAAGATATGCCATCAGTTATAACGGGGAAATCTTTAATTATATTGAGTTGCGGGAGGAGCTTGAACAGAAGGGGATACGATTTCAGACAAATTGTGATACCGAGGTGGTCCTTAAGTCTTTTGAAGTCTACGGAGCAGAGGCCTTGTCTCGGTTTAACGGACAATTTTCTCTGTTGTTGTGGGATAGAATAGAAAGAAGACTTTTAGTGGCCCGGGACAGATTGGGCATAAGACCTCTCTATGTTTTGCAGCTTGGCAAAACATATTACTTTGCTTCAGAGGTCAAGGCTTTTGATGCAATAAAGGGTTATCAACGCAGTTTGGATATGCATAATCTCTTTGAGCATGCCCTGTTGTGGAACACTCTGAATGATGCAACGGTTTTTGAAGATATCCGTTCATTGCCAGCAGGATGTTATGAGATTTATGGAGAAGATACCTTCCCTAAGACCTTTAGATATTATGAAATTGGCGAATCAACTCCTCCTGCCAGCCCTCCATCTTTTAAGCAGGCAGTTGGGGAGTTTAAGGAGCTGTTACAAGATTCCATAACATTACGGTTGCGGAGCGATGTACCTGTGGCAACATACCTGAGTGGTGGCATTGACTCCTCCGTGATAACCCACTTGACTTCCCGGATAAAGGCGGATCAATTCAAGACATTTTCTGTTGCTTTTTCTGATAAAGATTTTGATGAATCTACTTATCAACAGGAAATGGTAGCCCATCTCAACACCGACCATACTGAGGTGAAGGTCAACTATGAGATGATTAACCGTACGCTATCGGATGCGGTTTATCACCTTGAACGTCCAATTTTCAGGACCGCCCCTGTGCCTCTTTTTTTGCTTTCTGAAGAGGTAAACAGACAAGGGATAAAGGTTGTCCTTACCGGTGAGGGTGCAGATGAGATTCTGTTTGGCTATGATTCTTTTAAAGAGCTTAAGCTTCTCGATTTTTGGCGTAAACAACCTGAATCCAAGCTGAGACCACTGCTCATCAAACGTCTCTATCCCCATTTGCAGCATTATAAGGACTCTCGACAGTTTGGTATGATGCGGATGTATTACGAAGGTTTTCTGACGAACATAACGAATGAAATGGCCAGCCTGAATATCAGGGTGCATAATAATAAGGCGATTGCCAATTTTTTTAATAAAGATTTCAAGTTATCTTTTGATCATCAAGGTCTGTTGGGGAAAATCAAGCAAGCCATCCCGGATAATTTTTCATCATGGAGCCTGTTGCAGAGGAATCAATTCCTAGAGATTAAAAGTTTATTGTCTGGATACCTTCTTTCATCTCAGGGCGATCGAATGTCCATGGCTCATAGTGTGGAAGGCCGTTATCCATTTCTGGATCACAGGTTGATAGAAAAGGTATTTCACTATCCGGATAGCTATAAAATGAAAATTTTAAAGCAAAAATATCTCTTAACAAAGGCATTTGAAGAAAACATACCTTCTGTAATTGTTAATCGTCCCAAACGCCCATATATGTCACCGGATTTGAAATCCTTTTTTGTTAATGGAAAACTGACTGAGAGTGCTGAGTATTTCCTTTCCGATCCTGTCATCGATAACTATGGTATTTTTGATAAGAAATATGTCGGCCGCTTAATTAATAAATTTAAGAGGAAACTTCCCGAAAATATTGGTTATCGAGATAATATGTTAATTACGTTTCTTTTATCTACCCAGATGTGTTGTCACTGGGCTGAAAATCCGAAAAAAGAAAAATTGAATTACAGCTTGAAAACAACTGACATAATAGATTGCTGAACAGAAAAATGGGTAAAGTTAGATATGGCTGAAAATATTAAAGGAAAATTTCTCGATTTTATAGCCCGTAATTTCATGGTGGAAATCGATGAAATACCCCTCGATGAATCTCTTATTGATGAGGGGATCATTGACTCATTCGGTCTCATTGAAATTGCCTCATTTATTGAGAGTGAATTCGGGATTCTGGTAAAAGAAGAACAGATGACCAGGAGTAATTTCGGCTCTGTCCATCTCATCGTTGATTTTGTTAAGGGGCAAGAGTCATGACAACTTCTCCGGAACGTTGTTGCAAGTGTGTGCTCTCTTCATCTTTTCCTACTATCGCCTTTGATGAGAATGGTGTTTGTAGTTTTTGTCGTGATGAGATGCATATGCCTACTGAGGCGGCGACCATTGAGCGTGCTCAGGAGAGAATAGTAGAACTCTTTGAGTCTGAGCGGGGGCAGGCTGAGTACGATGCCATAATGTGTTATAGCGGTGGAAAAGATAGTACGTATACCCTGATGACTGCCGTTAAAAAGTATAACCTCAAGGTCTTGGCCTTTACCCTTGATAATGGGTTTACTTCTCCCGCTGCCTTTGAGAATATTCGCCGGATTTGTGATGAGCTGGGGGTAGACCAGATAACATTTGCTCCTTCGGCCAAATTTTTCAAACCATTGATTAAGGTAAGCGCCCTTGAAGAGGTTTACTCTCCTAAAACTTTGGTTCGTATATCCGCAATATGCAATTCCTGTATTTCAGTTGTTAATAATAGTGCCCTGAAACTGGCCCTGGAAAAAGAGGTTCCATTTATATTGGCAGGGTTTACCCTTGGTCAGATCCCTGCAAATGGGATAGTCTATAAAAATAATTACCATTTTTTCAGAGAAAGTAGAGAAGTCTACCTGGAAAGACTTCGTGATTCCCTTGGTCATGCGGTTGATGATTATTTCTGCATAAAGGATTCATTGCTTAATAAGACAAAGGCATTCCCCTATAATGTTAATCTCTTGTGTGTAGAGGACCCGACTGAAGCAGAGATGTTTCAGGTGATTGCGCAAATTGGATGGGTAAGTCCCAGAGATGTAGACGGGTGTTCATCAAATTGCAGGTTGAATGGTTTTAATAACTTCATCCATCAGAAAAATTTTCGCTATAGTCCGTATGAACTGGAATTAAGCCACCTGATAAGGAAAGGAAAAATAACGAGAGAAGAGGCCTTGCAGAAATTATCCGATACCCTGCAACCGGAGGTCATAACTGCCATAATGAAGGAATTAGCCTTCTCAGAAGAGGAAATCAAAGCAATTGGCAGATAGCCTTATCTCTTTGCTATGAAAAAAACATCTGTGAAATATCCTGCCTCTATAATACAAGAGCAATTTTGGCTGATTAACCAGATTCAGCCGGACAACAGTGCTTATAATATTCCTTCACTTTTCCGCCTTTCTGGCCATCTCAACAGGAGTGCCCTGAAACATGGAATTGATACTGTTCTTCTCAGGCATGAGGTTTTACGATCAACCTTTCTGTCAGAAAACGGCAAGCTCTGGCAAGTTGTCCATGAGGCCGGTGACCTGGCTACTGACTTTGGATCTGGTGTTGATTGGGTACCAGATTTTGATGAACAGGAACGGGAAAGAAGAATAAGGAGTATGATCCAGGCCGACATCCGTCAACCTTTTAACCTGGCGGCTGGTCCGTTATTCAGGGTGAAATTATACCGGAATTCGGAAGTTGATTGGTTTTTACTCGTTGTTATGCATCACATTATAACGGACCTTCATTCAAAAGATATCTTTTCCGCTGAGCTTTCTAGCCACTATAACGCTTATGTGAAAAAAGAAAGGCCATGTCTGGAGAAGAGGATAACGCAGTATGCTGATTATTCAGCCTGGCAACAGGAGTTTCTGCACGGCGAACAGTACAGGGCAAGCCTATCATTTTGGGCAGAAAAGATGAAGGATACCAAGTCCTATCTCAATCTTCCTCTGGAGAGACAACGGCCTGCTACGCAAGAATTGCGTGGCGCTGCTGTTCCATTTCGGTTTTCTGCCGAATTTACTCAAAAACTGAAGAGATATAGTCGGCAAAACAAGGTGACCATCTTTCTTGTTACCCTCTCAGCGTATCTGATTTTACTTTACAGGTATAGTGGGCAGGAAGAGATCACAATCGGTATTCCGTTTAGCAACCGTCGGCAAAAAGAGCATAAAGATACCTTTGGCTGTTTTGTAAACGTTCTGCCTCTCTCATTTTCACTTTCTCCATCAAAAAACACCTTTGGCGATGTTCTGCAGCAGGTCAGGGCAGGTATGCTTACCGCTCACAGGAACCAGGAAGTTCCTTATGAGTTGCTGGTGAAAGAGGTGCAGCCTGAACGTGACCCAAGTTATAATTCTCTTTTTCAGGTTGGTTTCACCTACGAGCCTCCGATGGAGCTAAGGCTGCAGGGGCTGGATGTTAAGAGCGAAAAAATCCATAATTCCGGTGCGCAACTGGATCTCTTCGCCAATCTCTGGGAGCAGGATGAAGAGCTGCACGGTATGTTTGAATACAATACCGATCTCTTTGAAAAGGAAACTGTTCAACGGTTTACGGGCCATTTCCACCGGTTATTGGAATCGGTGTTGCTGGATGCGAAAGTAGTTATTGACCAGTTGTCAATTTTACCTGCAAAAGAACAGGACCTTTTAGTGGCGCAGTGGAATGCCACCGAAGTACCATTTCTTGATAACATCTGTCTGCAGCACCTCTTTGAGAAACAGGCCCGGAAACGGCCTGATTCCATAGCCTGTTCATTTGTAGATGAACAATTATCCTATAAGGAATTAGATGAAAGGGCTAGCAAGTTAGCTCACTATCTGCAACGCAATGGTGTCGTTCCAGGTGGACTTGTGGGGATCTTTCTGGAAAGATCCATTGAGATGCTGGTTGCTCTTTTGGCGGTCTTAAAAGCCGGTGCGGCCTATGTCCCCCTTGATCCTGATTTTCCCCGGGAGCGCATTGGTTATATGGTGGAAGACTCGAATGTCGCCGTTCTGCTCACCAAACAAAACCTGGCCGGCCAACTTCCTGCACATACAGGCAAAGAAATTTATATTGATACGGAATGGCCGGAAATCGAGAAGTATCCGGCAGACCATTTGGATCCGAAAACCACAGCCGATGATTTGGCTTATGTGATTTATACTTCCGGTTCTACGGGCAGGCCCAAAGGGGTTCAGGTTCATCACCAAGCGGTCGTTAATTTTCTAACAAGCATGGCAGATGCCCCGGGACTCACTGAAGAAGATACCCTATTAGCCGTTACCACCCTTTCCTTTGATATCTCCGTGTTGGAGTTGTTTTTGCCATTATCTGTGGGAGGGCGAGTTGTTATTGCTCCGCAGAGGAGTATAGCTGATGGGCAACAGTTAAAAAAGCTGATAGCTGAGCTGCATATTACGGTGATGCAGGCTACTCCGACAACATGGCATCTCCTTATAGCTGGGGGCTGGAAACGGACGGAAAATTTTAAGGCCCTTTGTGGTGGGGAGCCCATGCCTGCAGACCTTGCTGGGGAACTGTTGCAGCGAGCCAGTTCTGTCTGGAACCTCTATGGTCCGACTGAAACGACAGTATGGTCTACCTGTCACCGGGTCAGTGAGGATGATAGTACCGTTTTAGTAGGCAGGCCGATTGCCAACACCCAGACATATATCGTTGATAAATATGGTCAGCCAACGCCCATAGGTGTGGCCGGAGAATTGCTCATTGGCGGTGCAGGGGTGACAAAGGGCTATCTGGCCCGTCCGAACCTGACTGCCGAGAAATTCACTCCTGATACTTTCAGCAGTATCTTGGGTCAGAAACTGTACCATACCGGTGACATGGCGACATATCTGCCTGATGGGAGGATAAAACTCCATGGCAGGGTTGATCAGCAGATTAAATTGCGAGGCTATCGTATCGAGTTGGGTGAGATTGAGGCCGCTTTATTGGCCTGCCCCGGAGTTGGGCAGGCAGCAATTCTTGTAAAAGAGGTCGGAGTGGGGGATCAGCGCCTGGTTGCCTATTTCACCAGTGGTGAGAACGGAATTCCCTCTGTGAATCACAGAACCATTCTTCAATCAAAACTGCCCCGGTATATGCTGCCCTCTTTTTTTGTGCACCTTGAACATATGCCTTTAACGGCAAATGGAAAGATTGATCGTGCGGCATTAGCACTCCCGGAGCAGGTGTTGGCGGAAGGTGTACGGGCACCTGCGCAAGCCGGCAGTAAGACAGAGACACTGCTGTGTTCCATATGGAATGATGTGCTGAAGGCCGGAACAGTGGGAGTCCATGATAACTTTTTTGATTTAGGGGGTAACTCGCTGCTCTGTTTGCAGGTGCTTACAGCTATTGAAAAGAAGATGGCTGTAAAGATACCAACCGTTAAATTTTTCCAATATCCAACGGTCTCCTCTTTTGCCAATTACCTCCTTGAAGGCAATGATGGTAAAAAAGAGGTGGCGGTAGCGAACCAGGCAGCATTACGACGAAAAGCTCTTCTGGTGCAGCAGCGCAGATCTTTACAGGGGGAGAGCCTGAGACGATGACTGCGAGGCATGTTCATAAAGCTGCGGCGTCGGCTGTTCAGGAACAATTCTGGCTCATTCATAATCTGAACCCGGATAGATCCGGATACAATATTCCCTCCTTGTTTTCTCTGGTTGGGGATGTAAATGAAGAGGCACTTCAGAAAAGCCTTGAGGGAATCCTGGACCGGCACGAGATCTTTCGGACTCTCTTTCGCTCGGAGAATGGTGCAGTTGTTCAGGATATCAGACCTGAGGCCACGCTTGGCTTTGTCCAGCATGACCTCTCGGGCAAAGAGGTCGACAAGGATCATGAACTTGTAAAAAGTCTCATTCAAGCGGAAGTGGATCGACCCTTCGATTTAGCTGAAGGGCCGCTTCTCCGCTGTTTGCTGATCCGCTTGGCTGATGATAAGAGATTGCTGTTGATTGTGATGCATCATATCATCACCGATCTGCACTCCAACGAACTCTTTGCCAGGGAGTTGTCGAATTCTTATAACGCCTTGGTCTCAGCTGAAAATGACCCATTTACAGCATCATCCGGCTGGCAATACGCCCAATATGCCGAAAGTTACCGGCAATGGCAGACAAGTGAAGAATATCGCCACATGCTTGGTTCCTGGCAAAGCTCATTGTCGCAACGAGACGGCTATCTCAATCTCCCCTTTGACGAGCGGCGGCCAGTTGTTGAGTCCTTTGGTGGTGGGGCCTGTTCTTTTGAGTTGTCCCGGGATTTGGTGAAAAAATTAAAAGGGTTGGCCAGGCAGCAAGGTGTTAATCTCTTTTTGCTGCTGTTGGCATCCTATGTCGTTCTGCTTTGTCGGTATTGCCGACAGCCGGAGATTATTGTCGGGGTGCCCTTCACCAACCGGCGAAAGGCAGAGCTCAAGGATATGCTGGGCTGTTTTGTGAATATCTTACCTGTTGCTGTTACTGTCCAACCCACAATGTCTTTTGCGGAGCTTTTGCAACTGCTCAGAAAAGAGATGCTGACCGCCCATCGTCGGCAAGAGGTCACTTTTAAAGAAATTGCAGGGGCAGTCAAGGACAGGCGGAGTGTAAATTACAATCCGCTGTTTCAAGTGGGATTTACCTTCCAGCCTCCTATGCAGTTGGAGTTGGACGGAATTATAGTAAAAGCGGAGCCGGTGCGAAGCAGCGATATCCAGCTGGATCTCTTCCCTGTTCTCTGGGAGGAGGGTGAATGGGTTTCCGGATCTGTAGAATTTAATGCGGAGTTGTTTCGGCAGGAAACTGTGAGTCGCTTTGTTGAGCACTGGAAGGTTCTTCTGGCCGGTCTGGGAGAGGGAGAATGTGGTCCTGTCAGTCAATTACCAATGTTGGCAAAAAAAGAACGATCTATCATTCTTGAACGCTGGAACAACACGGCTGAGGAGTATTCTCAGAACTGCTGCCTCCACACTCTCTTTGAAAAACAGGTAGAGAAAACTCCAACGGCTCCTGCACTCTTTGTCGATGAGCTCAGCTTGAGTTATGAGGAACTGAATTCGAGGGCAAATAAGCTTGCCCGTTACCTGCGGAAGCAGGGGGTGAAACCAGGTTCCCTGGTGGGTGTGTTCATGGGACGTTCACTCGAAATGGTTGTTGCTCTATATGGTATCTTAAAGGCGGGCGGGGCGTATGTCCCCCTTGATCCCAGTTATCCTGAAGAGCGGTTGCTTTTTATGATGGAGGATGCGGATCTCACAGTTATCCTGACCCAGGAGCATCTCCAAAAAGGTCTGCCCAGCAGCAAGGTCAAAACTATTTTTCTGGATTCGCAGTGGCATCTTGTGGAACAGGAAAGAAATGAGCCGGTAAAGTCTGAGGTGAAAGCAGATGATTTGGCCTATGTCATATACACCTCAGGGTCAACCGGTCAGCCCAAAGGAGCGATGAACCAACATGACGGTATCTGTAATCGTCTCTTTTGGATGCAGGATGCATTTGAGTTGACCCATAGGGATAAGGTGCTGCAAAAAACCCCCTATAGCTTTGATGTTTCAGTGTGGGAGTTTTTCTGGCCCCTTCAGGTGGGTGCCGCTCTGGTAATGGCCCCACCGGAGAGTCATTATGATCCGGCTGCTCTTGTGCGATTAATTGAGGAATTTGATATCACCACAATTCACTTTGTCCCCTCAATGCTCCATGCCTTTCTCGATGCTCCGGGGATTGATAGATGTCAAAGTCTCAAGCGTCTTATTTGCTCCGGTGAAGCCTTATCTCGTGATCTGCAGCAAAAGGTTTTTGATTGTCTGGATACGGAGCTCTATAACCTTTATGGCCCAACAGAGGCAGCAGTGGACGTGACCTGTTGGCATTGTCAACCAGGGTATGATCGTACAATTGTACCAATTGGGAAGCCTATTGCAAATACCAGGATATATATTGTTGATGAGTTGCTGCAACCGACTCCCATTGGAGTACCTGGTGAATTGCTTATCGGTGGGATTCAGGTCGGCAGGGGGTATTTACAGAGGGCAGACCTTACAGCAAAGAATTTTATTGCTGATAGCTTTTCAGAGAGTCCCGGGGATCGACTCTACAAGACAGGGGATCTTGCCAGATTTTTGCCTGACGGAGAAATTGAATATCTCGGTCGTATGGATCACCAGGTGAAACTGCATGGCCTTCGAATTGAGCTTGGCGAAGTGGAGGCTGCTATTGCTGAGTATCCTGGAGTGAAGCAGGTTGTTGCCTCTCTGGTGGATATGGCGTCCGGTAGTAAGGCTTTGGCTGCCTATGTTGTTGCAGACAGTAGTCAGCATCTTTCAGAAAAAGAGATGGCGCAAGAGATAAAAAGCTATCTAGCCAAGAAACTCCCCTGTTATATGATTCCTGCTTATGTCCTAACACTGGATGAATTGCCGCTTACATTCAGTGGGAAAGTGGACAGAACGGTATTGCCCCTGCCTGCAGTGATAGAAAAGGTGGTTGCAAGTGCTCCTGTTTCAGGAGATAAGCATGAAATAGAGCTTGCTCAGATTTGGCGGCAGCTTCTCAAGCATGGAAAGATCAGCTTAGATGATAACTTTTTTGATGTTGGCGGAAATTCACTGACGGCGGTTGTGCTTATCTCGGAAATTAATAAAGTTTTTCACACTGAAATTCCGGTAGTAAAGCTGTTCCAGTATCCCACAATACGCTCTTTTGCACAATTTATGAGCACAGAGCAAGAGCTCTTTTCACAGGAGGAGTTGTTGACGAGCAGGTCGCGCCGTCAAAGAGCCCTTTTGGCCTCGAGAAGAAAAACACGGGGGGGCAATCAGGATAAATGAACGAATTTCATGATGATGATATAGAGCAGATTGCCATTATTGGTATGGCCGGTCGCTTCCCTGGTGCAAAGAACATCGATCAGTTTTGGCGGAATCTGCGTGAAGGAAAGGAATGTACTACGCAATTTTCTGAGAAAGAGCTGCTTGAGAGAGGAGTACCTGAGGAGGAATTTTCCCATCCCGATTATGTAAAGTCTGGGCTTGTTTTGGAGAACATCGACCTGTTTGATGCCGGGTTCTTTGGATATACTGCCAAACAGGTCGAGATTATGGACCCCCAACAACGCTTTTTTCTCGAGGTTGCCTGGGAGGCGCTGGAAAATGGTGGTTGTAACCCGGATAGCTATGATGGGGCCATCGGGGTCTTTGCTGGTGCAGGAGGAAATGATTACCGTAAACGAATTGCAGCAGATTTTAGCAGTGTGACATCTGATATTGAGCCGTTTCAGGTAATGATTGCTAATGATCCGGATTTCCTGACCACTCGTGTAGCTTATAGTCTTAATCTCAAGGGCCCCTGTTTTACCCTGCAGACCGCCTGCTCAACCTCTCTTGTCGCCGTCCATGTTGCCTGTCAGCATTTACTTATGTATCAGTGTGATGTGGCACTTGCCGGTGGTGTCAGTATTCGTCTGCCGCAGGGCGTAGGCTACCGATACCGGGAAGGGATGATCTGGTCTCCTGATGGCCATTGCCGAGCCTTTGCTGCTGACTCCGGAGGAACCCTGTTGGGGCGGGGTGCCGGTGCTGTAGTCTTAAAGCGACTTACCGATGCCATTACAGAACGCGATACTATTTATGCGGTGATCAAGGGTTCTGCTGTTAATAACGATGGAGCTTTCAAGGTTGGGTTTACAGCACCCAGTGTCGATGGCCAGGCTGCTGCTGTTGCAATGGCCCAGGAAGTCAGTGGCGTATCTCCGGAAACAATTTCATACATCGAAGCACATGGTACAGGGACGCCCCTGGGGGATCCAATCGAGATTCAGGCATTAACCCAGGCTTTTCGTCTTAAGACAGCTGCAAAAAATTATTGTGCCATAGGATCTGTAAAGACAAATATTGGCCATCTTGACCAGGCCGCTGGCGTAGCAGGGCTTATTAAAACGGCACTTTCTTTGAAAAATAAGGAGATTCCGTCTTCTCTTCATTGCAAGGAACAAAATCCCGATATTGATTTCCCCAACAGCCCATTTTATGTGAACACTGAACTAACTGACTGGCAGAGCGATAATGGCCCTCGCCGTGCCGGGGTCAGCTCGTTTGGTATAGGTGGCACGAATGCCCATGTTGTCCTGGAAGAGGCTCCTGCCTTGCAGAATGCAAGCGAGTCACGCCCCTGGCAACTACTATTGGTTTCTGCCAGGACCAGGGACGGGGTGGGACGGGCAGCCGCAAATCTGGCCGCTTATCTGCAAGATAACCCGAAAGTGGATTTGCCAGATGCGGCGTATACGTTGCAGGTCGGGCGCAAACATTTTGATTACAGGTGGGCTGCCGTATGTAAAGATATAGATCAGGCTGTTACTTTCCTTTCGGGGAATGTAGATCCTGTTTATTCCCGGGAAGGAGAGAGACGAAAACAGGATGTTGTTTTCATGTTTTCCGGCCAGGGTTCGCAATATGTCGGAATGGGAGAGGAGATATATAAGACAGAGCCTCTCTTCCGGGATCAGCTTGATTATTGCGTGGAAGTTCTCAAGCCGTTTATCAATTTAGATCTGCGTGAGATACTCTTTCCCAGTCCGGATAACGTCCCGGCTGCCAAAGAACTTATCAACCAGACCCGCATTGCCCAACCGGCCCTCTTTGTTATCGAGTATAGTCTGGCAAAACTTTTGGAGAGTTGGGGGATTACCCCCAAAGCAATGGTCGGCCACTCCATTGGTGAATATGTCGCCGCCTGTTTGGCTGGAGTGTTTACCCTTGATGATGCTCTGACTCTGGTTGCCAGGCGTGGCAAGATGATGCAGGACCTTGATCCCGGTTCCATGCTGGCGGTGCCTTTGTCAGAAGAAAATTTGACTCCTCTGCTGTCGCCTGACTTATCTGTAGCGGTAATCAATGGTCCGGAACTGACGGTTGTTTCAGGAGAGGAAAATGATATAATCGCCTTCAAAGAGAAAATGGCAAAGGACAAGGGCCTTGAGTGCCGAGTATTACACACATCACATGCATTTCATTCGCATATGATGGAGCCCATAGTAGAAGAATTTGCCAAAGCTGTTTCTTCCTTTCCCTTAAGTGCTCCGCAAATACCTTTTGTTTCAAATGTCAGTGGAACCTGGATCACTAATGAGGAGGCAAGATCACCGAAATACTGGGCCAAGCATTTACGCCGGACTGTTCGGTTTGCTCCCTGTGTGGATACCCTTTTTAAGGAAGGAAGGCAATCTTTTGTCGAAGTGGGCCCAGGGCAGGTTCTGGTTAATCTTGCCAGGCTGCATCCAGAGAGTAAAGATTGTTTATTGTTACCAACAACCCGGCGACCGGTTGAGCGGAAAGATGATCCTGCTATCCTGTTAAACTGTCTCGGGGAGTTATGGTCTGCAGGAGTAAAGGTGGACTGGTCAGGTTTTGGAGGCGGAGAGCTGCGACAAAAAATTCCTCTGCCGACGTATCCGTTTGATGGGAAAAGATTTTGGTTAGATTCGCAAATAACCAGGAAGAATCCGGCCCAAATAGTTTCGGATGGCCTGACAGGAATATCGGATGAGGTGCGGGACAACAAAAACGATCTTGTAAAAGAGAATAACTCTCAGAAGGTTTCCACCCCCTTTTATGATCGCCCTGGTTTACACACCAAATATAGGGAACCGTCTACTGAGGCTGAAAGATTTGTTGCTGGGATTTGGCAGGAGGAGCTAGGTTTTTCAAGAATTGGTGTTGATGATAATTTCTTTGAATTAGGCGGCGACTCTCTTCTTGCTGTTCGGGTCATGGATCGTATCATTGTTGAGTCGGGAAAACATGTTCCCCTTGAAGTCTTGGCAAATGGGCAAACAATTCGATTTTTGGCGAAATCGTTAACTGTAGGAAATGACTTTAATCCGAATTGGACCTCTCTTGTTTTACTGAGGGAGGGAACCGATAAAACCCGGCCAAAGTTGTTTATCCCCCATGGCATCAATGGCAATGTGCATTGGGGCTATGTGTATATCACCAAACATATTGATCAGGAACAACCGATATATGGTTTCAGTGTCCCTGCCGGGAAGGTGTTTGCAACTTTTTCAGAGATGGCTTCGTATTATATAAAAGAGATGAAGGCATTGCAGCCCGAAGGGCCCTATTGTCTGGCTGGTTACTGTTATAGTGGTGCACTGGCCTATGAGATAGCCTGTCAGCTGACTGCTGCAGGTGATGAAGTTTCCTTTCTCGGGTTGATTGAGTCATGGCCGACAAATACCAGCTATGGGAAAATCACCTTGTCACCAGGATATGTGTGGAGATTCCTGAATAATATTCCATTTTTTGTTCATGATTTTTTAAAAATGGATATGAAAGGCATGCGATTAAGCATAACGAACAAATTAAAAAGGACTCGGAGGGTAGTGAAATTTAAAATTGACTCTCTGTTAGATCGACATGAGGAAGGAGCTGCAAAAGCGAATCATATCTTGTTTGATGAAATGTTTGATATCAATGAATTGAGTGATCCTGAACGATATCACATTATGGAAAATAATCTGAAATTGCAGCGTGAACATTATCCTGTACCCTGCAAGGTGAAAGTAGAAGTGTTCAGGGCCAAAAGGCAGTCTTTGTTCAGTCCACACGATCCCGCCATGGGTTGGAAAGAGCTTGCCTTGAATGGAGTTAGGACCCACGTCATATCCGGAAGTCATCGTTTGGTTCCCATGGAACCGCATGCTCAGGAATTGAGTAAATTGTTAAGTATAAGGCTGCGAAAGGCTATTGATTTATCGTCTCAGGGAGAGGAGTGAAAAGGTGTTTGGTGTGAAGACTGGCGAATCGTTGAAGGCAGGTGATATCCTGAAGGTAGAGGGGATGACATTTGTGTATATTCCTGCAGGTGAATTTTTGATGGGGAGTTCTGAAAATGAACCTGGTCGTCGTCCATCGGAGCTGTTGCACACTGTGTCAATCACAAAAGGATTTAATCTTCAAAGTACAGCAGTAACAGTTGATCTTTGGAGTAAATTTGTAGAACAACAACAATACAGGACAGAAGCGGAACGTACTGGGGGGGCATGGGAACTTGTAGAGAATAAAAACTGGAAGTTACAAAGGATACTTCCCAGGTATGATTGGGAAATGTCCGAAAAATGTGTGTGGGACCGCCCTGGTTTCCCCCAAGGTGAAGATCATCCAATAACCTGTATTTCATGGAACGATACGCAAGAATTGATTGATTGGCTCAATCAATCAAATGAGTTTTCTTTTCGTCTTCCTACAGAAGCCGAATGGGAATATGCATGTAGAGCCGGGAGCCAGCAAGCGTATTCCTTTGGAAGGAAATTGGCAATTCGTCAAGGGAATATAGACAGGCGATTTTTAGATCTTTATAAGAGATATCCTGCTTTCAAGTTTATTCATAAAAATAGAAGGACCTATCCGGTGTCACATCACACACCGAATTCCTGGAATATTCATGCTATGCATGGAAATGTGTGGGAATGGTGTGAGGATAGAAGTGAAGGAATAAACGTAATTCCTGAAACATATATTGATAATATATGTGATCCGTTAAATGAAACCGGAGACGAAAGAGTCCTGCGAGGAGGAAGTTGGGCCTATCTGCAAAAATTTTGCCGATCTGCAGCACGACGTTCACAACTGCCGGATTATCGAGCAAGTGGAATAGGATTTCGGCTGGTTGCAACACTAAGAAAATAGACGATAAAAAGTTTGAATGTGGGGGAGATATCTTGAAATATAAGGTTGTTTTTATAATTTTCTTAGTGATCATTGTCGGTATATTGCTTTTTTCTTATAGGAATAGAATGGTTGCTTCCATATCGGTTAAACAAAGAAGTGAAGTTGCTGGGAGAACAACAACACATGTTTTTGATTCGGATAAACTGTCTGCTTCATTGCCGTATCGCCTCTATAGTCCTGCCGTTTCAGAGATTTCTCGAAAAATACCGTTGATTTTGTACTTGCATGGAGCCGGCGGAAGAGGGGATGATAATTACAGGCAGTTAAACGGAATTGTTGATCTGCTTACTTCTGATTCTTTTCAAAAAAAATATCCATCCTATGTATTAGTCCCACAATGCCCACATGGTCACCAATGGGTTGATATGAAATGTGGTAAAAGGCCGCTACGCAATTATGATCAGGATGCAATTCAAGAAGGTGTCTATTTGCAAATGGTGATGAAGTTAATTGGTCGATTAAAGGATAATTTACCTGTGGACTCAAGTCGTCTCTATGTAATGGGATTCTCCATGGGGGCGACTGGAACTTGGGATATAATAACGAGACATCCGGAAGAATTTGCTGCAGCAGTCATATTAAATGGTAGATCTGATCCAACAAAAGCACATAAAATTAAAAACCTACCTATTATGGTATTTCATGGGAAATTTGATCGTGTTTCCCCAATAAATAATGCACGTCAAATGATTGAAGAACTGAAGACTCTTGGCAGTCCTGTTGAGTATAAGGAATTGTTTTGGGGGCATGGCATAACAAGAATAGCAATGAGAGAACAAACGATTTTCCCTAGGCTATTCAGCCATAATAAGAAGAATTGAGGAACAACTGTGGAATTAGTAGAAAGGTATAACTATAAGATTTGTTCTAAACATGAATGACCATATTTCGAAAGATTTTAATCGAGATGTCTACTGCCTTTTAGGAATACCAGTAGATAATTTGACTGTTGAATCAACAAAGAAACGGTTCCGGTCAAAAACTGAGCGGAATGAGGCTACTGTTTGGTCCACAATAAATGTCAATTGGGTTGTACAATCTTCGCGGAGTTTGGAGTTTCGGAAAGCTATTATTAATAGTGATATTATTACTCTTGATGGTCGGCCTCTCCTCTGGATCTCAAAATTATTAGGATATCCTATGACTGAGGTTGTTGCAGGCTCAAGTACTACTCAGGAATTGCATGAGGATAAAAAAACAAAACAAAAGCTTTCAATCTTTTTCTTTGGCGGAGAAGAAGGCGTTGGAACATTGGCAATGGAACGAATTAATAGTAGCCCTAGTGGGTTGACTGCTGTTGGTGCTCTCAATCCAGGTTTTGGTACAGTAGAAGAGATGAGTAGTGATGCTGTTATTGATGAAATAAATAGGGTGCAGCCTGATATTCTCCTTGTTGCTCTTGGGGCAAATAAAGGTACGGCATGGATTGAGCATAACCGAAAACATTTACATGTGGGAATTACAAGCCATCTTGGAGCTACTATCAACTTTTTGGCAGGGACTGTTCGTCGTGCGCCAAAGTTTTTCAGGGTTACTGGTATGGAATGGGCATGGCGTATCATTCAGGAGCCGAAACTGTTTACTAGGTATGCCACTGATGGTTTTGTAATGCTGCGCTTGGTAGTGGGGCGATTTTTGTTATGGAGACAATTCCTTTCCTGGCAAAAACAGTACATTCGAGAGCAACCAGATAAGAGGATTATCCAGCAGGATCTTGCTAATGAAATAGTCCTCTCCTTTGGTCGTAATCTTCAGGTAACAAAAAATTTTCCGGTGCGCCAGGTCTTTATTAGCTGCGTACGTTCTTGCAAAGATATTACCCTTGATTTTCAGAAGACTGAATTTGTGGATGGTTCCTTCATGGGTCTACTGCTTCTCCTGGAAAAACACCAGCATAAACATGGTAAAAAACTTGTTTTTATTAATGTGAATAGTCGGCTGGACAGCTTATTTGGGCTTTTCTCTGTCCATGGTCTACTAAATATGAAAGAGAAATAGCTGGATGACTATTCTCGTGCCAATAATGCTTTTTGGCTGGGTTCCATTAGCAGTCATTCTCTTTAATTGCCTTAAACCGCACCGGGCTGTTCTTTTTATCGTTATTGGCGGCTGGCTGTTGTTGCCCACGGCTGTGTATAATTTGCCTGGTCTTCCCGAATATTCAAAAAGCACAGCAATTGCCCTAGGTCTGATTCTTGGTGGTCGTCTGTCAGGTAAGAGACAGGTAACTTTTTTTTCCTGGAAGATCTATGATCTTCCCATGGTTATCTGGTGCCTTTCTCCCATTATCACTTCCCTGACCAATCAACTTGGTTTGTATGATGGCTTGTCTACCGCTTGGGGGCATTTCGTGGGGTGGTTAGTTCCCTATCTCGCCGGACGGATCTACATTACTAGCCATGAGAAGTTACGAGATTTGTGTCTGGGTATTGTATTTGGGGGGATATTATATGTATTCTTGTGCCTTTTTGAAGTAAGGATGAGCCCTCAGCTTAGCAAAATATTGTATGGGTTCTTCCCACATGATTGGAAACAACATTGGCGATATGGTGGTTGGCGTCCCATTGTCTTTCTGCAACACGGCTTGATGGTTGCTCTGTGGATGGCAAATTCCTCCACTATTGCCTTCTGGTTATGGCGAAGCCGCATTATTAAATGCCTTAAAGGGATACCAATGTCGCTTTTTGTTATGCTACTAGTAATAACTTCTCTGCTTTGTAAATCCGCAAATGGTTGGTTTTTTCTGACCCTTGGTTGTGGTTGCTATTTTATGCGCCGTAGTAACAAAATTTTTCTTTTCTTGTTGCTTGGAGTTCCCCTCTATCTAGCTCTACGTATTTCAGGGGTACTGTCAGGGCAGGATGTTGAAATGGTAGCTGCCACGATTTTTGACCCTGAACGAGTTAGCTCGTTGAGCTTTCGACTCTTGCAGGAAGATTTGTTCCTTGAACGAGCTATGGAAAGCCCCCTGTTCGGCTGGGGAGGATATTCTCGGGGCTGGCCTATCGATCCTGAAACAGGAAGACGAATGATCAAGGCCATAGACGCACTTTGGATAATTATTCTCATTTCCAAAGGCTTCTTGGGGCTTGTTTCTTTTGTCGGTTCAATGCTGATAGGGCCTTGGCTTGTATTACAATCAATGAAGAAGGCCGAAAATCAAAATTTATTTATCCCTGATTCCGTAGTTCTTAGCCTGGTAGTGATTTGTTTTATGATTGATTGCCTGGTTAATGCGATGGTGAATCCGATTTATATAATGATTTCTGGGGCACTTGTTGGTTGGTATTTATCCCAAAAAAAAGAAGCCCAGAAGGTTGGCTCTGTGATTTGCTAACTCAAAGAGAAGAGGTATGTGGTGCGATACGTTGATGTGGGCATTTTTGCATATAATGAAGAACGTGGAATTGGATTTTTACTTGACGATTTGGCTCGACAATCCCTCATTGTGCAAGCTGACATAGAACTTCGAATTCATGTTTTGTGCAATGGTTGCCGGGACAATACTGTGTCTGTTGCCCGGGATACTGTTGCTACACAGGAGCGTATACGTCCACTTACCGTGGTGGATGATTTCCCGGAGGCAGGTAAGTCACGCACTTGGAATCGATTTGTGAAAGATATTCATGCCAATTCACAGTTTGTTATTTTTATGGATGGAGATATACGTCTTAAGGATAGTGATGCACTCTTAAATTTGCTTGATGACCTGTATCATAGCAATGCGGTTGCCATAACAAGCCGTCCGATAAAGGATTTGAACCGACTTCGTCATAATCCATTCCTACGAGTAGTTGCATGTCGGATTGGTCGTAATCATCGAGATGGACCGATTTGCGGTCAGCTATATGCTGTTAAGACTGATATCGTTCGTCAAATCCGTCTTCCTGTTCCATGCCTAGTCGAAGATGGTTTTTTGTCGGCATGTTTGGTGACAGGACTCTTTTCTCACCAGGGAAGGCCGGAATTAGTAAAGGCTAGCCAACAGGTAAGCCACTTTTTTGAGGTCCCAGGCTCTCTTTATGAGTTTTTTCAGCACGATGTGCGACTCGCCCTAGGTTGCGAATTCAATGCTGCTTTCTATAGTGACCTATGGGCAGCAAAATCGGTTCAGGAACGACTTGATCTCTTATGGAAATTTGCAGAGTCTGTGGGGATTGATCGAAGTATTGACATACATCAACAGCATCCGGCAAGGAGTGCTCTGGCTGGCAATAATGTCTTTAGTCAATTGTTTGGTGGTAAAAAGACATCTATTGTGGTTATATTGCTACGTTTTCCTTTTCGATTGTTGCACTGTCTTTACATGGTGGTTGTTCGTTTGCAGGCTAGAAGATTGTTCCTAAAACGTATATTTCAATGGTGATGTTTTTTTACTACTGCTAACCAAAAGGCTAAGGACATGGGCAGGGAAAGAAGACGGGTAGTGTGGATGTGGCTATGAACTATATTTTTGGGATTTATAGCGTGGAAAAGGAAGGGGAAAGTGGTCCAGACAATTTTACAACCTATAATGGGGGATTTGCTATTTTTTTGGTCCCTGTTGGAGTATGAAGTGACCTAAAGTTAACCATATTTAGAAGAATGTAACTCTACTAAATCAGTGGTAACATTTTCCGGATTTCTTGCTGATGCATTACATTTTTAAAAGAAGTTGAAATGAAAATATTATTTGTGACATATAATATGCCGATACCGGCAATTGCAGGGAGTAGTCAACGGACTAACCTTCTAATTAAAGCACTCGCGCGAAACCATAAAGTTGATCTTTTTATGTTGAGGGGACAACAAGAAGTCGATTTTTTAATAAATAATGGCTATTCCATTGCGGGTTATCATTCATTGAAAGAGGATGGAGCATTTTTAAAAAATGCTAAACGTCTATTTATGCACAGCAGGCATGAATATAGCACAGACAAGACAGTGCATGCATCCATTGCAGAAGTCTTTATGGACGGAGGCTACAATCTTATTATCGGACGATATCTAAAAACCAGCCATCGTGCAGGGGTTTCATTGATTAAGCCATCAATTATTGACATAGATGATATGGATGACTCAGTAATTTTGAATCGGCTAAAAGCGAACACCACACCATTTTACCTAAGACCTTTTATTTATCTGAAATATCGTCAGATATGTTCTATTTATGCGGAATTGGTCAATTCATATACCCAGAGGTGGGTTGTGAGTTTTCAAGATCAGATCAGATTGAACATGGACGGAACGTCAATCGTGCCAAACACTTTTTTTCCGCAAATAGCGTGTCAGGATTACATTCCTTCACCTAGTAATAGCCGTGTGTTATGGGTTGGTTCTTTCAATCATAAGGTCAACCTTAAAGGTTTGGATGACTTTATCGAGTTTCAATGGCCATTAATTGTTGGACAGCTGCCTAACGCAACGTTGCGTGTTGTTGGCTCGGCTCTCCCTGAATATTACAAGAAAAAGTGGTCTAGGGTCAAAGGTGTTTTTGCAATTGGATTTGTAGATAACCTTGAAGAGGAGTATCAAGGGGCTTGTGTTTCGGTTGTTCCTTTATGGGATGGTGCTGGTACAAAAATTAAAGTAATGGAATCCTTGTCATATAGTCGAACGCTTGTAGCTGCGCAGCATGCAGTACGAGGATTTGATGATAAATTGAAACATTACGATGCCCTTTATATTGCAGATGAACCATGTGATTTGATTTCAGGGATTGTAGAGCTTGTTAAAGACCCCTCTCTGAGGCATTCCTTGGAGCGCAAGGGGAAAAAGATCATTGATCAATTCTATGGATTTCAGGTATTTTGTGATCATGTTGATAATGGGCTTGATTCCATGGGAAAAATTTAAATTCATTCAATGTTTAAAGGTTCATTATGATGAAACAATCGCTATTTTTGTGTTTATTAAAGTGGTTACGTTTTTTTTGTCGAATTCTCCCACTTAAAAAAAATATTTACCTTGTGTTGCCAACTGGTTATGGAAGCATTGGTGATGATGCAATGGTTCGAGTGGTTGTGGATTACTTTACTTCTCAAGGCCAGTCGGTTCGGTTGCTTACAGGTCAAACAACTGATGGATGGGAAGAATCTTTTTTTAGGGAACTAGTGAGTGTGGATGCGATAAGTACTGACAAGTTCATTACAAAACATATGAATGCTTTGAGGTTTATTATCACCGGACAGCGCTGCTGGATTATAGGTGCCGATATTATGGATGGCGCCTATGATGTGTCATCAACGTTAAAGAGGCTTGACTGTGCATTTGTTGCATCGAACCTTGGGATGGAGACACGGATATTAGGCTTTAGCTTTAACCATGATCCAAATATTGAGATAGTTAAACACTTTCAAAAACTAAACAAGGTTTCTTTTTTTCTCAGGGATGAAAGGTCAGCGGAACGATTTGAAAAATACACAGGGGCTACCAATTATACTATTTGTGCAGATTTGGCTTTTCTTTCTCGACCAGTAGGTTCGCTATCAGCCTCAATGGAGAAGTGTTTGGCATGGGTTATTAATGAACACTCGAAAGGATGTCAGATATTAGGTATTAATATTAACGATTATCCATTTAGAATTGGTAAAAAAAAGGTTCCACAAGATCCAGAGCGTATTCTGGATCGTACGGTTGATTTGGTCAAGTCACTGATCGAAGGAAATGATGTTTCTATCTCCGTGGTGGCAATTCCTCACGACTTTCGACATTCTCACAAGCTAGGCAGTGATATTGCTATGGCAGAACGTCTAACAAAAAGACTCAACGAGGAGAAAGGAATTTCATGTTTTTGTTTATTAGAGCCTTTTAATTCTAACGATATTACTGCACTCACAGCTAATTTGGATTTCATCTTAACGGCTCGAATGCATTTGGCAGTCCTCGGGCTTGTGAATAACGTACCGTCGCTTGCTATTGGTTATCAAGATAAGTTTGAAGGGATGTACAGCCACTTTGGGTTGGATCATGGCATGGTGATCAATTCAGAGGATTTTTTTGATGAAAAATCTTTACTCGCGTTACAAGAGTCTTTTTTTAATCGAAGTAACCTTCGAAAGACAATCACATCTGCACTGCAAACAGTCTGTTCTCTGTCTAAGAAAAATCTTTTAGGTGTTTCGCAATTTCCTGACTGAAATATTTTAAAACATCTTCAGACAAATCTATGGGTGACCTCTGGAACCGGAAAATTTTAAAGCGATTGATATTGTGCCATTTTACGCAATTTATCACTCCGAAACCTATAGGATTTTCTGATAGTCAGTTTAGCTTTGTTGTTGAAGCTCTCTACAATGCCTGAAGGAAATTCTTTTTTTGGCACATGAAAGTAGTTGAGGATCAGTGGTTTGTGTTTACGAATAGTGCGTGCAAAATTTTTCAGTTCAGGAAGGCTACGATGACGCATAACATCCGTGGTCCATTGATCTATAAAAACACCTGCTCACGCCGGGCTGAGGTAGGTTGAAAAAAGTGGACACCAAATCGCAATCTTTTAAAATAGAAAGCGGAGGTGTCACAATGAAGAGAATTCCACAAGGTAGATGCTCAAAAGAGTTTCGGGAAGAGGCGGTAACACTGTTATCGATCAAGATCTTAGTGTCCTTGGGCGTCTAGGCGTTTCGATGTCCCCAAATCAACTGTCAGTAATTGGCTGAGAGCCAGTAAGGATGGGAAATTGGGAAATATCGGAAAGAACTGAAGGGAGTTGAGCGATACAGATCTAGAGTTGGCCCGAGCAAAGAGGGAACTGGCCCAGGTAAAGATGGAGCGGGATATATTGTTTATGCCCTGTGGGTGAAAAAAACCGCGGCATATTTCGCGAAGGAGTTGATATGAAATATTCCATAATTGAGAAATTTCGACTCCAGTATCCAGTCAAAACCTTTTGTAATCAGATGGGATTGTCGGAAAGCGGATATTACAGCTGGCGTTCCCGACCACTATCGCGTCGAAAGCAAGATGACGCTCATCTGAAAGTTGTCATCAAGGCTGCCCATAAACGAACGTGAGAGGGGCATGCGGGCCTGAACGTTTACAGCAGGATATAGCCGAAAACGAAGGGGTACATGTAGGAGTTCACCTCTGAGGAAGCAGAAAAGATTGGGTTATCTTTCACCGGCTGCCTATGAGAAAAAATATTACGAAAGACTGCTCGCAGTGTGAAAGATTTAGTCTCCACTATTGTCGACCGACCCTAAAAGCTGCTTAAGAAAGTGTCCACTTTTTGTTGACCACGTCAGCTGTATGTAACATTTTGAAATGAAAAATAAAAAAAAATCACTAAAATTATTGGCTCTGACGGGTTCCATCTGGACTTTAGGGGGATATGGCTTTAGTCAGGTGTTGCGCTTGGGTAGTCATCTCGTGCTGGCTTGGCTGCTGACACCGCAGATTTTTGGGTTAATGGCGTTGGTGAAGGTTGTCCAGCAGGGCCTTAGTATGTTTTCTGATGTTGGTATTAACCCGAGTATTATCCAGAACGCACGTGGTGATGATCCGGTGTTTCTCAATACCGCCTGGACGATTCAGGTCATTAGAGGGGCTGCACTCTGGATATGTTCTTGTATCCTTGCTTGGCCCTTGGCCGCTCTGTTTGCGAGGAATGACCCAGCAGCATGGCAACTTATGTATATCCTACCTGTGTCAGGATTTGGAGCTGTATTAGCAGGGTTTAACTCTACAGCTTTGGCAACGTTAAACCGGAACCTACAGATAGGGCGCATTACGATGCTGGAGTTGGCATCGCAGGTGGTCTCACTTACAGTGATGGTCACTTGGGCATTGTTGCGACCGACAGTCTGGGCCATGGTGGGTGGAGTGCTGGCCTCTATCGTCTTTAAAGTAGTAGTCAGCCATTTGATTGTTCCGGGATGTCGTGTGAAGTTTGGTTGGGATCGGCAATGTGTAAACGAGTTGTTCAAGTTTGGTAAGTGGATTTTTTTAAGTACATTGTTTACTTTTTTGGCAATGAATCTGGATAAGATTTTATTGGGTAATCTCTTGTCTCTAGAAGAACTTGGTATTTACTCCATTGCCCTTGTGTTTGCCAAGGTTGCACTGCATGTGACAACGCGGCTGGGTGGCACGGTACTGTTCCCGGTGTATTCAAAGTTTCGAAAAGAACCAGAAAAAATGATTTCCGTGGCCTTACGGGCACGAGAAATCGTGTTATGGGCGGGGGGGGCGGTATGTATCAGTTTTGCAGTGGTTTCTCCACTGTTCTTTGAGACACTTTGGGATCCGCGTTACCATCAGGCTGGCGCAATCGCCCAGTGGTTGGCATTATATATCTGGGCTATGATTGTGATGTTGACAATGGACCGGATTCCGCTGGCATTGGGTAATTCGCGCGCACTTTTTATGGCAAATGTCTGGCGCTGCGGAGGGATTGTGTTGGCCATTGGTGGCTATAGGATCGCCCAATTGCCAGGCTTTATTATGGGATTGGCAATTGGGCCAGTTATAGCTCATGTCTATCTTTTAAGGCACGTGCCTATTGAACGACGGGCCATCTTGATACAGGGGGTACGATTCACGCTGGGGGTGCTAGCGTATGGAGTGCCAGCTGTATTGGTGACAGTGTGGTTAAGAGAGTTCGCCAATGTGTGGAGTCAGGCCATGGCTGTGGCAGTGCTGGTTGGTTTGCCGCTGCTGGTTTCGGCGTTGGTGGTGTGGAAGCGTATTCGAGGTGAGTTCGCTCGGGAAAGATAATGCGTAACTAAACGAAAAAATAGATTTCATTTCGCTAAGTGATCCTGCATAATTGTCGTCAAACGTGTGGTCTCAATTTTAAGATTAAACTCCTTTTTAACGATTTTTCTGCCCTCAACTGCAAAACGGTTCCTCTGTTCGGCATCATTGAGTATGGATTCGATGCGTGCCACGAGACAATTGACGTCACCCGGTGTGGTTAGTAATCCGTTAACACCATCCGTTACTAATTCTGGAATGCCGGTAATGCGTGGTGCTACCACCGGAACCCCAAAGGCCATGGCCTCCATCAGCACAACAGGGATTCCTTCGGCAAAACTCGTCATTACAAAGACATCAGCCTCGGCGTAAAAGTCATGCAATTCAGCTTGTGATCGGTAACCATGGAAGGTAACCCGTTCAGGGAGATTTTTTGCCTGGATAATTGCCTCAAGAGCTGGTCGTTCCGGTCCGTCCCCGACTAGATTGAGATGTAAATTTTTATTTCGATCAGCAAGAATGGCAAAAGCATCAAGTAAAATCGGCAATCCTTTGACATGGTCGAAGCGTCCCACAAACAAAATGTTTAGGCCTTTCCCTGTATGACTGCGAGGAGCAATGGCAAGTTTTGGCTCGATACCGCAATGCACAATGTGAAGTCGATGCCAGCAGACACGATCGGACCAAAGCATGGCTTGGCTCCGGGCATGATGACTGACACAAATTGTAAACAACGAACGTTCGATCTTTTCTTTCAGCCGCCATCTGCGCGGTTCAGACAGAATCCCGAATCCGTGTAAGGTCATGCTATAGGTCAGATCACCGATTTCTGCCGCGAGCATGGCTACATATCCGCTGGCGTTAGGTGCATGGTTATGGATATGAGACAATCCTTGTTTTTTCATCCGGGATGCTACCAATCCCGCCTCGGTAAAATAGAAGAGTTGATAAATTAATGACCGTATTCCAGGTGAGCGGACTCTTAAAGCCAACCAAAGGCCGTGAAGGTATCGACCCGGTGTATGAAGTATAATGCTAAGATGGTCGGACAAGGCGCGCCATGGGGAGCAGGGTAGAAGGTAATGGGTCCCCTGGCGTTCCTGGCGCTGTTCCTCTGTTCCCTGTTCCAATTGTGACGGACGACGCACAGAAATTGTTTCTACGTGGAATCCTGCTTTGCGCAGGCTTTTGACCTCTCGTTGGATAAAGGTGTCTGTCGCTCGTGGATATTCACCGCAAAGGTATGCCAGCCGCACTTTCATTTTATTTTATCCGCATTTTGGAGTGATCGATTAATTCCTTCTTGCCAGGAATATCGTGGTTTCCAACCCAAGGTCGAAACTATCTTTTTATTCGTATAACGTAGTGGCTTGCAGCGTGCATGCAGTCGTGACGGTACGAATAATCCTGGTACCTTTGCTGTGCCATTGAAAAAGATACGATTGGTCAGCCAGGCCAGGCGGGCAAGTAACCGCATCACCGTCCATGGGATTGGTATGATATGCGGGCGGGGGGTCATTTTGTTTTGTAATACCTTGAGATAGGCCCGTTGTGATGGTGTTTTCCCATCAACAACGTTTAATATTAGTTGCCGCGGGTTGCCATTGTACTCAGCTGCACGAACTACGGCCTCAGCACAGTTCTCTACGTAGGACAGTGGCAAGGAGGCGAACGTCCCGGTGCGCATCCACCAGCGTTTATTGATCTGCATGCCTAGGCGAGCTGTCCAGAGATTATCTCGTCCGTAGATTACTCCAGGGCGCAGCACAACACACTGCCAATCGTGGGCTTTCGCTCGTTCAAGAACAAGTTGCTCCTGGATAAGTTTGGTTTGGCAATACTCATCACGCATTAATGGATCAATTGCCAGGGGGGAGGTCTCATCGTGCTTACTCCATGCCCAACGTTGCTGATATTCGTACACTGAAAAAGAGCTGATTACCACCAACCTGTCAATACCAGCTTCGGGCATGGCATTCAGAAGATTCTCCGTAGTAATGACCGTGCCGCCAAATTGCTCATATAGGTCGCCAGACTTTGATGCTGCCAAATGAATCACGCCATCGATACCTTCCAGCAGCTCAGCGATGCCGTGTGCTGAGCGCAGATCGGCGCGGACAATTGTGATTTTCGAATGACCTTGCCATGAATCAGGGATAGAGTGGGAGGCGGGCCGCACCATTGCATGCACCTCATGGCCACCCTGCAGCGCTGCGTCCACAACGTAACGCCCGAGAAAACCACCCGCACCAGTTATGAGCAGTTTCATATACGATTCTCCAAAGCCAATAATGCATCTACCAATCGGCTGGTCTCATTCATCTGCTGGTAAGTTACTGGTGGTTCTTTGTTGGTGCACAGTGAGTCATAGGTTAGTTCCAGAAAACGTGATAATCCTTCATAGGCACCGTGGTTGCGGATTTTTCGCCATATACTACCGAACCCGGACTGGGTCATGGTTCGTGCACCGGCCAATGAATTTACCAGCGGCGTCAGGTGCTGACCGACTGGACGGTGTTTCGTTACCTGGCAAGTTGGATGAAATAACTCTGCCGTTGCTACACCGTCAGAACCTCGTATCTGCACGCTGAAACAATCTGGCCATTGGTGGCAAGAGAATCTGAGTCGTCCATGGGTTGAACCTGCCAGGATGGTTGCATCAAGGTCGTCATATTTGAACAGATTTCCACCGCCATGGTTGCGCCAGGCCGCACGGATTGTGTTAATATTGTCTATGCTTGCTGGCGGCATAAAGTTTAAGAGCATGTAGGAAAAATGGGTAATGAATTCGTGAATGATCCCTGCGGGTAATTGGTGACTGGGGTGAGGCAGGTTTCTATCAGAGTAACGGCCGCCACCGCGAATGTTGACATTTATCCGCACCTCAACCTCTTCTACGGTACCGATCTGACCAGTGGTGATAGCCCGCTCGATTTGTTGGATTGGTTCATTGAAGCGATAATTATGATTTTCGATCAGCTGCAGATTGCGCGTAGCAGCGTAGTCCCATAATTCACAAAATGCAGCATGGGACAGAGCAATTGGTTTCTCGACGATCACATGTTTGCCGCTATCAAGGCAGTCTCTGACTATACGGTCGTGGGTGGCTGGAGGAGTCAGTACGTGTACCACGTCGACGTCGCTGCATTCCAGCATTTCATGGTAATTTGTGAACCAACTTGGTACTGCGAATCGGTCCGCCGTGAATTGTGCCAGTGCTGGCGACAAATCACACACCCCGACGATCTCAACTCCCCTAATGCCTCTCAAGGTATTGAGATGTTGTGCTGAAATTACCCCTCCACCGATGAGTGCTGATGAAATTTTACATAAGGGTAGACGTCGTTTGTTAGTAGTATCTTGATTCGATGTCAAGTTTGTTTCCTTTTAATTACAATTTTCTTAATGAGGGGGGATTTTTGTGAGAATATAAATTACAAAACAGCTTTCTTGGTCTTGTTTGATTCATGTCTAGGGAGGATTCGTGCTGGTATTCCAACTGCAGTACTGAAGGCTGGTATGTCCGTAAGCACAACAGCATTGGCCCCAATGCGCACGTGGTTGCCTATACAAATGCCGCCCAGTACCTTTGCTCCAGCTCCTATATCAACATGTCCTCCCAATATAGGGGTACCTGGCTTTTTCCCGCCTTTCCCTAAGGTTACTTGTTGAAAGATCAAACAGTTAGCTCCTATGATAGTTTTCGGGTGGATGACTATACCGTTGGGGTGCGTGAGCAAAAGACCGCCGCCGATGCTCGTATTGAGTGGAATATCAGCACCTGTGACGATTGTCCACCAACGATGTCGTAAAACTGAAATGCGCTGCATAAATGCAGCTATTGGGCCTCGGCGGTCGCACCATATCTGGTAACTTCGAATTGCTGCGATTAGTTTTTTTCCTGGATCCCAATATTGCTTGCTGTGTTCTCGGCTCCAATCAGGTATCTCTGCAGATATAGAGTTCCATCGTTTCCAATATTTGTTGTTTGAACTAACGGATGATTGTATTTTGGGTTGTATATTATCCATCGCTAATATGACCAGTTTATCGTGAAGATTCAATTTGTGTGTTGTTACCAGTCAAATGTAATAGCATAATCGATTCCTGTTAGTTCTTTCTCATATTGTAATTTGTTCATGGTGATCTTAGTTGTCATCAGTTTGATATCTTTTGGAACTGATAATCTTACCATTACCTTGGATATGAATTGGCAACTCCTTTCACTGTTAGGGTACGTCGCGTGAATATGACTCCGAAAGAGCCGATCAAGCATTTTAGCATACTCAGAACGGTAACTAGAAGGGAAAAGGTATCTACGTGCACATTCAAAATCAATACGAGCGATGCGTTCTGATGGATCGACCAGGAAATTATTTAACTGGTTATCAATATCATGGATTTGCAGACTTAGCAGTCCCGCAGTTGTGAGAATGACTTGATCTTCAAAATCAGTGATTTTCTTTTCCTGCCCAGTTTTTATCAAACGCTTAAAATATGGCACACCGCTCTCGACTTTACCAAGATCCTCAAGCGCCATAACCTCCCAGTATTTCCCGTTAGGTGTGGTAAGACAATGAAAGTACAAGGGCGCAGGAACGCAAATACTATTCATATGAATAAATCGGTGCATACGCCACTCTCGCCATCCGTTGCTGATATGCATTGCACTCTTAACTCGTTCTTTAAGGTTATTGATGCGCCATACTTTAATCACCACTGATCCTCCGCCCTCCTGTGGTAGACGCAGTACACCACCTCGATTTTTACTACGTGTGTAGCAGATTTCTACTTTGGGTAGTGTCTCTTCTTCTCCGAGGTATCCGTAAAGCAAGTGTTTTATATTTGCGGGCAGTGGGTTCATGCTATAGGATTTGGAGGTGTCATGGTGGCGGAGGGAGAGGATGGATTGGATGCGGACGAATCCCAGTAAGGAGCTCTTTGGGTGTTAAGTAAGGTTGTAGCCTTAGCTTTTCCTCTTAACAGGCATGACCACTGGTAGTTGCGCAGGAATGCTCTGAATGTAGGGTCCTGAAGCCGTTCTTTGGCAAAAAGTAGACTTTGCACATAACCCCACCACATAGCCAGCCCCCCGATGATGAGAGGAGGATGGGTCATTCGGTAGAGGGATGAAACTGTCATATATATAAATCCTGTCCCCATAAAGTACTGGCCGAACCCATGGCGCATGCGCCCTGTCAGCATGCCATTCTGGCTTGACCCCATAGGGCGCAAATGGGTAAAGCGTAGGTCTGGTTCATCCCAGCTACAGGCTATCCAGCCCAGCATTCTGCAGCGATGGCCGTCAATGGCATCCCACATAACTTGTTGCACAAATCCGCCAATCTGGTCAAAACAATTTTTGCGAAAGAACTTGGTCATACCCACAGAATTTTCATCACCGCATTTTTCACTCAGTAGTTTTCCTGTCTTTTTATCGACAAAATAGGGTTTACCGCTACATGTGCCAATACGTGGATTTTCTGCAAATCGTTGGAGAAGGATTTCAAAGTATTTGGGCGGTAGCTCAAGGTCCAGGTCTAATTTGCAGATATATTCAAAATTGTCAACGTCAATATTGTGATAACCAGCATAAAATGCCTCAATAACTCCAGGTCCGACTTGCCTGGATCCACGGTTCTTGCGGTGGATAATTCTTATGAAATTATATTTCCTTGCATATTGGTTTAAAATTTCAGGGGTTTGGTCAGTGGATCCGTCATCGATAATCACCCACAAAGAAGGTTGGATTGTTTGGGCTATAACACTGTCAAGTGTTTGGCGCATGAACTCGGATTCATCGCGGCAAGGTGAGATAAGAAGATAACTATTTTGAATCATAGATAGTATGCTATAAAAAAGGTAGGGTTAGAAGTATATGTTGTGGACTGTAATTTGTTTGTAACATAATGTAATTATTGTTTGTATTCAATTATCGTGAGGTGTTTTTTAGATATTTTTTTTGTTAAAAAAATCACCTGTCCGAAAAGCTGTGGCCATTTAGCAAGGACATTAAAAAAAGCATAGTAAAAGGAATGATTCCAGTCATCAAGAATGTTGTTAATGTTTTTTGCTATCCTGAGAATTTGGATTGGGTAAATAATAAATAAAAATAAGCACCAAGGACTGCCCCACATTGCTGAGAAAAAAATCAGACATGGAAAAACAAAAGACCAAACCCAAATACGTAGTAAATCTAAAAGCTTATAGTTGGAGCCAGAACTGTGGAGTGCATACCCTTGAGCAAATCCCTGGCCACTGCGGATTGATCGCTTCCACCATTGGGGAAATCTTGTCATTGCTGAATCGTGAAGGGCCATTAGTTGGGCCAACCTAAAGATGGTCCATCCATTTTCTCGAAGTCGATAACACAATTCCGGTTCCTCACCAGATACTACTTCAGGGTTGAATCCTCCAACTTCAAGAAAACAACTTTTACGAATCATAAATATTCCCCCACAAGAGTTTACTTCACCAGCAGGAGTGTTCCACTCAAAATCACAAAGGAGATTGTAGATGCTCCTGTCAGGAAATCGTTCTTTTAGTCGGCCAGCTACAATGGCACAAGAGGCATGTTCCTTCATGTGTTGTGAGGCAGAGGCAAACCATTTGTCACATAGTTCACAATCTCCATCGATAAATTGAATATATTGCAGCTTTGGATGCTTGTGGATTACATGTTTAAATCCTTCATTTCTTGCTCTGCCAGCACTAAATGGAGTGCTCATATCAAGTAGCACAACGTCTGTCCCAAATGATTCTGCAATATTAACACTTTGGTCAGTAGAACCGGAGTCAACATAGACAACTGCTTTGAAATTAGTGTGTTGTAAGATCGAGGTGAAGCAACGTAATAATCGTTCGCCCTCATTCCTACCTATGATCACTATGCCAATTTCAGTCATGAAAGTGCCTGTGCACGCGATATTGGCTTCATCGTGGCAATCAGTGAAAAGCCAGCTTTTTCAATACTGCGTATTGATGGTTTATTGTAGACTCTGCAGTCAATGTATGCATTATCACCTGATGCCAGTGAGTTATTTATAGCATAATTCATAAGTGCAGGGGCTATTCCCTGGCCGCGAAATTCTGGATAGGTACGCACACGGAAGATGACGATATCATCATGCTGTAGTTTGACAAACCACCTGTTAAAATGTATACCGCGACGGGTAAATAAAACCCCGGTCAATTGCTTGTCCAGAAACGCAGCCCACATGATACCGTTTTGTTCCAGCTCGCTATGGTCTATTGTAAGTGTCTTCTGTCCACCTTGGCGTTTAATTTCTTTTAACATATGATCTGGTAGGTCTGCAAAGTTATTATATTGTATGAATTCACAAGCAGGAGATGTCACAGGCTTGAATGGCCCCTGGTGGACGAAAATATAATTACGCTTCTGGAACCACTTTCGGTAGTAGCGCACTAGCCGTCGCAAGATATTTCCTGCCAGGCTAGAGGTGAATCTCGTTGGTTGTTTATCTTTTGGGATATCAGTAGCGCGACTAACAGTCATGGGCAAATCGGTTCATTTATACCGCCTCTTTCGTTTTATGCTCTGGATCATTCGGCCGGGGAACCGGAGAAACGGTTTTAGGGAAGATTGCTGGCTCCACTGTTCAACTATTTCAATAAAATGATGGATCGTATTTTTTGGTGATGATATTTCAAGGCTGCCCTCAGCAACAGAAATGCCACCTGTCATAACCCGCTTCTTGTATAACGATATGCCTTTCCCAAGGTCAATATAGTGGATATCTCTCTTCGCCGCAGACCTGATAATTTCAAAAAGGAGGATCGTGCCAGGTGAATATTTCAGTAGTTTGTCGTTGTACGCTGGAAACCATGAATGCCATACATCGTGAGAATACATGGTGAAGTGGACGGCTGCCAAAGTATCTCCAGCATGCAAACAGGATAAAATACCGCCAAAGTTGTTTCCCCTGGTGCTATGGATATTTTTTATAAGCTGCACGCACCATTCCTGTGCAAAAAAGTCCACGGTTCCTGTCTGCTGACACTGTTGAGACTTCCATTTGATGAGTTGTTGTAAGATATCTTTATCCTGCGAGTGCAACGTGAAAGTGACTGGGCCAACCTCTGTTTTAAGTTTTTTTTGTTTTCGTTGTGCCTCCCTAAGCTGTTTACGACCTGATTTGTCAAGCGATGATTCGTATACCTCAAGACCTTGTGAAACATCAATTATTGGTGAATGGGTTACTGTTGTGTGGAAATCATTAAACTGTTGTTGAGAGGCTATGAGGTGGTCAAATTCCCAGCGGATAAGATTACAGCCTAGCAAGAGTTCTTCGGTTGTTAACTTGGTGTTTTGATCGACAATCACACCGTGGTAATCAGACAGGCCTAGGCCAATGGGCCGGGCTATCCCCCCCCGGTTGTGATGAAATGGAAAGAATCCTAGGGTGGCACCACCATCTGTCAGAATTCCGATCTGGACATCATCACGCACAGCAGCAACTGCCTGGGTGAACTCCGGCCTGAAATAGGGGTTGGCTAGTGCGGCATCTGTTTCTTGGATCTGTGCCCATCGAGCAACGAGAACTGGTGTCAACTCATGTCCTTGGATGACTTCATATTTCATGATACGTCATCCGGATGTTGAGGGAAGCGGAGGAAGGGTTGTTTTTTATGGATTTGTTGTATTGATTCAGGTTGCATTGAGAGCTTATGCCTGCAGTTACGGAGAAACTGTACAGCTCGCACAAGTGATTCACTACCAATGGCCTTTGTCCATCCAAAGTGTTTGACTAGGTAATAGAAACGGCTGCGATAAAAATGTTCGGAAATGCATGATGACACTAAGGATTGTCCGGTTCTTTTTGCGCTTGCTCCTCCAATATGTTCTGTGACCGCTTCACCCACTGCCCATATTTCCTGGCCTAGTTGTGTTGCACGACGACAAAGATCCGTCTCTTCAAAGTAGAGAAAGAAGCGTGGATCAAAACCACCAGCTCTTTGAAAAAGGTCGGTACGAATGAGCATAATCGCGCCGCAGACCCACGATGTTTGAAAAGGTGAGTTGTTAGGGATGATGGGTTGGCTTTCAGGCATGGCTTGGCGGTAGCCACATGCCGTTTTCAACAGGGTGGAAGGGGTGGTCATAAGGCCGGCGCTCTGGAGGTTTTTCTCTCCTTCAACGATTGCTGGTGCTGTGATTCCTACCTGATTGTTCATTGTCATGAAGTCAACAAGTGTTTGCAATGCGGTAGGTTCTATCACAGCATCTGGGTTGAGGATGAGTACATATGGCGTCGTTACTTTCTGGAAAGCGAGATTGCAGCCGCGTCCATAGCCAAGATTTTTGTTGCTACGAATTAGCAAAGCCCATGGGTAGTTTTTAGCGATGTAATCGGCTGTTCCATCAGTACTGGCATTATCAACAATGATGACATTTACTAGCCCTCCGACATGCGCTTCTTGCATGGCGTCCATTGTATGACCAACCGTGTCACTCGATTCATAAGTGACGATTATGGCAGTGACCTGTGGTTTGCGGCTGTTCATTGTCCTAGTTTTCTCCAGATTCCCGTATTGGCGCAATTTGTTAACATATCAAAGTGGCCCATTGATGACGGTGCTTTAATACGTGGCAAAGCGTATAGATCATTAATTGAGGTGACGATCGGATCAGTATTGCCACCGCAGAATGCCGATTTGAAACCTGTCTCGGCAACGAGTTGGCGTAAGTCTTTTGAGCTTCTGCCGTAGGGGAAAGAAAAATGGTGAGGCTGGGTGCCAATAATATCTTTAATGCGCTGAGTGCTATATGTTAATTCATGTCTCGCCTTCTTCAGTGAGATGTTTGTCATATCAGTGTGTTCCAAGGTATGGGAACCAATTTGGAAGCATTGATGTTTAGTTGACAGGGTTCGTATTTCATCCCAAGTCATAGTCAGGCGTGGTGGTTGGATAGAAGGTTGAAGTTTATCCTGTAATGTCTTCAGCCAGGCTCGACGCTGTATTGCCGTCGCACTCAGCATGGATAAACATACCTTATGGTAGGCATTATTGTACTGCGAGGCCTCATCAAGATTGAATGAGGTTACAGCATTTTGTCCCCAGATTAGTTTGGATTTTGTACGAGATTTAAAGGCGCAGTAAACCTGATCAATCCACTGGGTTTCACCGCGATCAATGTAATTGACTGGCAGGAAGATAGATGCGCTAAGGCCATAGTTGTCGAGGATCGGGGCGGCTATGGTAAGATTGTCGAGATAACCATCATCAAAGGTTATAACAACAGTTCCATCTTTAGGTGTCTTACCTTGCTGAAGTGTCGTGACAAGATCATCCAAGGCAACAACTTTTCTCTGTGAAACAAGGAATGCTATTTGTTTCTTAAATACCTTAGTAGGGACATGATTACTTGGATCAATCCATTGTGTTTGGCTATTATCAGCTATACTATGGTACATTAGGATGACCGCGCCCTTGATTTGCCTGACGTTGGCCATTAGTTGCATCATACCTGTGGCTTGCCCCATTAATTGCAAGGTTGGTCCTAAACGTCTTCTGAGTTGTCGTTTGAGATGGTTCATGAGCTTTTTTAGTTATGTCAAGCTAAAAGGTAGTTGTGGTTTACACATAAAACAGTCTGTAACGTAACGGTTTGACGTGTGGAGTATCAAGTTTTTGTTAAAAAAGAAGAGCTTTGTTTAGCCGCACCCAGCATGAACGTAATATCTCAAGATATCGCGATTCAGGGAAATATTCCAGGTGCTGATGCAATCGCGCTAGTGTAGTTAGAAGATGGCCGCGTGTATCTTCTAGCTCACAGTGCTGCCTTGTCAGATAGTTTCAAGCTTCGAGCGATTCTGAAAAGATCATAAATGCCGTATCCATAGGGGTTTGCGCCGCTCCAATCAATCAAAATAAAAGGATACTTCTGCCTGGTTTTTGCTTGGTCTTGTGCAGGCAGCATTACATTATTTAGCCAGAAATCATTGTGGTCGATTGTATGTCGAGGTTGCCAAACTCCACTTTCTGTTCGATCCAGAGCGTAGGTGATAGACCGTTGAAGGCCTTCATCCACGAAGCGTTGTTGTCCTAGATATCGCAACACTGATGAAAAGGATGTAAGTGTAACCTTGTTTGGGTTGATCTTGTTAGTGGCTGCTGTTGTTGATTCGCGCAACAACTGTAAAAGGTATTTCTGTAGCCAAAAACGTTGGCAGACTCGAATCGGCTTCTATGAGGAAAATTCGCGGCAATACGGAAGCATTACGTAACTACGCTCGTCAATATAGCCGTGACTGAGTGGACGAATTATCGCTTTTCTTGGTAGTTCACCGATGATAGCTCGGATCTCCTCAGTCATCTTGGTGCCACGCTCTATCAAATGTGGTGACGCTGTTCTTGAACAGACAATTACAACGCTTGGTTGACCGCTCTTAGTGCGAACGAGTATTTTAGTGGTTGTGCGCGTCTTCACCATCTTTCTGTTGTCCAAGGAACGCAAGTTCAACCCGCTCACCGAGTTTTGTTTCGAATTTTGATAATTCATCAGCAAGTAAAATAGTTAATGTATTAATACTGATATGCTTATTGCTAGAGTTGATTTGATTATTTGTGTTTTCAGGCATGTATGTGTCTTTGCTAAGGGTATTCTTAAGGGAAGGTCATAGAGTAATAATGTTAAGGAATTTAGCTAGTTCGAGTGGTAGAGGTTAGTAGGATATTTTGAAAAAAAGGTGTCGATTTAACATTGATGAGAGATATAGGACTTTGTCATATACCCCTCGGACCGATACCGCCTTAGCAAGGGAATTGCCAGAATTCGATTCAGGACGAAAGTGGCTTGCTATAAAATCAATTTTCCACGTGGCGAATAGTTTTCATAAAGGTGTTGAAAAGTAGACAATCTAAGCCACTTTTCAATATCCCCTGGTTTTGTTTTGAAGTTTTTTCTGCTTCTCGTTATTTTCAATCGTTGCCCAAGCTTTTCTGATGTGTAACGCTTCTATTGGAATTGGAATTTCCCAGTCGTCCAGTTAGTTGGTTGTGGCCGGATTATGCCAGCCTTTTTGTTGGAACCCCGTCGGAGACACCACTCCGTTATCACCAATTTCAGGTTCAGCAAAGGCAATAATAAGCTGCTCAAGTCAGAGTTCTTAGTTACCATGTAACGAAGAACATAATTACTATGGTTTGCCTCATTGGGGAAATTTAACCTTGGTTTGCCCATTTGAAACAGCGAAGAGGAAAATACGTGATGATGAGTGATTGTAAACCATAAAATCTTTTTTGTCTATTAATTCCTGCATTTTATTGATGAGGTTTGAGGTAGATGACCTAGGAAATTTGCACAAGCTGTTAAGAGAAAATCTGCTACCAATAACTCCTACAAAGGAACTTAAACAAGGTGCAGGAAATGGCTATATCCGGGTTTCCCAAACGGGTTTTGTGCGTAGCCGCCCTACAGATATAGGCTGAGCAGGCAAAAGGCATGTGCAAAATTCTGAAGGATTACAGTCCTCCAAAACTGCAGTGTTTTCTACCTCAACCTCGGGCTCAAAAGCTAGTAGGGGCGCCCCTGCACCTTCATCGCCGTCCGCGTCAGTCCTGGTGCGGGTGAGACCGACGCCGACGGCGACGAAGCTACAGGGGCTTTAGCCTGCAACTTTTATACAACAGTGTGCTGTTGGGGGATTCGGATTGACCCATTTATGGGGGTACGGATGCTCCAAGATCAACTGAACCGAGATGTTGTTTGTTGGTCGCAAACATGCCGGAACCCTGATGAAGCGCATGGGAGTTGAAGCGTTATACAGGAAACCTCTAACTAGATTCAACTTAAAAAGTCTCAACATATCGTTTTTATAGACTTAAAAATCCTGAAAAATGGTACAATACGCAAGCATTCAAGGTAAATCTCCTCAAAAGGCTTGCACATGATTCGATACAAAAGTAGTCGCCAACTCAGCCTGGAAGGCTTTCACCTTCCTTTTGGAGGAAAGCTGAATTCTGAGAACCGATGGGTCAAATGGAGTCACACGATTCCATGGGATAAACTCGCTACCGGTTATTACAAAAGCATGAGCGGAACACAGGGGCGTCCAGGTAAGGATGCCAGGTTGGTGATCGGTGCTGTGATTATCAAGCACAAGCTCAGCCTCAGCGATGAAGAAACAGTGCTGCAGATCCAGGAGAACCCCTATCTTCAGTACTTTGTTGGACTTTCCAGCTATAAAGACGAGGCACCTTTCACTGCCAGCCTGTTTGTAACGATCCGTAAAAGGATGGGGGATGTGGTCTTCTCCTCGTTTGAACAAACGATCCTGGCCAGTCTTGAGGAAAAGAAAACTGAGAAAAGGATAGGCCCAAGCGAGGAAGATCCTGTTGAAAACCAAGGCAAGATGCTGGTTGACGCCACGGCAGCCGAACAGGCAATCCGGTATCCAACCGACCTGAGTTTGTTGAATGAATGCAGGGAAATTTCCGAGGCCTTGATTGATGAACTGTATAAGCTGACTGAATTCAAAAAGAAGCCGAGAACCTACAGGCAGCAGGCAAGGAAGAAGCACTTGGCCTTAGCCAAAAAACGGAACCCTGGTGGAAAAGCTCGCCGGAAGGGAACAAGAGAGCAGCTGCAGTATTTGCGAAGAAACTTCGGTTACATTGAGGGACTTCTCGATTTGATTGGCGGACGGTGCTTCCCCCTTCCCCACAAGCGACAGAGGCAGTACTGGATCATCCAGCATGTGTATGACCAGCAGTTCACCATGTACAAGGATAAGAAACGGCGCTGTGATAACCGAATTGTCAGTATCCATCAACCGCATGTGCGACCGATTCTTCGGGGTAAAGCAAGCCACAAAGTGGAATTTGGTTCTAAGCTGAGTGTCAGTATGGTTGACGGTATTGCTGTCGTTGATCGTTTCGGCTGGGACGCATTCAATGAGAGTACGGACCTGATTGACCAGATAGAGCGATACAAGGGGCGATGTGGTTGTTACCCGGAGGTTGTTCTTGCCGATGGAATTTATGGCACCAGGGCCAACCGGCAATACATGAAAGAAAAGGGGATCCGGTTCGGCGGTAAAC
This sequence comes from Desulfocapsa sp., assembly GCA_030145625.1. Classification (GTDB taxonomy): domain Bacteria; phylum Desulfobacterota; class Desulfobulbia; order Desulfobulbales; family Desulfocapsaceae; genus Desulfocapsa. Next base: position 373 of record JAQYVF010000028.1, on the reverse strand, counting down.
CTCTTGGGCGGCCCAAAAAGAAGACCTCAAAAAACGCAGAGCAGATCAAACAGGAAAAGCAACAGAGACGTCAGGATGCTCTTGATCGTATCCCTGTTGAAGGCAAATTCGGCCAGGGTAAGAATGGGTACAGGCTCAACTACATTCGTGCGAAGACCCTGAAAACCTCAGAAGCTTGGATCAACAGTATATTCCTGGTGATGAACCTGATGGTTCTGTTCAGGGTGTGCTGTTTGTTTCTTTTTATTCAGCTGAAGGCCATCATCCGTGAACTGTGCGAATCAGCTTGGGAAGGAATATGGTCTACCATAACAAGAAAACCCATGAGAGGAATGCTTTCTCCGCTCATGGGTATGTGAGTTTTTAAGGAAGC
>JAQYVF010000183.1 GCA_030145625.1 Desulfocapsa sp. | reverse complement strand
CTATGATTTTGGATAGGTGGCATCTATACAGGAACTGCTGGTGGGGAAGTCTATGGTGTGCGGGGTCGCACTTGCATTGTGTAACCCCGCATCGGTAGAAGTGCTGGGTTTGCTGTTATGGGTACCTTGAAAAATTAGATTTTTTGTTCAAGATCGAGGAGCAGACGAAAAAATAAGCGCAGCATATAGTTGATATGTGATCATTATTTTCTTGACTGTGACCAAGAGCTTGGGCAAAAAGGCAATTTTTCGAGGTGGCCTTATCTCAAACCCGGGATTTGATAAGTATGGATGTACTCGATGGTTCGAAGGTCATCATCTGACATCCAGCGGAATCCGCGGATATTATTTCCAGACTGGTCCTGATTGTTGAATACCATACTGTTGAGGATAATTTCTGTTTCTACCCAGGTGCCTGCAGTTGCGGATTCGACCAATACGTCGGTGGAACCTGTATAGCTCGCCGGAATGCCGCTGCCACCCCATGTGTCTACGTTGCCGCGATTTTGGTAGGTGAGGGTCCTGCCATACTCGTTCAGGTTCAGACCATAGTCAAAATAGACAGGATTTTTCTTGTAATTTATAGCATCATCGGCAGGAGTTCCGTCTTCGTTATAGGCGCTATAGCCAACGACTTTATTGATCCCCACGATTGAGTTGAAATAGACGATTTTATCAACTGTCATGTGACCGGTTTTGTCTGCGGCAGCTGCAAGAAAACTGGCTGTGAACTCAAAGTCTTTTTCGGCGCAGACATCAAGATCGGAAAGAGTTTTGATGCCGTACCACTCTTCACAACCGCCACAGGTGGCATCAGTAACCACCAGATTGCCTTCTTCGTCTGTGTGCGTAAAGTAGGTGCCGACATTCTGGGCGTCAACCAGATACCCAAGTCCGAAATTAATCATTTTGTCGATATCGATTGTTGGCCGGAGGGCGTTTGAGGGACCGTCTTCGAGGTCGATTGCCTTCCAGGCGGGGATGCCGCCATTAAGTGAGTGGTCGATGGGTTCTCTGTCGTCTGCCGGAGTGATAAGATGGCCGTCCTTCATTAACTTGAGGTAAAGGGCGAGGTTTTCCAGGGGTGAATCAATAGCTTTCTCTACTGTTTCCAGGAGGACAGGGACTCCGTTTGCATCGGTCAGGAACTCGTCATATACCTTGGTTCGCAGTACCATGCGTCCTGCCGCATCAATCCAGATCCAGTCGGCATGGTTGATTGCGTTGATTGCTTCGTCAAAGGACCGGTCAAAAACTGCGTCCGGTGCTCTTCCTACGTTCAGGCGACCGAACTCAACCTCCTGCACCAGGTCAGCCCAGTAAATGTCTTTGTAATATGTGATTCCGTTCCAGGTTTCACCGTTGGCGATAAACAGGCCGGGGTCGACTTCGCATTCGGTACGTTCCCAGGTTGCGTCATAGCTCATAACGATGGGGATACGGTTGTTGTCGAGCTCTGATTTAGAGGAAATATCCCCCCATCGTTCGAAGTCGGCTAGTGGTTGTACGCATTGGCTCGGATAGGGTGCCGGGTAGTAAATATCGCCGGTCATGGGATTGGTAACGAAATTCCCGGTTTCTTCGTCGTCAATGGTGTAGCGAGCATATCCCTCGGTCAGCATAGGCTCGCCGCCAATGGCGTCAGCCGTTGTCCAGCCTTGTTGATATACCTGGTAGGGAAGATTGGTGTTGGGATCAATGACCGGGGCACCGTTTTCATCAATCCAGTCACCCAGGACCAGAATGGGTTCATCATTAGCGTCCACGGCCGGTACATTTTTGCTTTCTGTGCCCTCGTAGCGAGAAATGATAAAGAGGTCGCCGAATGTTGCGCCGGAATCTGACATCTTGTCCTGAAGAGGACCTGCATTGGGTACAACAACCGGAGTGGTGCTGGTGTCCTCTTCTTCAGTGGTGACATCAGCGTTTCCAGTGGTTCCGTTGCCATTATTCTGGGTGGAGTGCGTATCCGGAAAACCAATCCGGTAGAGGCCTAGGATTTTTGCAGTCAGGGGCGTAGAGAGCCCCATGATAGCCAGTATTGTCAAGTAGCATAGTAGCCGTTTCATAGTTCTTCCTCCTCTGTTTTGGGTTCCTCTTATGTCTGTTGTTTGTGGCACCTCCATTGCTTGAGTTGTGTGTCAGATAATATGGGTGGCTTTCTTTTTTTTATGTATCTCTTCTATTAAATTTTATCATATTCTTGTTTGCTGTGACAAGATGTTTCAACGCATGAAACGAGGGGGTAAGTGGATGAACGGATCTTGTTTTCATCTCTTTAGGGTGATGTTTATCTATTTAATATGGTGTTGTTATGGTTTGAGTCGTCGATGGAGATTTTCATGTGCCTGTGATCATGCCACGACATGTTGGCGGCCAAGCCGCTATACTTGGAAATGCACGACTCGCTGCATTCTTTTTTCTTCTGGAGGAAGCGTGATTACTCTACTCTTCTTTTACATAGGGTGTGACTATGACTACAGTTGGCAGAGTGCTGAAATCGTTTGGTGAAGCGTTATTGACCTTTCGCCTTGGGAGTTATATCATGAAAAGAATAAATAGCTTTTGGCTATCACCAACTCTTTGAATTTGTATCTAAAGGACCAATATGATTGTGCTACAGAAAAGAATATGTCTCAGTTGTCGGAAATTCAGACTGGATGATCCCCTGTCAGGTGTATGTCGGGTTGATAAAAGTGTCGAGCACTATCCAATAAAACGTACGGACGAGACTTGTGAACTGTGGCAGGATGCCGGTCAGCAGTATTATATCCGCACCGGATGGATAAAACGGACCCTCGCCAAGCAAGAAGAGGCAAAACAGTAGGCAGATCATTTTGTCCAAGTATTGATGATGTGGATTGAGGTACAAAAAAGAAGTTGAAGTGAAAAAATGGTGGACAGATAAAAACAATCATTCTTGTAAACCTGTAAGGACGGAAGGTTAGGGAAATGGTAATTTTTATCTGTCAATAATATTTCCTACATCGCGTTATCTGCTCCTCTCTTTTGTTAACGCACTGAATACATTGTAGTTTTCTTAGTCAACTTACCAAAAATATTACATATACCACAGTGTGGCGCGACAATATGCCACTTGTGTGACTCCGTTGATTAGAATAATATCTTGCGCAAAGTAAAAGGTAGGTAGAGAGGCTGTGGGGGCTTCTTTTTAACTGTTTTTTCAAACAGATGCCGTTTGCAGATCTTGCAGGTATCCTTATGTGACTCCTGTGGATGGTCTCGTTTACTTCATTGTATAGGGGGTGATTCCAAAAGAGGCACCCTGGAAGGACACATTGTTGTCTTGTTTCCATTCAAAGTAAGCAAGAGAGAAGTGTGATAGTCAAGATGCTGAGGACGAGAAAACATTTCTCAAGTAAGAGGGGGTTGAAAATGAAGAAACATGTAGCGTTATGTATTATTACATGGACCGTATTGGCTTTGTTCAGTGCACCGGTCTGGGTAATTGCTGCCGATGAGGAGGGGTGCGCGATCTGTCATAAGTATTCCGGCCTAGCTCGGCTGGACAAGACAGGGAAAGTTCGCCTGTTTTATGTTAACGAAGATAAATACAAAAATTCCGTTCACGGAAAAGTTCTCTGTCGAAGTTGTCATCTCAATCTCGACGTTATTCCGCACACCGATACGAAAAAAGTCGATTGTGCAACCAAATGCCATCTCAAGGAGCCTTCTACCGACGTAGAGTTTTCCCATGGCAATCTCTATACCGAAGTTAATGACAGTATCCATGGCAAGAAAAAAGATGGTAAAGAGAAAGATTTTAACACTGACATGCCTGGTTGTACTGACTGTCATCTGAATACTGTCTACAAGCCTGTTCAGGGATTTGGTCAGGATTCAGGAGTTTCCCGCGATACCTTGCGCCGCTGTATCGGTTGTCATACGGAGAAAGAGTGGGCAAACCGTTATTATCAGCATTTTTCCCACAGGCTGCACAGATCAAGAACCGCTGTAGAGACGGTTAATCTCTGTCTCAACTGTCATCAGGATGAAAAATTGATGGAGCGACACGATCTCCCCGCCACAGCAAATTATCGTGACACTTACCACTGGAAGGGTGTGCTCTACGGTGATCATAACATGCCCGATTGTATAAGCTGTCATGCGCCTGTTGGTTACTCAGTGCACTCGCTTAGCAGCATGCAGGAGTCAAAGTCTCCTGTGTATATGAAAAATCTGCAAAGAACCTGTGCCAGCACAGAAAGTTCTCAGGAATGTCATCCCGGTGCCAGTGAATCTTTCGCCACTGGAAAGGTTCACCAGACAGGACTTGGATTTGATGAGACGGTGACTGCCTTTGTGAAAGGTGAAACCTCTCTTGAACAAATCAGTGGCCTTAATACGGATAGAAGGCTGCGCGACCTGATGGACGCCGATGTTTCTGATGTCAGTGACATGAGTGAGCAGGAGCGTTTTGAACGGAAGGTGTATATACTCGTGAAGTGGATATACACCCTCCTTATTACTGTCGTTATTGGCGGCATGCTGATACATCAGCTCATGGACTTTTACAGAATAGTCCAAAACAGAAAAAACCATTGAGAGGATGATCACTATGACTACTCTAAAATCAAAAGAACTACCCAGTGAAATAGTCCGCCTCAACGGCCAGGAACGGATTCAGCATCTGTTGACTTTTGTTACCTTTGTCCTCT
>JAQYVF010000133.1 GCA_030145625.1 Desulfocapsa sp. | reverse complement strand
GGGGGAAACCTGCTCTTCTGACTCTACAACATTACTGATTTCCCATACGTTATAAAGCGGCTTGCATAGCTATTGCGGGCGGTGAAATCACAACTTCAAATCCATCCCATCTCACGTCAGTGTTTGTTTATTGCATCAAGGCGTCTAAAATTCTCTCTGTTATGTGACCTTCAATCAGTCCGGCGATCAACAGACAGAATATGACAGTAAGAACGGATTTTTGTAAAGAGATCTCGTTTTTATATTTTTCTATGGTTTCAAAAATTTCATCTGTCCTGTTGCCTCTTGCCTTTTCCTTGATTAATAAATGTGCAGAAAAAGTTACTGCGCCTGCAAAAGTAATGGTTGGGATTTCGATGATGCCGTGAGGAATGAAGGAGACAAGGCCAATAAAATATGAGCCAAACAGGTAAGTAGATGTTGAGACAGTCAGGCCGCTTTCTATTCCAAGTAATAGCATTCCCAGCCAGGGTATCATTAACCACACATATAATCTGCGAAGGGACTCGTTCTCAATTTTTTGGCACCCTGGCAGAAAGCAAAACAGTTTCATTCTTTTCCTGCCACAGAATGCTTTTCGTATATTTTGTGGAAATAATCCAATGTTATGGGGATTAAAGAGTGATGATGTATAAAGAAATGAAATTGTAAATAATGCGCCCAGAGTGTTCCAGATAAATAATAAGATCCCTCCATCAATTCCCATTTCTGCCCCGGTTTCAAAAATTGGAAATACATAAGAAAGACGTTTGGTGGAAATTTCCAAGAGTGTTTCCGGCGCGATTCTGAGGCCTTTTATAAAGAAAATTCCTGCAGCAAGACTTATGATAAATGAAATAAGATAGGCAAAAATTAATCTTGTCCAGGCTTTATAAAACAGGGCTCTATTGTTTTTGTTAAACATGAAATGTTATCTGGCTTTTTTGTTTGGAAAGGCTTTTGGATAGACCATATTCATCTTCCTCTGACGTTGTTCTGGTGCTGAGTACTTGTATGGCGGAATGGCCGGGAAGGGGACATTTGTTTTCGCAGATGCCGCAGCCGACACAGAGTTCAGGGATGAGATAGGGTTGCTGTAAGTCAATGGATTTTCCTTGAGAGTTGATCACTGTGACCTCTTTGAATTTGATTGCCTTGTCATTGGTCGGACAGTGTTCTTCACAGACTATGCAGGGGCTGTGGTCGGCAAAGGGCAGGCAGCGGGCGTTATTAAATACCGCTATGCCGATAACAAAGTTCTTTTTTTCTTGTTGGCTCAGTTTGTTGATGGCCCCAGTGGGACAGACCTGACCGCAGAGGGTGCAGTTTAGTTCGCAGTAACCGAGGCGAGGAATAAGCTTTGGAGTAAACATGCCTTCATATCCGCTTTCCATAAAACAAGGTTGCAGGGCGTTCTGGATGCAAACCTTCATGCATTCGCCACAGCGAACGCATTTGGAGAAAAACTCTGCTTCACCGGCAGCACCTGGCGGGCGGAGCAGAGTGGGGTGTGGAAGCCTGGTTCCGGCATTTACCTGGGAGAGCAGAGGTAAGGTGATACCCGCAATTCCGGCACCAATAAAGGCGCGACGGCCTATGTTGATCTGTAATTGCTTGTCAGGCAGGAGAAAGCGAAACCGGGAAGACTGGTTGACGCAGTTGTCCACGCAATCCATGCAGAGATTACACTCCTCATGCCGTATGCGTCTACTTTCCGGATCAAAGGCATCCATTCTGCATGAAGGGGCGCAGTGTTGACAGTCTCTGCAGGATCGTCCTGGGAAGCGACGAAAAATCGAAAACCGGGAAACAATTGCCAATAAGGCCCCTAGAGGACAGAGATTCCGGCACCAGAAACGTTTGCCCAGTTTTTCCATGGCAACGACTGCGATGAGAATGGAGGCGGAGAGGGTGCTCAATAAAAAGAATGATTGTTTGTAGGGCAGTACGCTATCCTTTAGAACAGTATAGATTGGTTCACTCAGGTTACTGATCCATTGTGGTGCATAGCTGTAGATGGGGTCAAAGAAGCCACTCACCAGAAGGTAGAAGGCTGGGTCAAGGCCAATGGTTATCCCTCGGACCAGGATAGAAAAGGGATCGAAAAAACCTACTAGCTGTAACTCGAAGAAACTGGATATAAGAATAATGGTCAGCAGGATGTATTTGACGGAACGCAGGGATGGAGTTGGTCGAAGGGATGGATGAATCAATTTGCCAGCCCAGTCAAGCAGTGAACCCATGGGACATATCCAGCCGCAGAATATACGTCCGAAAATAATGGTCAAGGCAATGATAGCGAGAGAAGGTAACAGGAGTGAGACAAAACTCTTGGTGGCGAGGAGCACCGTAGCTGCAACCAGTGGATCCCAGCGGAAAAAGATATTGACTGCATAGGGGATTTCGTCAAGACCTGAATATTCGGTGAGACGAAAGAGAAGGAGAAAGAGAAAGAAAAAAAGGACCTGAAAGAGCTTGCGGCAGGTGCGCAGTGTAAATTTGACCGTCATGCTATACCATCCGGATATCCATTTTGTTGAGATCCATTTCTCCAAGACCCATTTTCGCGGCAACTTTGGTGGACTCAATCTGTTCTGGCTTGAGGCCAAACAAGGTGGTGGCATAAGCATCAGCGGCCACCGGATCGGGCGAGGCCAGGACTTTATCCAGGATTTTGACATCTTTCAGGCTGCCACCTTGAGGCCCATTGCGGAGAAGTATTCTGGTGGCATCTATAATGGTCAGGTCTGCCCTGATCACAGTATTCAGGTCGGCAAGGTTCTGGCTCATATTGCCATGGATTTTTCCTCGGTTGCCGCCAATTACCCCCATGGTGTTTTTCAACCCCAGAGTGAGTCGTGCTAAACCATGGTGCTTGGCCACAGGGATATTGATGTAGCAGTCGGCCTGCAGGGCATCTTTGTAAAAAGACCACTTGTTGAGAGATATTCCTTTGTCAATGGTTACAGGAATGAACTTCCTCTTGTCAACATACTGGCACTGAATTTTACGACTGTCCATGGCATCAAGAATTGGTTTGATGCCACTGTTCATATAACAGCGGCGTTCCTCATTGCAGGTACGGTCAAAGACCTGCACTGTTTTTGCTCCGGCCATAATGGCTAGCTCGACCACTGCCTTGACGATTTCCGGATGGGTATTTGCTGCCTGTTCCGGTCGTCTGTCCCAGCCAATATTGGGTTTGACGACCACATGGTCTCCGGGTTTGACAAAAGCAGCAATTCCTCCGAGGGGTTGTAAAACCGAGGATACCAGAACCGCATAATCCTTTCCAGTACCAACGCTGAGTATTGGAGAAACTGCCTCGGCTGCAAGCAGATCCGGTGTTATCCTGAAGACTGGTTCCGCAAGGAGGATGCCGCTTGAAAAGACTGCGACCTGTTTTAAAAAATTGCGTCTGTCCATTTTTCCCTCCTTTGTGGTGGTGAGCCTTACGCTATGTCAGGTAATTGGGTAGTAGTATAATACTATTGGGTATCTTGAAAAATTAGAATTTTCGTTTAAAATCGAGGCATGAGAAAAATTTTACCGCAGGCGCCCCGCAGGAAGTGCCCTTGGGGTGCATATATTTGATATTCAGAGGATAAAATTTTTCTCATAACGAAGAGTTTGGGCGAAAAGGCAATTTTGCATGGTGGCCTATTATCAATATACTTGGGTTGGAAACACTATTAGTGTACGTCGAGTTCCTCTTAAATTCAACTGGAAGGTGCAGAGCGATATTTTACCGTGTACACTCCTGGACAGATACCTTAGCTTGGTAGAGATAAGTCACCATTCGTATCGATGTCCTGTATTTAGATACTCAAAATATGAAAGGCCCTGACCGGAATGAGTTCCGGTCAGGGCCTTTTTATATACCCAGAAAATTTGGATAGAGAGAGAACTTAGTTGGAGTAGGAGCTTTTGTCACTCATACCCTTGCGGGAATCAAGGTTCAGATTTCCCTTCTCGACCGCCTGTTTATTCCACTCTTGGAGGAGGGTGGCTTTGAACTTTTTCTTTTCGGTGACCAGCTTGGCCAGAGGCACACCAGCAAGTTTCTGGGCCTTTTCTTTGCTGGAAAAATCAGGGGCCATGTAATCAACAGCACCATACTTGGCCAGAACCTTAACCAGTTTCAGGCGTGCGGTCTGGGCGATCTCATTGGATACGGCCAGCAGACGCAGGGTCTCTTCCGGAGCATGGAAAAAGGAAGCGTGGCTGGCGATGGAGTAATCCCAGCGCCACTGGCCGTGCCTGATATCCTGGAGGATATCGGCCATCTCAGCCTCGGTAGCCCCCAACTCCCAGGCCTTGCCGGCTTCGAGATGGGCCTTGGCCAGGTTGTCCATGGCAATCTCCATCAACTGTTCCTTGCGCTGCAGTTTCTGCTCGACAATGTTGCTGAATTCTTTTTCATCCTGTTCATGACAGTTGAGGCAGGTGTCTCCGATATCGTTGAGCGGGCTTTGGAGGTTATGATCGGAGTAGCTTTTTCCGTCTTTGCTCTTGCTCGGCATATGGCAGTCGGCACAGGTGACACCACTTTTGGCATGGATACCAGTTGTAAAGAGTTCGTAACCGGGGTGCTGGGCCTTGAGCATCGGTGTTTTGCTGATCTTGTGGGTCCAATCTTTGAAGTTTATTTCATCATAGTATTTTTCCATGTCCTCGGCCCCGAGACCTTTGGCCCAGGGGAGAGTGACCACGGCCGCGGTTTTCTGGTTGCCGTCTTTGTCGGTCCATGGAGTTTTCTTGAAGTAGTATTCCACATGACATTGAGCACAGGCCAGGGAGCGCATGTCATCCTGGGTGATCTCATCGAGCTTTACTCCGGTAATTTCTAATGCTTTTTTTAGGTAGGGACGGGACAGGGCCAGATCGCTGGTTTGACTGTCATGGCAGTCGGCACAGCCGATGGGGTTGACAATTTCATTGCCGTACTTGGCCCATTTACCAGTAAAGTACTCCAGCTCCCCCACCTCGTCCATCATGCGCGGCACATCCGGAGACTTGCAGCTCCAGCAAGCGGTGGGCATGGGGCCGGTGATCGGCCCCACCGGGGCACCGGTGCGTAGAGAGTTTATGTTATCTTGAACGGCGTAGAAATGGCCGCGCGGTGCATTGTAATCTTTGGCAAAACCATATCCTGCCCAAAGGACAGCTAATTGCGGTTTTTTGGCGAGCATATCATCGATTCGCTCACTCTGAACAGTTTGTTTCCAGGAGTCATACTGTAGAGGGAAATGTTCAGCCCAGGCTTCGTTATGGTTCTCCACCCCTTCTTTCTTGATCATGGTTGTGGCTGTGGCTGTAATGGTGGTGACGGTCAGAGTCATAGCAGTAATGGCCAGCGTCGAACTCACGAGTAATGCCTTGTAAATTTTCTTCATTATTCTCCTTTATGGATAAGATTACTCTTAATTACTTTCCTGCACTTGCATGAAAGCGGCTCACAAAATTATTGTTCGTAGCGGGTATGCAAATGGTTCATTTTGCAAAAGCGTACTTTGAAAATATTTATTGGAAGATTCATCATGCGTTTCCCATTATTGGTGGGATTGCGATTTTGCAAGGAGTTAACGCATTTGTACAGGTTCATTATATCACACATTTTATGGGCATAAAAAGATAATTATATGCTAGTGAGAAAGTAAGTAATTGTCTAAAAGCAAGACTTTTTCTCACGGAGTTGGTTTGTCTGCTTTGCTAGCGTGAGGGCTGCTCACGGCTGAAACGGCTCCTGCATAGATGCTGAATACAAATGTAAATCGATCTATTTCGGATCATTGGTCGTTTCGCCTTCTCTTGTTTGCATCTGTTCCTGCATGAGTTTCTCCGGAATTTCTCCAAGTTTCAGGGTTGGACTCCAGTTGAGCCATGCATCATCCGCTTCGGAGTGAAGGGTGAAGTTGTGACCGTCGGTTACGCTGTCTCCCATATTGTCTTTTTCCGGGGTACTGAATGAGATTCCTCCGGCCAGAATCGCTTCCATGGATTCGGTACTGATTGTCATCGATGTCATTAATCCTCCCTTGATACGGAGTCCGCTGGTGTTCCAGAACCTGGTGTTTTCCCGGATAAGGTTTATGTAGGGTTCGTAGATGTTGAGGTAGATGAGAACATTTTGACCTGTGGTTGAGAGTTCGTAACCAGTGGTATGGCCAACCTGCACCTGGCGATAATAAACTGGTTTATCATATCCAAGGGAGCCGAGACGGTCTGTTTGAAGGACTAAGTTCAGCCCTGTGGTCAAAGGTTGGTTTATCGGTCTTGCATCGAATACCTGAAAAGCTCTTGAGGGCTTACCACTGCCTGGGATCAGATTAAGATAAGATCCCTTAATAACCGTATCGAGATTGGATACACCAGCCAGGCTGAACCTGGGCGTTACAGCCCATATGTACGTGTCATCATGGAGCAGACGATCCAATGATTTGTGAATATGCGCCTTTGCCCGAACAGTCTTGAGGTCATCTTCAAGTTTTACACTAGTCACAGATCCTATTTTGACACCCTGGTAGCGGATATCGGCACCCTTCTCTACTCCGTGGTCAACAGAAAAGGTAAGATCTATTTCAATGTCATCAGTTCGTTGAGCTGTTTCATGGTCTTTGAAGAGAGTAAAAGTTTTTGTCTTATCATCGACTTTTTTTCCTCCGGGAACTGTCTCGAAGCTGACACCACCTCTGATAATTGTTTTGATGGGATCGACCTGTAATGAGATTTTGGGCAGATTAGCCTGGAGATGAATACCACTGCTGAGATAAAAGCGACTCTTCGTGGTGACATGATCAATGAATTGTGGATAGATGATGATTTTGATTTCTATGGTACCGTCTTTTTTGAGAGTTTCAGAAATTACCTCTCCCACTTCAACTTTTTTGAAAAGTATGGGGGAAGTTGGAGAAAGGGAAGTCGCGTTGAGGGATTGCAGGGTCAGGTGTAACCCTGGAACGTCTTCTGAGAGAGGGGGGGGCTGGTCAAGGGCTTTAAAAAAACGGGATTGTTCTGTCTCGCTTCCAAGCTGAACTTCAAAATAGCTGCCGCTGACCAGAGTATCGAGTCCTGTGATACGATTCATTGACACCTCAGGTCGTACGACCCAGAACTTGGTATCGTTTGTCAGTTCCTCTTTTGTTTGTTTGTCCATCTCTATCAGGGCATCAATATATTGCAGATCAGGAGTTACATGGAATTCTTTCAATGTTCCAACAGGCAGTCCTTTGAACATGACTTGAGTCTTTCCGGTAGTCAGGCCGTTGGCATCTTTAATCCTTACCGTGATCATTATGCCGGAATCCTGGAAATCCTTATAAAGCAGCCAGCCTCCAATGATGAGGGCGACAAGGGGAAGAATCCAAATAGGAGAGAGACCTTTTTTCGTTTTGACGATGGGGGTTTCCATAATGTTTTTTGAGTGAGTGGCTGAGGGTTGAAAAGGGTTGTCAGGCATCCCAGAGTAGCCTGGGATCAAAGGTTGTGGCTGCAAACATGGAACACATGACTACCGCTGTAAAATACGTAACGGCAGGACCAGCATGGGTTGAAGTGAAGCTGCCGAAATTTACGAGCGCCGACATCAAGGCTATAACAAAAATATCGAGCATGGACCAGCGTCCTACAAATTGAATAAAACGAAACATTGAAGCTTTATGGCGAAGCCATGTCTTCCATTTGAATCGAATGGAAAGGAGAATGAGTGACATGCCAATAATTTTAAAAAGAGGGACCAGGACAGAAGCGATGAAAATAATCAGGCCTATGCCGTAATCTCCTGAATGAAGAAAATAGAGGATCCCGTCCATGATAGTCGAATAGTCCTGAGATCCTAAAAAATCGACACGCATAATGGGTAGGAGGTTAGCCGGAAAAAGAAGGATGGTAGCAGTGACGATCAGAGCCCATGTCCGTGGAACGGCATCAACGTTTCGGTAGTGCATGGATGCATTGCATCGAGGACAGGCCAGGACCTCATTTTGAGCTGCTCTGTCTGCAGTAACTAGTTTTCCACAATCGTGACAGCTCATTAAACCTGCATTCATTGCAGTTTGGGCTGAGGGAAGATTATTTGCCATGAGAAAGACTTTTCAGAGGTAAGGGTTTCATTTTTTCAATGTTACGCCAGAATGTTCTGGAATCTAAAGCGGCTTCAGAGGCAATGGTGGTCAGGACAAGAAAGAGAAAACAGAAAAAACCAAGATCGTAGTGGATGGTTGCCATACTGCTGATTTTGATGATAGTTATAAAAATACCGAGCAGATAGATCTCAGGCATGCCCCATTCATCGAGGTGATGGGCTGTTCTGAGGAGGTAAGGGAGTGAGGGACTGTAGATCCGTAGTTTGATCTGTAAGGCCACGGAAAAGAGGAGACTCAGTTTAAAGAGAGGAAAAAAGATACTGGTGAGAAAGACCATTACAGCGACAAAATAATATTGTTGGTGGTAAAAACTGAGAAAAGCACCAAAAATGGAGCCACTCTGACTCATACCGATAGTATCCAGGGTTAATAGAGGCAGGAAAACCGCAGGAGTGTAGGCAAGCAGACCGCTGAAGGTGATGGCAATGACCTTACTGGCAGAGTTGGTCTTCTGCTGATAGAGAGGGGTGTTGCATCTGGGGCAGTATACTTTTTTCCCGGCTGGTGGTTCCACTTTTTTCAGCAGTAGGTCGCATCCAGGGCAGGCAGTGAGGGCAGGGGAAGAATTCATGATCTTTTTGCTGGTGAAAGGAAAAAGGTGATTGTTGATTTG
>JAQYVF010000140.1 GCA_030145625.1 Desulfocapsa sp. | reverse complement strand
TTTGCAGACGAGTTGGAAACCTTAATTGTTGGTGAGATTACCGGGTTGGAACCTGAATTTGTCTCTGATGGGCCACCACTTTTGACGGTTCGTGGTTATGACCGGAGCCACCATCTTCTGCGAGGGCGAAAGACACGAACCTTTGTTGAACAGAAAGATAGCGAGATTATAGTAGAAATTGCAAGTGAGGCCGGCCTGACGGCAGAAGTTGTAGATAGCCAGGTGTTACATCCCTATGTTGTTCAGGCAAATCAAACTGATATGGCCTTTTTGCAGGAGAGGGCAAAGCGTATTCAATACGAAGTCGTAATAGACGACCAAACACTTTTTTTTCGCCCGGTTTCCAATGCTGAGAGTGAAGTTGCCATTTTGGCAATGAATGACGACTTGATAGAATTTTATCCCCGCCTTTCATCAATGTGCCAGGTAAGTGAAGTTTCAGTACATGGCTGGGACCCAAAGGAAAAGAAAGAGATTGCAGGGCAGGCTGCCGCAGGTGACGAAGTCTCGACCATGGATGGGCAGGAGAGTGGAGCTGACCTTGCAGATGCAGCTTTTGGCGCTGCAGTCGGAGCTGTGAGAAACAGACCGGTAATGACACAGGCAGAAGCAGATCAACTGGCAAAAGCAAAATTTAATAATACAGTACTGTCGCTGATAGAGGGAGAAGGATCTTGCCTTGGACGAACTGAATTACATTCAGGAAAAGTAATTAAAATTGAAGGGATAGGCGAACGGTTCAGTGGCTCCTATTATATTACGTCCGTAATTCATCGATACACATCTCAGTATGGTTATTTCTCAAATTTCACAGTCAGAAGGAATGCATCATGAATTTGCACAGCCTGTTAGCTGATACGGAAAGGCAGGAAGAAAAGCAGAACAAAATTCAAGGGGTAGTCATTGGAGTGGTAACAAATAATGAAGATCCTGAGGGGATGGGCCGAATTAAGGTAAAATTTCCCTGGCTCAGTGATGAGGATGAAAGCAACTGGGCAAGAGTTTCATCTCCCATGGCAGGAAAAGAGAGGGGGATTTATTTTTTGCCAGAAGTTGATGATGAGGTGCTGGTTATATTTGAACATGGCGATATGCGTTTTCCATACATTATCGGTTCGCTGTGGAATGGAACGGATTCACCACCGGCAAGCAATGACGATGGCAACAATAATGTTCGAATGATTAAATCACGAAGTGGTCATATAATCAGCTTGAATGATGAAGATGGCAAAGAAAAAATAGAGATAGTTGATAAAAGTGAAGCCAACACGATTGTCATCGATACATCGGAAAACACCATAACTGTCACAGCAGATAAAGACATCACTCTCTCAGCACCACAGGGTACGATAACCCTTGATGGAGAGAATGTTGAAATCAAAACTTCAGCAGATATAAAAGTGGAAGCTGGAGGGAAAGTAGATGTGACAGCAAGCGCGGCTATGAAGATTAAGGGGGCAACGGTTGATATTAATTAGGCAGAATAAAGGATAAGGCTGAGGATGGGACAACCAGCGGCGAAAGAAGGCGATCAGATTGTTGCGACTGATATACACATCATATTAATACCTGCGGCAGCGGGTGCTACTGTGCCGACGCCTCTGCCCCATCCCTTTACCGGTATGATTGATGGTGAGTTAAGCAGTGATGTTAAGATAATGGGAAAACCTGCGGCAACTGTAGACTCGACAGCAAGCAATAGTCCTTCCCATATTCCACAGGGAGGGCCTTTTCAGAGTCCTCCCTCTAATAAAGGCACAATAAAGATGGGAAGTGCAACGGTGAAGATTAACGGGAAAATGGCGGTACGGAATGGAGATATGGCTGAAACCTGTAATGATCCTGCCGACATGCCGGTCGGACAAGTCGTAGCCGTTGGTACTGTTTTTATTGGGTAATTGAAGGAGATAAGTTATGGGCAAAACTTTTCTCGGCGTTGGTTTGGGTTTTCCGGTAGATGTTGATTCTGCAGGCAACCTTACTCCAGCAGAGTACGAAGAAAGTGTTCGCCAGTCGATTTGGATAATTCTCGGGACTGCCAAAGGAGAGCGTGTTATGCGCCCGGAATTCGGCTGTGATATCTATGACTTGGTTTTTAGTGTTAACTCATTTTCTACTGCCGGAAAGCTTTCCTATGCTGTTCAGCAAGCCTTGCTTCACTTTGAGCCTCGAATTGATGTCCTGGATGTAAGAGTAGATTCTGGTGAAACAGATAATACGCTCCTACTCAATATTGAATATGAGGTTCGGGCAACTAATAATGTCTTTAATATGGTTTATCCTTTTTATCTCGAAAGGAGTGCTTGATGTCCGGTAAAGCGCCAAAAATTGATACGCGAGATGCAGACAGGATTGCAGAGCAGGTTGTCGAACTCTTAAAATACTATGCGCCCGACTGGAAAGAGTTTGATGGTGATACAGGCAAACCGGAAGGTGTCAGCTCTGCCTTGATTCATATCTTCGCCCGTTTTTCAGAAATCATTATTCAACGGCTGAACAAGGCGCCGGAAAAGAATTTTATGGCTTTTCTGGATATGCTCGGTGCATCTCTTTTACCGCCTCAACCGGCGCGTGTGCCGCTCACTTTTTTCTTGTCTGCCGGGAGTGCTGATGAAGGCAGGGCGCTGGCAGGAACCCAGGTCGCGGCAGCGCCTGCCGAGGGAGAAAAGGAGCCGGTTATTTTTGAGACTGAACGTGAGCTTGTGGTGACAGCCGTCACGTTGAAATCAGTCTGGGTGCGAGAACCGGGACAGGATAAGTATGCAGATAATAGCTGCATCGCAACATTGAAGACATCAACTGTTGTCTCCGCTTTTGAGGGTGTCGAGAATGTTGAACATATATTTTATGTCGGTCACGACATCCTTTTGGCTTATCCATCTTTTAAGGAGCTGAAACTGGCGATCAGTCTGACTGAAAATATTGAAAATCCGGATGACAGGACAGTACAGTGGGAGATATGGGATGGAGAGAAAGGAATCAAGTTAAGGCCTGATGATGGCACGGTGAACCTGACCAGAAGCGGAGATGTAACGTTCGCCAACATTTCTTCACAGTTCCCCGAAGTTACGGTTTGTGAGGAGAAAAACTGTTGGTTGCGGTGTCGACTCGTGACCTCGATCACTCCCGGTATAGCTCCTCTTGAAGGAATGGTTCGGGCCGGACAACTGCCCTCCATTGATTCCATTGAAATGACAGCAGTTGTAGAGCGAAAAGATCTGTTGGTTGAGGCGGCATATGCAAACCATCTGCAATTGGATTTAAGCAAGGAATTTTTCCCTTTTGGAGAGAAACCGAAATGTGGAGACACCCTGTATCTTGCAAACAGCGAGGCTTTTTCCAAAGTTGGTGCCACAGTTACTCTTGCTGTTGTTTTACAGCAGCCGGGTATCGCATCAGATGACATAGAGCTTAAGTGGGAATTTGGCAACGGAGTAAAGTGGACAGAGTTGACCATTGAAAAAGACGGTACGGCGAGTTTAATGAAAAATGGAGATGTTCAGTTTACTTTTCCTGATGAGTTAATGGATCCAGCGACAGTCAATGGAGTAAAAGATTACTGGATTCGTGTGCGCATTAGTGCGGGAAACTACGGAAAAGATGTGGGCTATGATACAGTTGATACCTTGCAGTTCCTGTTCAATCTCAGTCCCGATCATCAAAACACCTTGAATGCAGGTGAGGTTTCTTCCGCACTGAACAAGGAGTTTAATGAGAAAAAAGGAGTGAGACTGTTTAGCGTTGTAGTGAAAAGCAGCGGCAAAAATTGGCTGCTGATTGATGCCAATAACAAGGTGTATGATGTAAGAAAAGAAGGAACGTTAATCAATGTATATATCCAGGGCGTTGGATATACTCCAACCCGTGCAACGTTTACACCTCCCTCAATTGATATAATTGCTGTAAGCTACAGTCTGGAGGAAAATGATACACCCGATACTTTTCTGACTTACAATGACTTTTCTTATGAAAAAATAGACTCTGGAACCATTTTTGATCCTTTCATAGCTGTAAATGATGAAAAGCCAACCCTCTACCTTGGTTTTGCTCCACCACCTGGCAAAAAATTCCCTAACAGTAAAATAAACCTCTATTTCTGTTTTGCTCCTGTTGTTTTCGGCGATTCTCCAGACAACCCTTCACCGCTTATTCCACCGCGTCTGACCTGGGAATATTGGGACAGTAATAACTGGTCCAAGCTGACTGTTCGTGATGAGACTGAAGCTTTTACACGTTCGGGTCTGATAGAATTTATGGCTCCTGCCGACTTTTCTTCCCATAATGAGTTTGCAGAAAAAGAACGGAAGCATTGGCTGAGAGTTCGATTGGAATCCGGGGAGTATGAATTCAAACCGAAATGCAGTCGCTTGCTGCCCAACACCACAATGGCATCGCAGAGTGTTACTGTCCGTGATGAAGTCCTTGGCTCCAGTGATGGATCTGAATCCCAAAAGTTTAAAATCAGGCGTGTGCCTGTTCTTTCCGGGCAGAAACTCGAAGTGCGTGAGCCAGAATCTCCGTCTGCCGGTGAGCTGCTGCTTTTAAAGAATGAAGAAGGGCGTGATGCTGTTTCCACAACTGATACTCAAGGCCGCAAAGAGATATGGGTTCGCTGGCACGAAACACCTGATTTTTATGGTTCCGGTCCGCGTGACCGACATTATGTTCTCAATCATCTCACCGGGGATATCCTGTTTGGTGACGGCATCAACGGACTCATTCCGCCGGTCGGCAATGGCAACCTGAGAATTTCCTGTTACAAGTCGGGGGGAGGCGCTGCCGGCAACAAAGCTGAAAACACAATCGTTCAGCTTAAAACCACAGTGCCGTATGTTGAGAAAGTCACAAATACGGTGGCTTCGGCAGGTGGGGCAGATGCGGAATCGATCGAATCGTTGATAAACAGGGCTCCTCGGACAATCCGTCATCGTGGCCGAGCGGTAACCCTGGAAGATTATGAAGATCTGGCAATGATGGCATCACCGAAAGTAGCACGTGCAAAGTGTGTTCCCCTCTGTAATCTGAAAACTGATACACTGAGCACAGCATCTGAATTGGCGGGGGAAGTGAGTGTCATCATTGTGCCGCGTTCAAGCGTTGATAAACCTTTGCCTAGCCTTGAGCTTATTAAACGGGTGCAGGATGATCTCGTGGCCAACAGCCTTCCAACGGTAAATGTATCGGTGGTTGGTCCCCTCTATGTGAGTGTTCAAGTTACCGTGGAAATCACTTTGAGTTCTATGGAGGGAGCGAGTGGAGTGGAACAGGCTGTTTATCATAAGCTTGCAGATTTTCTCCACCCTCTTACAGGTGGTTCTGACAACAGAGGATGGTCTTTCGGTCGCAAACCGCACAAGTCTGATTTTTACGCACTGATCGAAGCTGTGCAGGGCGTTGACCATATAAGATCCATGAGCGTAACCGAAACCGAAGATTTGGCAGGAGCAATAGGGACGGGTCGTTTTCTTGTGTATTCAGGAGAGCATACTGTTTTTCTTCACTTTTGAATTTTGATTGACAGAATTTCAGGGGCAGCCGGATATCTTTTTGTCTTTTTTGTTTGTCGATTCTTTTGATGAGGAATGGCTTGAGGGTGGCCTTGAGTAGAGTAGAGCAAATTTATGTTCCGTAAACACTTCTTTTCCGGAGGAAAAAAACTATGCCGCTTCATTTAGAAAATCTTGATGACCGCACATATGAAGATCTGGTGGAAGAAGCGCTCAGCATGATTCCTAATTATGCTCCGAATTGGACCAATCATAATCCTTCAGATCCGGGCATAACCCTTATAGAGATGTTCGCTTATCTCACGGAAATGCTGAATTACCGGTTGGACCGTATAACAGATGACAATGTGCACGCGTTCTTAAAACTTCTCAATGGGCCGGACTGGAAGCCGTCGGCGCAAAAAACATTGACTGAAGAGATCAGGGAGACGGTTATGGCGATACGTCAGACAGATCGCGCCGTTACTTGTGAAGATTTTGAGACCTTGGCACTCGCTGCCGATGCTCAAATTGCACGAACTCGATGCGTGCCAAGGTGTAATCTTGAATCTGAAACCTTCCAGCCATCTACCAGTAACAAATCAGGTCACATCAGTGTTGTCATTGTTCCCAAAAGCAAGCAAAGTAATCCACAGCCTGACAGTGAACTTATCCAGGCAGTTAAAAAATATCTGGAACCGCGGAGACTGCTGACAACCAGTGTGCATGTGGTTGGACCGAGATATTTCAGCATAGGTGTGCGGCTTACACTTGTTCTTAAACCCGATGCATTGGAAGAAGAAACCAAGGCCCTTGCTGTTGAAGCACTGCGAGGATTTCTGCATCCTCTGCGTGGCGGGTCAGATGGGAAAGGGTGGCCTTTTGGTCGCAATGTCTTTGTCTCGGAAATCTACGAATTGCTCGATACGCTGTCGGGTGTAGACTATGCAAGAAAAACGATTGATTCTGCAACAAACAAGTTGCTTGATGAGATTACGATAGACAGTGTCGTTGGTAACCGTCTGCAACGCAACGATACGGGAGAGTTAATAGCTGCAGAAATTCAAGCAGATGAACTGGTTGATGCCCGGATTGATGAAAATGAGCTAACGATAGTATCCCCTATAGGAGCGTAGCAGCAGGAGAAAAAAATATGGCAAGCAAGGTCACTCGAACACCAAGTCTTCTATTGGAATATTTGCCTGCTATTTATCAGGAAGATCCTTTTATTGGTCAGTTTCTGGCACCCTTTGAAAAAATTCTTCTGGGGCGTGAAGATGATGTGACTTTTCACAATAAAGGCGTGGAAACAACTATAGACCGACTTTCCGCCTTCTTCGATCCTAAAGAAACGCCGGAAGAGTTTCTCCCATGGCTGGCCAAGTGGACAGCGCTCAGTTTGCGAGCCGATCTGAACCCGACAAAACAGCGCCATTTTTTAGAAAAAATCATCCAGTTTTACCGATGGCGGGGAACTAAAAAAAATCTCCAAAATCTGTTGGAATTATTTACAGTGGGTGTCCCGGAGGTGATTGAAGCCGGTGCTGCTGATATGCAGATCGGGGTGCATTCAACAATCGGCAAAGATACTTATATCGGCGGCGGACCACAGCATTTTTTTTACGTAAACATCTCATTGCCGCGAGCTGACCCGGAAGTACAATTGCGGCAGAGAGAAATTGCAAAGGCAATAATTGAATTGGAAAAACCTGCACATACCTTTTACGAACTTACTGTGAAGTATCCCAGTATGCAGATTGGGAAACATTCAACAGTAGGTGTCGATACAATTTTAGGTGTTGTTGAGTCCAGCTAATTGTAAGGAGATGACATTATGGCTGACATAAAGCGTGTGAATTATTTTACCCATCAATTCCTTGTGGAAAAGGATTTTGACGATGAGCAGGAGTATCATATTGCTATGCGTCACCGGCATAATCGAGTGAATCATTCCTGGGGAGTGGCCGAGGGACTTGATGTCACCAAGACAAAAAATAGAGAGGTTACCATCAGTTCCGGAACGGCGATTGATACAAATGGACAGGAAATCGTCCTGTTGGAATCCACACCGGTTGATCTTACTGCATTTGCCGCGAACACTGATGTCTATCTGACTGTTTCCTATCAGGAAGTTTTTGATGAAGTTGATCATTATACATCCGGTGGTGTTGATAACTATACGCGTTCGTCTGAGCGGCCTCATGTAGAAAGTAGTACGGATATTCCAGATCCTCTGCCTGGCAATGGTTTACTCATCACGCTTGCTCGTGTGCATCTGGATGGAAGTGGTAATGTTGATGCGTCCATTGATGCGACGATGCGGAAACTGGCCGGTTCTAAGATCGGTCCTGGG
>JAQYVF010000066.1 GCA_030145625.1 Desulfocapsa sp. | reverse complement strand
TGTTCAAAGACATCATCCTGATCTGAAAAATCAGTTACAAATGAAATGAAATAATCCAATCCTTTTTTTTCACAACTCCGAGCACCATTTAATATATTCTGACAAGGAATATTTTTCTGATGCCAGCGACTATAGCTCATGCGCAGTTGTGACAGTCCATTTCTTTTAAGCGTGTCAACACAGCTATCAGCAAGATCCGGGGTCTTGGCCCAAAAACTGTTGGTGACGACCCGTGTGTAAATACCTTTGTCCTGACAGATGCCTATCAGTTCAACCAGGTCATCCAGGTAAATAAGTGGTTCACCTGCGGTGAAACTTATGCCCCGAATTTGAGCTTTAGCAAGTTCGGCAATGACCTCTTTTGCCTGAGAAAGCTCCATTTTCAAAATTTCAGGAATGTCTCCTGCTGCTACACAATGTTCACATTTAATATTGCAACGGGTTGAGTATCCAAAGGCAATTTTTCTCATAATTCTTTTCTGTTGTGCACTATGAGCTTGATCTTTACAGTCGAACCTCTGCCCGCAGGAAAATTTCCTGCGGTAAGGATATGTGGCAATCAAACAATACGTTACGAATAATTCTCCGTATAAAAAATTGCAGAATTATATTTCTGCACACCTTGCAGAAGATCAGGATTGACCACAGATATGGTTGACAAGTCGTTTCAAACGAACGTGTGCAACATCGATATCAGCAAGGCAGGAAAAGGCCTTAACGTCATCGACTTTGTCCAGATCGAAACCGCCTTGCAAAGGATGGCGCCTGAGCAGCGCAGAGACAAAGGCGCGCTCAAGCCGATCGTCCGAATCATCTGATTGAAGCGTTTCAGAAAGATCATACCAGGCACGGAATCCGGGATCACGCAGTACCTGCCGAATCTCCTGTTGAAGGCCCTGTGTTGCAGAAAAACCGTGTCTGAATAAGTCAGTTATATACCAGACATTCAACAAGTCGGACGCCTTGGCCGCGGCTTCTGTAGCGTTCTGCAAGCCGTCTACATTCTGTTCGGCCAACAGTGATTCCAAGCCCAGAGAAATGGTATCCCGCACCCGCTTGGCAATATCGACAATCTGTTTTGTATCTTGTGTCTTCTCACCATAGGCAATGATCGCACTATTTATGGTCCAGACGATTTCCTGCTCCAGACAAGCCAGATTTTCGTGGTCAGTAATCAGAGACAGGGCCTGCTGTAACAGAGTGCTTTCGATCAAGGGGCCGGCATAGACCGATGGTACTCGAGTGGGTATGCTGGATATCGGCTTTCGAGGTCTGGCCGATGATTGACGCGTGTCTGGCCGGGAGAAGAGAATGACAGCCTCGTCAGGTGTCACAAAGCCAATATCCTGCATACGGCCGTTACGGAAGCGCAAGGCCTCTTCTTCGATCTGAGTCGACAGATCAACACGAATTTGACTGAGGAGTTGGTGTGTAGCAGTTAAATCGTATTGATACAGGGCATCCAACAACGTAAAAGGATGAAGCTTCAGTCCCATCTCTTTTTTCAACTCCAGAAGATAAAAACCATCCGGAGTCATGGCTCGTAGTGTGCCTTTCTCTTTGTCTTTTGGAGGAATCTGGTCAGTATCAGGATCATACACCGTGACAGTTTTGGACAGGAAAAGGAGTTGCACAACATAATCTAGTGAGAAAAAAATCTCGGCAAGGGGGGCGGGGCCAGCCTGCGAAAAACTAGTCAGCCATTCATCAAGACTGTCGACGGAAAAATCATAACGGTTCCAACAGTCCAGGTCGACACAGGTCTCCAATTGGTGTTTACTTAACTTAAGAAGGATAGGCAAGGCCTGATCGAAACCCATCTCCCTGACAACATAGTAAGCTTCTAAAGGTTCAAGGGATGCAACCTCCTCGGCCTGATTAGTGGAGGCCAAAATTCTTTCACCGCGGCGTGTTAATGCACGGGTCAGATCAGCACGAAAAGGGGTTAATTCAATGGTCTTGCTATTAGTCATATTCTTTTATTAGTCGGAGGTGATCAAAGTTACTCGTAGTAACCAGTGAGGAATCTATTTACTTATTGCTATCTTCAATCTCCAATTTCTTTGACTCTCCCGACAGCACCACTTTCCAAACGCACTTTAATACCGTGAGGATGAGTTGGGGATTTTGTCAGAATATTTCTCACTATTCCTTCAGTAAGTTTTCCAGATCGCTGGTCCTGTTTTAAGACGATAAAAACCCGAAGGCCAACGTGAATATCTTTTCGATTCATACCATTCATGATTGCTTTTTCTTTGATTGCATTATTATAAAGGCTAGTTAGTTTCTGTGCATAAATGAAAACGATTTTTTTACGCTTCCTCCCATCTCTTTTCCTTCAGGTGATACCCCTGAGTGACAGGATGTGTTAGTCACCATGCTGTATCCTTCTTAACAGAAGAAAAATAAGTTCGCGAGATAATCAATAGGACTATGAAAGTTATTATTGCAGAAAAGCCTTCCGTGGCGCGTGACATTGCCGATGTACTCAATATTAAAACCAAAAAAAAAGGTTATATTGAGGGCCGCGGCTGTACGGTCACATGGGCATTCGGGCACCTGGTGACGCTTCTGGAACCGGGTGAATACGATCCTGCACTCAAGCGCTGGTCACTGGACACACTCCCTTTCATACCTGACGAGTTCAAACTCAAACTCATTAATAATCGAGGGGTGGATGATCAGTTCCGGATTATCAAGACACTGTGTGAGCAGGCCGAAGAAATTGTCTGCGCAACTGATGCCGGACGAGAAGGAGAGCTGATTTTCCGTTACATTTTAGCACTGTGTAACTGCGAAGAGAAGCCGATCCGCCGGCTCTGGCTCAATTCTTTAACACCCGACGCAATTATGTCAGCCTTCAAGGATCTGAAGGATGGGCATGACTACGACTCACTCTATGCTGCTGCCCGTTGTCGCAGTGAGTCCGACTGGATTGTCGGTCTCAACTCAACCCGTTACTATACCGTGCGGCACGGCCGTATCGGAGGCGGAGGAGATCGTGTTCTCTGGACCATTGGTCGCGTACAGACACCGGTTCTGGCAATGATCGTGGAACGCGACGACACCATTCTACAATTTCGTCCGCAGCCATTCTGGGAACTCACCACTCACTATCGTGAGGTGATATTTAAGTACACAGGAAAGCGCTTTATAAAAATAGAAAAGGCGCAGGCCCTGCTGGAAAAGATAACAAACCAGCCATTTGAAGTTACAACCATTACGGCCAAAAAGAAAAAAGAACAGCCGCCGCAGCTCTTTGATCTCACCACACTTCAACGAGAACTCAACAAGCTGCACGGTCTTTCAGCGGCAGATACCCTCACTGCCACCCAGAACCTCTACGAAAAAAAACTGGTCACCTATCCTCGAACAGATTCACGTTACCTCAGTAAAGACATGAAGCCACGAGTTCCCGAGATTTTTGAACAACTCAAGGCCGTCCGTCCTGAACAGATCGCACAACTTAACCTCTCGAAACTGGTATTCACCAAACGAATCATCGATGACAAAAAAGTAACCGATCATCATGCCATTATTCCCACAGGTGTCAAACCTCGCATCCTCGAAAGGAATGAACAGCTCGTTTACGACGCTATCACAACACAGTTCATCGCGGCCTTTTATCCCGTTTGCATCAAAAACATCACCACGGTTGACAGTATCAGTAATCAGGTAAAGTTTCAGGCCAAAGGGACACAGATCGTTGATCCCGGCTGGACCACCCTCTTTCCGAAAAAGAAGCAGGGAACTGTCAACGATCAGACCTTGCCTGTGTTTGAAAAAGGTGAAACAGGTTCCCATGAACCCTTCCTGCGCGAAAGCAAAACCATACCGCCAAAACACTTTACTGAAAACTCGCTGCTTGGTGCAATGGAGGCTGCCGGCAAATTTGTTGAGGACGACACCCTACGGGAGGCCCTCAAAGAGCGTGGTATAGGTACGCCGGCCACACGGGCTGCCATCATCGAAACCCTGCTTCGGCGAAACTATATTCGACGAGAGAAAAAGCAGCTTCGCTGCACCGATATGGGCCGTTGTCTGATTGCACTTATACAAGACCCTTTACTCAAATCGCCAGAAATGACCGGAGAATGGGAAGAAAAGCTCAAACAGATTGAGCGGAGTAAACTTTCGCCAGACGATTTTATGGGTGGAATTAGCGACTATATTCGCGGCCTGATCCTGAACAGTTCAGCCGGACGGTTAAACAGCACACGTTGGGGGAGCTGCCCATTCTGCGGTAAAGAGATTATCAAAGGGAAAAGAGCCTATGGCTGTTCCGGCTGGAAAGATGGATGTAACTTTGTTCTTGAACCAGACTGCAAAGGGGTGACACTTACTGAAAAGCAGATCCAGGTCCTATTGCAGTTGCATATTCTGCCATATCCAGTTCGGATAGAGGATGAGCCTCGCATGCTTATCCTTTCAACTCAGGGGATGATTATGGACCTGAACCTACCTTCTGCCAAGCGACAGAAAAAAACTGATAAATCCGCTTAGATAGGGCCTGGGAACTGACAGAAAAAAAGAGTGTTAGGCCCCTCTTTGAAGCAAAAGCAATTAACCTTGTTTGTCGGCAATCTTCTCAAGTAATTTTGGCACATTTGCCTTTGTTGTTTTGGATACTTTCCGCATCAAGTCAAATGGCACCTGTTTAATGCCAAAAGTATCCTTGATCTCATTTGTCATGGAGATCCAGAGATGACCAGTCATTTCAGCATCGGCAAGTGCTCTGTGAAATGTTCCATCGGTATAAATTCCACAGTAGCGAACTAGGGTTCCTAATTGATGATTTGGTGCATTTGGATATACCCTTCGCGCCGCAAGCATTGAACAAGCCATTCTGTTCTTTCTTGATCTTCCGATAAATCCGAATTCTGAATCCAGAAATCTTCTATCAAAAGATGCATTATGGGCAACAAGTGGATGATCACCAATAAAATCAGCAAACCGCTCCATCACTTCTTCACAGGGAGGAGCGGTCTCTACCATATCGTTGCTGATACCAGTATATGATTCAATAAAGGAACTGATCTTAACTCCTGGATTCATCAAGCTTTGAAAGCGATCCGTGACCATGTTGTTTACTATGAGTACAGCACCGATTTCGATAGCTCGATCACCGTATTGTGGAGAGAGGCCGGTTGTCTCGAAATCAAGAACTATGACAGGAAAGTTATTCATAAGCGTGCCGAAAATTGGGATTGTTTTCTAGAGTGGTACAGATCATTTCAACCTGCTTAGTGCATTCCCGTCATCACCCCATACTCCTCTCCCATCAGAATATGCTTATAGGTGTCTTCAGATTCCTGGCCTGAACCAGCATTTGTTTGAGTTTTCATTTCCTTGGGTGCAGTAATTTTAAATCCGGCTTTGTCTTGGAAAAGCATGACAAAGTCAGATCCACCAAAAAGGAAATTTCCGAGCATATCCCCTTTATTATGGTTTATCCCAGGCCTGACGTCACCCTCAAAATTGACCGAAGACACTTGAGCCATCCCCATTGGCATAAGTGCCACCAATCCATGTTTTCCCGTGTCTACAATCACATACCCTCGGGTTTGGGTAAACTGCCAGCCAGTCGAATCGACTGGAACATATTCCCTTTGTTCTTCACTCCACAGGACTTCTAAGGCGACATTTTGTACGATTCGTTTCTTTTCCTTAATTGTACCTCCTACAGCAAAGTGATAACGATGATAATCGTTAACATTTAAAAAAGTATGGGTAAGCACCCCATTGGCAAAGGCATCCTTATATTGACTGTCGGCACCAAGTAGATCTTTTACGCTGTAAAAGGTTGTCAGTTTCACTTTCAATCCTCCATCAACTTGGATCATGGAGTTTTCGTCGATTGCCCATGTTCCCTGAGGTACAGAATCAGCAGGTGCGACAACTACACTTTGATCATTTGCTGAAGGAATAGGCCGCTTCTCCTTTGCCTGTAGGTACTTGCTGAAAAAATCGTTAAATGATTTCCAATTAGATGCAGGTTCATACCAGTCTTTTTGCAGACCGAAGCGCTCATCACGATAAAACTCCTGATAGGTCTCCTCGTTCCATGATTCCTCTGTATCAAGAAAAGCGCCCCAGGCATTAGCGAAATCCAGGGTCCAAGTGGAAAAAGGCTTATAATACTGGATCGAATTTTTAAACAGTCCCTTATCCTGCAATTCAGCCAGAGGCTGATCTATGAGAAAATAGAAGTAACAGATACTTTGCAATATCTGCTCACGTATAATACTGGTCGGATTTGCAAGATTTTCCTGCGGAATAAGTTCTGATGCACTGTCTATGTAATCATAATATTGCAGCAGGTTTTGAACAGGATTTGTTTTTGGATCAGGGTTGTTTTTTTTCGCTTCGGCAATGGATACTTCCAGCATCCTCTCAACTTCAGGATTACTTTCTATTAACCTGATGAGATCCTTTGTTATCTGTTTATGCTGACTTTCTTTAGCAAAGCTCCAATTGGCAGGGAATAGTAATCCTGTCAACAATAGAATAACAACGTAACATCGTATTCTGCAAACTGCCTTTTTCATATGCCTGCTCCTCTGTGTTAATACTTCCTTACTAGATGCGTTAGTCTCTGTACTTCCACAATTTCAACAAATCATTCTCTCCTTTTCTCAATGCCCTACAAATTCAATTACACAAAAAAAGGATAGCAAAACAGTGAATTAGAAGTCAAACGCTTTTCTTCTACTCAACATTTCTCATCAATGGTGTTACGAAAAGCTGGCTTGCAATTGTCTGGTTACATATTGCCAATGTTCAACCATTTCGGCTCAGGAATGCCATTCAAGAGGATTTACTTTATAAAAACCTTGCAGTTCATGATACAGCTCAGGATGTTTTTTCTTCAGTTGAACCGGTTTTTCGAAAAATGTCTCAGTCGCCACAGCAAAAAACTCGGCTGCATCGGTGGCTCCGTATTCATCCATCACACTCTTTTTCCCCTTTGATGTTTTGTACTGGAGCAGCTCATATTCTTTTGAAAACACCTGCGACCAGGTTGAGTAGGCCGAACGTATTTCCAGTATAGGAGCACCATCCCCCCTGCCATCTTCCTGGTCAAGTTGATGGGCAAATTCATGCATCGTCACATTATGACCATCTCGAAAATTAACCGCGCCTTGTTTTACACTGTCCCAGGCCAGCACAACCGCACCATGGTTCCAAGACTCACCAAGTCGAACAGATGTATCAGAAGGAGGCAAGGCTAACCTACTGCGAGAGCCTGCCACATAGGTACTTGGATAAACCAGTACAGAATAAAGTTTCGGATAACAGTCACACCTTCTATTCAACAAAAGCATACAAGCCTGAGCAGAAATGGTAACTTTGATCTCATCAGTCAAGATCAGGCCGCCGCATCCTTCAAAAGATTTTTCAGAAATAAATATTCTGATATAGTCTTGGAGCTGTTGCTGTAAGCGGGGAGGAATATTTTGATAAGGAGGGAGATTATTATGAAGAATTGCAGACCATTTTTGAGGAAAAGGTGTGCTCAACAATAATTGCCTTTTTTGCAGTTTACGAAGCGCAAAAAAAGCCTTAATTCCCCATACTGTCCCGCCGGCAATTATAAAAAATAAAAGAAGTTTCATATCATCTTTTGTATCCCGTCAAAAAAAATATATGAAAAAACGGCCAGGATACTTGCAGCAGTCTCTCGTTGGGTACTTCTTCCCTGCCCTTCTCCCCTCATAACGACCTTTATACAGGTCGTTTTTATTCAGGAATATTCGCTGTCACATACTCAATAATCTGGTCTGGACTGACCACAGGACCGATGATTGATTTTAGGGCACAGAGATCCCGTCTCCAAGTATCCAGGACATGGAAAAAATCATCTGGCATCTCTTTTTCTTTGGCAAATTCATTAATGGACATGCTCACTCGGTTGAGAAGATTATCAATATAGAGTGAAAATTGCATATTGTATGTGCTTTTGAGATATTCTTTGGCTAAAATTTCAGAAAACAATCGTTTCAGATCACGATACTTAGGGACATGGCCGATGGGAGTCCATATCGTTTCCACTTTCCTCTGATGCATCAGGGCCATGATTCGCATCCATACCTTGGTATCTTGTTTTTCACCAAGTAGCCCATCTTCTTCACCAGGAGCAAGACTTCTTCTTGCACTTTTATGCAGCCAGTAATTGACCTGAAAACCACTTGGGAGGCAACCCTCGGCAATGTCAGGATTTTCACCAAAAGCTTCATAGTGCCTGATATACTGGCCCAAGGGCCCAGGGAAAAAGGCCTCATTGGCAAAGGGGGAACGTTTTTCACTGCCGTCTGCACCTATTTCTGTTGCGGTTGTGGCTGATCTGATAATGGCCCCGTGAACAATGGTATTCATCCAGTCATGGGCTTTGATAACCGTGGGCATGGTGGTGTAATCCCGTCCGCCAAAAAGGAGTGCACTGATTTTCACCCCTTTCGGATTTTCTGTTTCTGTATCAAAATTTCTCAGTCTATTGAGTTCGACAGTAAAACGACCATTTTTGTGGGAAGCCGGTTTACCATCTTCTTTGGACCATTTTCCCTCAAAATTCCGTCCATTGAGAGGTAAGGGTTCACCCATACCAACCCAGAAGGGTTTCTGTTCATGGATAAGGATATTAGAAAAAATGACCTCATTCCCTTCTCCCCTCAAAATTTCCATGGTCTCCGGGTCATCTTCTTTGTTGACCCCTTCAATAATACCAAACATCCCTTTTTCAGGATTCACCGCACGGACTTCTCCGCTATCACCATCGACAAATATTTTTGCCAGATCATCACCGATCAGATGACTGCCGGTCATTGCAGTACCGGTTTTTCCGCAACCACTGGGATAGGCCCCGGCAAAGTATATAATCTCCTCTTCGATTTGAAAACCGGTTACAAACATATGTTCATCAAGTCGTTCGCCAAAATAGTTCCGTAAATTATTCATGTTGGCAAAGCGATGATTGATCTTTTTCGGAGCAATAGAGTTCCCGGCATATTGGGCATTAGCACTATAAGATCTGAAACGCTCAACATCCATATAAATACGACGATTATGGAGATTTGCGGAAACCTTTTCCGAGGTAAGTTCACCGCTGCTATGGAAATTAACAAAAAGGTAACCCTTCTCAGCCACATCTCTGGAGAATTGCGCCGGGTTCATCATGCGATATAAGATATATTCGCTATGGGTTACATAAAATGAATCCGTCATCTGGAGGGTTGGATCAGCCACCGGGCTTCCAACGGGCCCACGGGAGATAAACGAGACAATCATCTCCCTTTCGTTCATGATATTGTCCATGATATTTCTGACTTCAATAACTCCGCTACGGTGCACTTCTTTCTTCTGGAGAGTCGAGATCTCTGTACTCTCATAGGCGAGATACTTGGTGTTAGCCGTATCACGTCCCTGGTCTTTGGGACCATCAAAATGACAGGTATGTCCAGCCGTAGTCAGTGGAGTCTCTTCCCCTCGTTTTATGGCCTGCTCTCTGATGTATTGAATATCCTCTTCAGATCCGCTGTTGATAAAAATAGAAGCAGGATTCATTCGAGTGGAACCATTATAAATGGATTCCATTACTTCGGGGCTTAAGCAACAAAATTTGTCCTGATTAGAACTGTTCATCAGACCCGTCAGATAGGTCCGCATCATTTCCTGACGAAGCAGGGTTTCAGAAGAGAAGGCAGGACTTTTTATATTTTGTGTAATCGTTGAGGGCATGGCAAATATCTCCAGATTGATTAATGGTGGATGATATCAGGCATCAATATCCCGTAGGGCTCTGTGGAAAGTCGTCTTTTTTATTCTGATTGAATAAGTCTACAATGAGACGATGAGAATGCATAGGGAAAACAAACTGTTCACCAAACAGGATTTTTTCATGATAGAGTAGAACAAAACAGTCTTTACTCTTACAGCATTCTGCGTATAAACTCATAATTAAGCAGTTAAGTCATTTTGATCCATTAATGTTCTTGAAAAATATACGCCACATTTTTATTAAAAAAATGATCCATTCAAGACTTACTCCAATGCAAATAAATCACAATATCAGAAAGCTTGCCTGGCCTTAAGAAATCAACAGTTCCAGCATTGACAACTTGAACATCCATTACTTTACGGAGGAAATATCAAATGTATTGTGTATCTCAGAAAACAGGCCTTCACCTTTTATTTCTGTTCTGTTTCGTAGCCTTAACGCCTGGCTTAACAATGGCTGAGGAAGCGGAGAACTACTTTATTCTGCGTGGAGGTATTGCCATGCCCCACGATGATGTCACCATTGAAGTGAATGGTGGAAGTGGCTCCGAGGTATCATTTGACAATGGTTACGATATAAGTGTCGCCTTTGGTCACCGTTATACAAACTGGCTGCGCGGTGAAGTTGAACTCGGCTATATGGCAACAGAGGCCGAATCAATGAAACTCATAAAACGCAACACCACCATCACAGATGATGGGAAAGACGAACATCTTTACGGAATGCTCAACCTGGTGGCTGACTGGAAAAACGAATCCCAATTCACCCCTTTTTTCGGTGTCGGCCTGGGAATGACCAACGCTACCCTGGAAAACAAATATGTCTGGCCCAGCAATGGTACGATGATAACCCGCAATAGCTCAGATACTGCATTTGCATATCAGGCAATGCTTGGTGTAACCTGGAATCCTGCAGACAACTGGGGATTTGAGCTGCGTGGACGCTACTTTGGCAGCAATGATCGTGAACACGACAACCATTCTGCCGCTGTTTCACCTTCTCTGGATGTTGATGGCAGTCAGTTATGGCTAGTGACGTTGGGTGTCAGCTATAACTTCTGAAAATCGCTCGTCCGTTATTGTAACTATTCTCTGCTGATCATGGTTTTGTTTTTTTAATTATTTGACCCAGCCAAACAGGAATCAACCCAGGTACCATTTTACTATTCAAGGTAGCCTCAACAATAAGGGGGGGGCCACTTCGCTCTCCTGAAAGCACAATTCGTAGGTTGGGTTAAGTTAGCAGCTTCCGCCTCATCCTGTTGGGTTCGCTTATTCTCTGCAAACTCAACATGTTGAGACTTTTCGGTGTCAGCGAACCCAACAAACGTGAAGCATATAATCCGCTTAACCCAACCTACACAGTGTTCAAGGAGAGTGAAGTGGATAGCCCCTTCAACAATTATTCTATTGCGATAAAGTCATTCCCATGTAGGCGTGAATGACATCGAAATAAGCTGAGTTTTAGTGGTAATCACAATTTTCTAAAGGTGGCCTTAAAGCACCTGGAACACATAAGGATAGAGCGTTTCTGCTATGATTTTATGTCCCTCCTCATTGGGATGAATCATATCGGCTTGATTCAAAGCAGGTTCGCCAGCCACTTCCTGTAGAAAAAAAGGAATAAGAAGGCAATTTCGTTCACGGGCTATGGATGGGTAGATATCAGCAAACTCCCTGGTGTATTCTGCACCAAGGTTCTCGACTATCTGCATACCGGCAAGGACCACTGTAACATTATTCTCCTGCAGCATTTGCACAGCTTTGTTGATATTTTCCCGTATAACAGAGGGAGGAATACCTCGAAGCCCATCATTCCCCCCTGTTTCCAGGATTACAATCTCAGGTTTGCGGGCCAGTATCCATTTAATTCTCGAGAGGACGCCGCTACTTGTCTCACCACTTATTCCTGCATTAATCACCTGCCAGTTATACCCTTTATTCTGGAGCTTTTTCTCCAAGAGAGCCGGCCAGGCTTCACCTTCCATCACCCCCAAGCCTGCAGTCAGGCTGTCACCAACAGCGAAAATGGTGCCGATGTAGCTAGGGAGAGCATGTACCTCCTCCGTTAATGGTTGTCCCTCCTGTTGTTCACAGCTCAGCAACAAAACGGTGCACAAAAGCAAGGAGAGAATGGGAGCGTAATGGTGGACCAGATTCTTTTTGGCTAGTATCCGCATAAATTAACCCTGTGTCTTATCACGAAGAAAAGCAATTGGTTTCTGCTGTAAAATTGAAACTGAAGCTCCAAGCCCCACACCAACAACCAACACAAGCATTCCTGCAGTCATAATCAATGTGCTGCCGACTAACGGCTTGTAACCAATATTAAACACCTGACTGCAAATAATCCAACTTCCGGCATGAGAAATAAGACTTGCAAGTAAGGCGCTAAAAAAACCAATAATCAGGTTTTCATAAGTGAATACCTTCACAACAAAGGAAGATTTAGCGCCAAGGATTTTAAAATAGACGGCTTCGCGGATCCTGGTCAAACGGGTTGCAAAAATAGAACTGATAATGATCAGCAATCCGGCAATAATCGAAAATGAGGTGAAAAACTGAATAATTGATGACATCTTGTGCATGATCCCAGCCAACACCTTAACTGTAGACCCAATATCAATGACACTGATATTGGGCAACCTGCCGGCAAGTGTATTCTGAATTACTGTCAGACGTGTCCGATCTATTCTGACAGAACTGAAAATTGTCTGTGGCGCCTCTTTGAGCGATTCCTCTTGAAAGACAAAATAGAAAAAAGGCCGCACCTTAGATTCCGTTCGGGTCCGTATACTTGTTACCCTCGCCTGAAGCGGTAAGCCCTGCACCTTAAACACAAGATGATCACCAATAGTGATGTTACCGATATCAGCCACTGTATCCAGCACCGAAACAGGCACCTCACCACTATTACGCAACTCATTATCCGTATGACCAAAAAGGGTCTTCCCCTCTAACATCTGCTCATCCTTGAGTAGAAAATCACGATAGGTAAGATTGAATTCACGAGCCATGTTATCCCCTCTTTTCTCTCTCTCCCTATTCCTGTTAACAGGCTTATTGTTAATTGAAGTCAGCCGAGCCCTGACAATGGGAAAATACTCAGCTTCTGTGCGGAGGATATCAGAAAACTCTTTTTTCTGGTCAGGCTGAATATCCAGAAAATATGCATTGGGCAGATTGGGAGGATAGGCATCTATAAAAGTGGCCCGCAGATTCTGATCGATAAAATATATGGCGAAAATCACTGCCAGTGAGGTACTGAGAGTGATAATGATGGCTCGAGTGGCATTGCCTGGCCTGAACAACCCCCGAAAGGCCTGCCGCAATATCAGAGACCTGGGTGTCTGTTTTTTCATCAAGAACATCAGTCCCTGTGTCATTACAGCTGTGAGGCCAATAAGGGCACAGAGTCCCAACATGAAATAAAGACCGATTTTGACATCTTCAAGTTGCCAGATAACCAGGCCGATGAAAAATAAAACAATGATCGAAACTGCACTGTAATGGAGAATTCCTTTCGGTGCAGTTCCAATTTCTTTGCGAAAGATATAGGCCGGTTTGAGATTCTTGATGCGTTGCAGAGGAAGAAAAGAGAAGAGGCCCACTACTATTGTTCCCAGGACGAGCCCTTCTAAGACAACCTTCCAGGATATAGTCAGAGTGATATTGGCTGGCAGAATAGTTGCAAAGAGAGTGGGGAAATACAACTGTAACAGATAGCTCAGGATGAGTCCCATGAGTGTTCCGGCTGTGCCAAGAACCATGACCATAGCCATACAGTGAGTGGTGATGAAGCTATTTGTTGCACCAACTGACTTCATGATAGCAATTGTATACTCACTTTCACGAAGCATAGCATACAGAGATGTCTGGATGCCGACACCGGCCAACACAAGAGTAAACATCCCGATAAGATTGAGAAAAAAGAGAAAGTTCTCAAAAAAACGTTTTATACGTGAATCCGCATTCCTGAATGTTTTAACATTCTCCTGAGGTTTCACCGTCTTGGCTGAAAATTCTTCGGCAAGGCTGTCAACAAGGGAAGAATCATGTACTTTAAGCAGATAGTTGAACTGTATTCTGCTTCCTTTTTTGATGAGATCCAGTTTTTCCAAATCCTCAGATGCTATAAAGATTCTCGGGCCAAAGGAAAAAAAAGAAACCGGCCGATCCGGCTCAAAAGTCACCACATCAACGATGGTCAACAAGGTGGATCCGATCTGCAGAGAGTCGCCGGTAACGGCCTGCAAACGATCCATGAGCACCTGATCAACAACAATTGAACCTTCGCTTAGAACTTCAGAGAATTCCCTACCTGAGAGTAGTTTTACTTTCCCATAAAAAGGATATCCTTTTGCCACCACTTTCAAATCGCTGAGAATAGACTTTTCCGTCAGAGGATTTCTGGCCATACTGTAAAACTTGTTAATCAAGGCAGCCTGCACAATTCCTTGTTGCTCATAGTCATGAATAGTTTTCAGCAACGGTTCGGAAAAGGGATAGTGGGAGTGGATAGTAATATCTGCCCCGTGCAGTTGTCTGGCGTCTTGGAGCATTGAGCGGCGGACACTGCTGCTGAAGCCGCCAAGCGAAGTAAGGATCAATAGAGACAGAGCAACACAGAACATAAAAATAATCGCCTGTTTACGGGAACTGTCTATCTGCCTGAAGATGAAGCGAAGGTGCAGCATTTACAGGTTTACCTTCTCAGAAGAATTCTCAATCCTGCCATCGACCAAACGGGCGACTGAGTCGGCTTTGCTGCTTATTTCTCTGCTGTGGGTAGCCAGTACCAGTGTTGTCTTGAGTTCCTGACGGAGTTCCAGGAGCAATTGCATGACAATCTCACCATTTGTCGAGTCCAGGTTGCCGGTTGGTTCATCGGCAAAGATGATTTGCGGAGAGTTAATCAAAGCCCTGCAGATGGCAATACGCTGTTTTTCACCACCTGACAGCTGATGCGGAAAATTATTTTTTCTTTTTAAAAGGTCTACCCGACGCAACAACTCAATTGCCTTGGCAGCAGCCTGCCTGTCTTTGTTTAATTCCGCCGGAAAAGTGATATTCTCAAAAGCAGTCAGAGAAGGAACAAGGTGAAAGGACTGAAAGACATAACCGATTGTTTGATTACGAAATGGTGCAAGTTTATCCTCACTCAAGTTTGTTATATCGGTGCCGAAAAGGTTAATTTTTCCAGTATCAGGTTTGTCTAAGCCTGACAGGAGGCTCAATAATGTCGACTTACCACTACCACTCTTTCCTTCAATAACAACAAAACTACCACCCGGAATCATTATATTGACGTTATCAAGTACGGTAATCTGCCTGGAATCCACAATGTATGATTTGCTTACCTGAAGAGCTTCCAGTCCATGGATAGACATAGATTTCATCCTGTCTTTATTTTTCGAGTGACACTTTTCACTCAACCGATAAAAATTATGTGGTGAGTCGTTTTTGATTATAGGCCATCTTGCAAAATTCCCTTTTCGCCCAAACTCTTCGTTATGAGAAAAATTTTATCCTCGGAATATCAAATATATGCTTGCGGTAAAATTTTTCTCATGCCTCGATTTTGAACAAAAATTCTATTTTTTCAAGGTATCCTATAGAGGTACAAAAAAGAGGCAACGACTTTTCAATGCTAAAATACGTCACCCTCCCCTTCACTGGTATCTATCCGGAAATGATCTATTTTAATTTTCCACGGCCTGGTTTGCCCGGTCTCAATTAAAGCAGCCATCTGTTTCCATCACTTCAATTTTCTATCTTTCGAGATCACCAATAAATAGTCTTCACTGCAAATATGATAATCGGCATCCGGATTTGAAATAAAGTCACCGCCCCGACCCTTCTGTACACCAAAGACGGTGGTATCGTTTTCAGTTTTCATTGTAATGAATACATCGATGAATTTTGAGCCAATCATCTGGTCAGGCACTGGCATGGAATAGAGTTCATTTCCATAACGACTACTAAGCAGTTCGGAAATAATGCGGCTTATACCATGGTCACAGGCCGCACTGGCTATCAGACGGCTGTTCAATTCACTGCTGACTATGATTTCATCGGCGTTGGCACGTAGACAATGTTGTTCGTTAGCCTTGTCTACCAACTCAACCACACTATAAACCTGCGGGTTAATACTCTCTATTGTAAGGGTGGTTAGAACCACCTTGGCATCCCTGGCTGTTGTTTCCACCCCATCATCACCAAGCACAACAATTGTGTTGGCTTCTTGCAAATTTGCCTTTTTCAGGCTTTCTTCATTAACCACCCCACTGATAAAAACCAGCATGGAATCATCCACAGGTTTTTCTTCAATATCTGCAATAAGAACGATGGGTAGGTTCTCACTTTGCGGATCAGACCTCAATTCTTTTAAAATGGCTCTGGCCCGATGATTCCACTCACATATGATAATATGATTGTTCACTTTTGAGGTGCCCATCCCTTTGTTCTCCCTAATTCGCATACCTATTAACATTGAGGCAAGGCTGGCGCTCAATATACCCAGTAATCCAATGCCAAAAAACATGATCACTATTGCCAGGATTCTGCCTTCAAGAGTGGTTGGCGAAATATCACCATAACCAACGGTGGTCAGAGTAACAATACTCCACCAAATACCACTGGCAAAGGAGACACCCGGCTCAAAAAAGGCAATCAAATATCCGCTGCACAGAACAATGACCAAAATAACACCAAGCAGATTTATCACATTCTCTCGCTGAAGGAATGAATAAATCCGCTGCAGCTTTTTTCCCATAATTTATATCTCGTTTTATCGTTAACAAAACATCTCAGTCAACGACAGATTAGGCAGGTATAGGTAATACGCTTTTACTGATTTACTCTACATAGCAGCAGATATCATTATGTTGGCAAAGCGAATCTTGTGAAGACCGTGTCAATGGAGATTAATTTTTCTCATCTAACAGAGTTCTTACTATTCTTATAAGATCTTTTCTCGCTACCGGCTTAGAAAAATATTTTTTTATCCCGATCTCCATTGCTTTCTCCTCGGAAAGAGTTGTGCTATAGCCTGTGCAAAGAATAATCGGAATATCAGGCCGGAAACGAAGCACCTCTTCAGCAAGCTTTGCTCCTGATAAAGTTGGCATTGTCTGATCGGTTATAAGCAGATCAAAACCTTGAGGATCAGCTTTTAATGCTGCAAGCGCCTCCTCGCTGCTGGTTTTCGTCGTAACTGTGTAACCAAGACGGGAAAGTACAGCCTTATGCAACGTAACAATAGTTATTTCATCATCAACGGTAAGAATCCTCTCTGTTCCGGTTGGTAAGGATTTCACTTCTTCTGTTTCAGCAGGTGCTTTGACCTCTTCAATTATTGCCTGAAAATAGACATGAAAGGTCGTTCCTTTGCCAAGTTCACTATCAACTGTGATGATTCCTCCGTAACTGTGGACGAGACCCAACACAACAGAAAGGCCCAACCCTGTTCCTTTCCCGATTTCTTTGGTGGTAAAATAGGGTTCAAATATTCTTTGTTGAGTTTGTTGATCCATGCCGCAACCGGTATCATTCACAGAAAGTACAACAAACAGACCGGGTAAAACTCCGGGATGGCCCAATACATCGTCAGCGGTGAGTTCTTTACATGTCAATGTCACTGTTAAAGTACCGGTCTCTTCTTCCATGGCATGCAGAGCATTGGTACAAAGATTAACAATAATCTGATGCAGCATCGTTTGATCAGCCAGAATAGTCCCGCATTCAGAATCAATACTTTCTACTATTTCTACAGTAGTCGGCAAAGATGCCCTCATGAGATTAAGAGAATCTTTAATGATCAGGTATGGTTGCAGAGGCTTTCGGTTGTAAGCACCTTTGCGGCTGAAGGTCAGTATCTGTTTGACAAGACCAGTTGCCCTTTGTGATGCCTGCAGCACCTTTTCAAGCTTGGCAACACTGCGACTATTACCTTTCAATTCTGCTTTTGCAAGTTCAGTATAACCGATAATACCCGAGAGTATGTTATTAAAATCATGGGCAATACCACCGGCAAGGGTGCCGATGGCTTCCATCTTATGTGCCTGGAAAAGCTCTTCCTCCAACTGTTTCTGTTCAGTAATATCGATGGCAATCTGAAGCTTGACCAAAGAGTCATCCACCCATGACATAAGACGATCATGTTTAGAATACCAGCGCTCTGCTATTAAGTTGAAATGTTCCCAAACATAAGTTTTACCGGAAAGAGTGTCATCATAGACAAGTTTTTCATTGGGGCAAAACTCACATGGACCGCTCATTCCTTTTTGTAGAACCTGCCAGCAGAGTGAACCGGTCACATCACCATAAAGCTCCTGACCGAATCTATTGATATAGAGAATCTCATAACTTTCAACATCAATCACATGGACAAGATATTCAGTGCTGTCAAGGATTGTCAGCATTCTCTTATGTGCATCTTCCAGGCTGGAGATACTCTTTGTCAGATCATTCTCCCGCTCTTTTAATTTACTGTTTGCGCTCTTTAATGACAGATGGGAAATACAATTAGAAATAGCACCGGAGATTAAGCCGGTGATGATT
Organism: Desulfocapsa sp.; assembly: GCA_030145625.1. Lineage (GTDB taxonomy): Bacteria > Desulfobacterota > Desulfobulbia > Desulfobulbales > Desulfocapsaceae > Desulfocapsa. The sequence continues at coordinate 8,664 of JAQYVF010000066.1, read as the reverse complement.
TCCAGTATCGTCAGATCCGCATCCGCATTAAAATCGTCAGGGGGGTGAGTGGCAACGATGATTCCTGACCTTTCTTCTCCAGGCTCCATGGCACCTATTATTGGGACAGCAAGTAAGACATTTTTTCTCTCCACCATCGCCGTGGCAGCAGGTAGCTCTTGCCCAAGAGTTGCAAAATCGAGACATTGTGGACTATTAATTTGCTTCCAAAGGTGCTCAATAAGAAAATCTGGTTCGTTCAGGCACCCATCCCCGTTCGAAACATCGCCTTTTGAAGCCAGCAACTCAGGTTGGCCATTATCATTTTTCCAAAATATGGCAACCGCTTTGTATCCCAAGATTGAAGATATTAACATCACTGCCGTTTTACCGACATCGCTGAGGTTAGATAAAGGAATACGCGCAAAGGTATTGCTATGGTAATTGAGCATCTGGACCAAATGATCTGTACGGTCCTTCCGCGATAACAATTCGGATGTTGTCACGTGTTTGATATCAGACATTTTTTGCCAGAGTTTGCAAAATCTTCTTAGCCTCCTGCCTGTTTTGCTGAACGCCATAAACGATGACATCTGGTGCAGCGATAAGACATGGAACACCGGTGGCATGGATAGCTGTTTTTATCCTTGCACCTTCATCGCTCTCAATCAAAACAATTTGCAGATCAACACCAACTTCTTCAGCTATTTCGCCCCAGAAACTTGAGGCAGTCAGTGAAAACGGTCACCATTCGCCGGTCAACAGGGTCGGATAACAGATATCATCAGTCGCTGGTGTAACAGCAATACGATTTGACTTGCTATTTAAGAGGGCAACAATTTCTTCAGCAAGGGGAAAGGGGCGGACTCCATCCGCCGTCAGATAAGATCTTCAGTAAAAACCCGATTGAGCAAAAGGCTGCTTTTGGTATTCCTCACCATCAACCAGGATGGTTGGTGAGCCATAAAGCCCCATCTCTTCGGCCTTTTCAGATGAAGGCACTACAATAGTCTCAACTTCCGCATCGAGATTTTCTGCCTCAATCAGATCAATCAGGAAGCGGTTCAAATCAATTGCAGTTTGACAGCCCTTAAAAGTAATCAACTCTATTTTCCTCACTGTCCTTCTCCTTTTTTTGACAAATTCACTCACGCACATGCTTAGCTTGCAATCGCAAATGCTTAAGGTGAATCTTAAATACAGGATATCATATCGATGTTAGAAATTTCAAAAAGTTTTTTCAGCAACGAAAATGCAGTAAGGTAATGGCCATCTTCTTCTGTTCTGTCTTCAGCAGACTCACGTCAATACGCACTAGCGCACATTTATGTGTCTTTCTGAGACGCTATCTCAAAACAACATATAAAGTGTCATATTGATGAGAATCAAATGCGGGAGCAAGAAAATAAATTATAACCAAAGACAAGATTAAGGACAGGTAGACACACGTTCGTTTAATCTGCTGCCTGGTCACGCATCCACAAATGAATCACGATTCATTCTAAACACGCTCTGATTTGTTTGTAAACATGCAAGGAGGAAAATTGCAGAGAGATTCAATGACAATGTTGACCAATTAAGCAACATTGAAAGGTGAGGCTATTCCTGATTCCTGTCATTCATGTTGCCTGATTTGGTCATGAAGAAAACTTGAGCTCAAAATCCACATTTTGCAGGTAGTTAGCTTCCTGCTCAAGACTGGCGAGTTGCAGAGGATGATTTATCAACTCATCCTCTGCAAACTGAATGGTCAAACTTTTTTCATTTGCGATAATTTTTTCAATAACAGCTGTTTCCTCTTTTCGGGAACGATGCAACAGCGTGGCAAGACGAAGCAAAATCACAAGCCTTAAGGCTGTCTGCTGTTTCTTATCCGGTAAATCTCTGAAGTATTTTTTTGATATTTTTTTGCGATGGCAACGCACAAGAACACTCATCCAGTCCTGCTCTTCAAAAGAAAATCCGGGAAGATCCGCATTATCCAATAGGTACGCACCATGCTTCTGATATCCACTCAAGGAAACCGCTAGGCCTATCTCATGCAGACTGCTTGCCCAGTGCAGCATTTCTGCATCTTCTAATCGCAGGTCCCAGCTTTTTTCACAGGCAGTTAACAGGCGGTGCGCTGTTTTACTCACCCGTCTTGCATGTTTCTTGCTGATCTGAAATCGCTGCTGCACACTTGAAACAGTTTTCAAACGGGTATCTTCACTCTGAATGCGGCCAAGACGCTCATACAATAATCCTTCGCGTAGGGCACCTTCGGAAACCTGCATGCTTTTAATTCTCAGTGCTTCAAAGGTGGCAATGAGAACGGCCAAACCTCCTGCAAAGACAGGGTAACGATCACTTTTCAACCCAGGCAGATTAAGATTGTGTAAATGTTGCGCCTCTATCATTATATCTCGTATTCGGTACAAACTATCCAGGGTAATGTTATAGGACTCAAGCCCAATTGCATTCACAACACTCCCTACTGCCTTAATGGTACCGGATGCCCCTGTGGCAGATTTCCAGTCAGCTTTTTGGAAATAGCGTCTCACCGGACGGAGTTTCAAATGAGCAGCGATACCGGCTTGTTTCCAATATTTTTTATCGAGTTTTCCGTTTTGAAAAAACTCGCGACTCATACTGACACAACCCATATTTAGGCTGCGCAGGTGCAGCGGTTCAAAATTTTCACCTATAATTAATTCAGTACTGCCACCACCAATATCCATAACAAACCGTTTTCCATCCTCAGCAGCAAGAGAATGGGAAACTCCGAGATACACCAGACGAGCCTCTTCTTTTCCTCCAATAACAGAGATTGGATGACCAAGAACCTCACTGGCCACTTGCAAAAACTGACGGGAATCTTTGGCCTGACGCAGGGTTTTAGTACCGACAGCCGCCACACTGCCCTGGGGTAAATCGTGCACACGTTCGCCAAAACGATCAAGACAGATAAGAGCGCGTGTGCGTGCTTCTTCAGATAATCTACCATTCTCATCAAGACCAGCCCCCAAACGCACCATTTCCTTTAATCTATCTAGAATATGAATATGGCCATCTTCAATGCGGGCTACAACCATATGAAAGCTGTTGGAACCCAAGTCAATGGCGGCTAAATGTTGTTGTGTTTGCTGCTGATCCTTCACTTGTCACCCGAGATTTATGGAAAAGTATTTTAAACGATTTTTCACATACAATTATCTAAATCAACATCCTGTAATTCCCTTCACATAACTCGCAATTCGCAGAACACCTCTCCGTCAATGCGTTTACCTTGACAATTTTCTCAAAACAGCAAGTTATAGTTTTTCCTGACACGTCACTCGTAAGCTGCTAAAAACCACGATGCTTTAACAGGTTACACCATCATTTCAACAACAACCATGAATGGACCCTTCTTGTCTTCGCTGCCCATGAAAAAGGTCTTACCCACCGACATTTTTTCGCTTTCGACAAAATCTGAGAGGCTTTTATGATAGTCAGTGGCGAAGGGCAGGCTAAAGCCGAATCCTTCATCGGTATATTCCAGTGCTTTCTTCCCCCAGCTTTTCTTGCCGAATAGCACAAAACGGTCTGCATAAATATCGGCGACCAATACACTGCCAGGCACCACGTGGTCGTGGATCTCCCGCATTGTTTTCCGCACATCGTCTTCAGATAAATAGAGCGTGACACCTTCCCACAAAAAGATTGTCTTTCGGGAGGGATCAAATCCCTCCTGCTTTAACTTTTCCATGACGTTTTCTTTGCTGAAGTCGACAGGAACAAAACGCACATGGTCGGTATCTATTCCGGCATCTGCAAGTGCACTTCGTTTGTATTGTTGAACAGAGGGTTGGTCCAACTCGAAGAAAGTGATCCCTTCACGTTGAAAAACACCATAGGCTCGAGTGTCATACCCAGCACCCATCAACACAAATTGCTCAGCATCACTCAATATTGGCTCAATGATCCGGTCAAAGTACAACGTGCGTGCAACCACCAGGTCGAACAAACTCTCGTCACCTTCCTTTGGTATGCGTGGATACATAAACAGCTCACCGGATATCTTATATTGCACCCACAAAGGAAATAAAAAGAACCACAACCCCACAGTTGAAGTATTGGGTACTGTTGCCGCCAGTTTAGAGGTAGCGATGTCGTGACGAATATCGAAATTATGCATGGTCCAGCGACTATTGAGGACTTCGATGGCGGTTTGTGACACTCCCAGATTCTTGCTCACAACCATCTGCCGGTAGGTTAAGAGTATTAAACCTACTATGGCTAGGGGAATGAAGGCGACCTGAAGCACGATGAATAGAAGGAAACTGAGAATTTTCACAACAAATCCCAACATTGTTTAGGCATTGCAACTAACCGAGAGGGTTGGTCAACTTTTTATCCTCACCGAACACATCGCACATAGAAGAAACTGGAGTTACTGAAGCTGCTAATTTCGCCGGTGGTAAAATAGACACTCCACGCCTTCCCACTATCGCTCGCGTTGATGGTCGCCGACCAAAAAAATCCAAGGGTACCGAGAAAGATACGGGTATCAATGGCCGGGCTAACTATCCTGTAATCGACGATTGATTGCAGCTCCTTGATGTCAGGTAGACGCCAGTCTGTTTTGCCGCCAAGGGACAACTCCTGGCAATATGACACTGCCTCTGTCCAAGCTCTCTTTTCATTATCCCCCTGCTGCTGCCAGGTAAGTCCCGTTGCCAGATCGATCACGGTTCCGTTGCCGTTATCTTTAAAAGTGCTGCACCAGCCGGTCACGGAAAGCCCAAAAACTATCAATGTCGTTAATAGGATTTTTACCATTTGCCTTACTCTCTTAATACCATCTTTTGATTTATTTGCGAATCCTCTGCTTGAGGCAGCTGTAATAAACATGCCCCCTTCCCGCTGGCATCCTTATCCTTTTTCTCTTACAATTTGGAGAAAATAAAATACTCATTATCCTCACCGAACGCAGCGCACATAGGAAGGGCTCGACTTATCGTGAAAATTGTAAACGGCTCCATTGTAGAAATTGACACTCCACGCATATCCACTACTAATGTCAGTCGCGTAGGTAGTCGCGGACCAGTACCATGACGAATTAGTGCCCGGAAAGACACTACTGTTGATGTTCGGATTATCAGTGCTATAGTCAACAATGGAGGTTAATTCATGGGCTGACACTGGGCAGACGCCAATCCGTCTTACTGTCCAGTGTCAGCCCATGACAATAGATCCAGGCATTATTCCAATTTCTTCCTGTATCGTCATCCGTTTTCTGCCAAACCAGCCCGGTGATCTTGTCGATAACGGTAAGGGGGCCGATGGTATAATTGGCGTTGGACGGGCTAGTCGCGGCCACTGGGGCAAAGGGCACAAGAGGCGCTTCCACCGACAGGGGAATAACCACCACCTTATTGGCACCAATTGCAGCTGAACAAAACATACATGAAAGGGCTGCAATTCCAATCAAAAACACCCCCGAATGTTTTCTTCCTTTTTGCATAAAACTCCTTTTCCAATGAGTTGTTAAGCAACTTGAAAATAAAAAAAACCGAACCACCTCATTTCAAGGCAGCTCGGCTATCTTAAAAGACCCGTAGCTTTCCGTCCCTGCCTTACAGCAGGTTTGGCTTTGTCTCTTTCTCTATAAATTATACGACAGACATAAGCTGAATGTCAAAATTTCAGAAAAAGAGTGTATAGGGTAAGATTACCCGGTGACAGATAGGTTTGCCTCCACGACTCGTCAGGAAGGTTTGATGTTCTGGTTCATCTTAAATATGTTGTTCGGGTCATACCTGTTCTTCACCTGCACCAGACGCTGCCAAACTTCTTCTGTATAGGCATCTTTTACTCGTGTCTCCCCTTCATCACTCAGAAAATTCACATAGACTCCCTGTGCAAATGCCTCGGTTGCGCTATGAAATTCGCGAGCCCAGGCAAGGCATTTGTCGTCGTCTGAAATATTTTGCCATCGAGTGTGAATATTCAGCACGAATGGTGTTTTGCGATGAGCAAAGGCCGTATCACTTTCCGGGATTCGACTCGGAGCCCCCTCCATATGCGGAATAAAGACCTCACATTCGTCCGTAGGCATCTTTTCTGCGAATTCAATAATTGTATCTATACAGTCATCGGAAAGTCCCTTCAAGTGATGTGATTTCCAATAGTTTCTGGCACCATGTTCAGCCAAACCGTCAAAGACTGACTGCCAGGCGACCCACGGGTTCATACCGATTGCTTCACCATGGGACTCGGTGACCTCTCGAAGAGGCTTAATTAGCTCCTCACCCTTATCCTGTTCTCCGAGCCAGACAAACGGAACAGCCACAACCATTTTCCCGTGCACATTTGTCTGCAAAAAAGGGAGCGGCGGAGCATGACGTACAACCAGCCATACCGTCATCTCATCCGGCAGTTTGCGTACGTAGTCCCGATGGAATCGAATATATTCCCTGGCATCCTCAAACTTTTTAATAAGCATGCCCGAAAAGACTTCTGTACCAATCGCTGCACATCTGACCATAAAAGAAGTGACGATTCCAAAGTTGCCGCCACCTCCCCGAATACCCCAGAAAAGGTCAGAATTCTCTTCGGCACTGACGGTCAACTGTTTGCCATCGGCTGTAACCATTTCGACCGAGATCAGGTTGTCAATGGTGAAACCATACTTTCGACTGATCCATCCAAAGCCACCGCCGAGCGTTAGACCACCAACACCTGTGTGGGAAACGATACCTGCCGAAACTGCCAACCCATGCAACTGTGTTTCGTAATCCACATCTCCGAGCAGACAGCCTCCGTCCACCTTGGCCGTTTTACTGTATTTGTCGACAAGAACTCGTCGCATAAGTGAAAGGTCAATCATCATTCCATCGTCACAGACCGCCTTGCCTGCAGAATTATGCCCGCCACCTTTCACTGAGATAAGTAAGTTATGTTCCCGGGCAAAATTTACCGCATGAATCACATCGCTGGTACCAATACAACGCGCGATAATTGCCGGTTTCCGGTCAAACATACCGTTCCATATTCTCCTTGCGGCATCATACCCATGATTGTCAGGCACTAAAATTGTCCCTCGAAATTTCCCTCTAAGATCATCAACTGTATTTGTTTGTAAGTTTGTCATAGTCTATCCCTCCCGAGTTGTTTTATTGTCAAACGATTGAACCGGGTGGCTATGTAGCCATGAAAATGGATTCACCAGTAGATACACATTCATTTCAAATAAAAACAGCCGGATCACCTTTATTCAGGTAACCCGGCTGTCTCTATAAGATCCGTAGTTTTCCGTCCCTGTTTCTCAGCAGGTTTGGCCTTCTCTTCTATAAAAAGTGAACTTCATATTCCTAACTCTAAGCACCACGCTGTGGTGGTCAAGGCCACCTTTCCCCCTAATCCACGCTATGAGACATTACGTCATAAGAGATTTTATAAATCGTCAAAGACCCGAAAAAGAGGCTTTAGCAAAAAATACAGACTCCTCAAAGGAGTTATTGTTTACTTCAAATGCAGCAGATAAAAGCTGAATTATACTTGCATCATACAGGCAACTTCGCTCATACGTTTGCTAGAATTTCCATTTTAAATCTGTTCCTTTTTTCGTAATCACTATTGTTATGAGGGTACCTTGAAAAATTAGAATTTTCGTTCAAAATCGAAGCATGGAAAAAATTTTACCGCAGGCGCCCCGCTGGAATCACCCTAACTACGGGTACAAGTGCCCTTGGGGCGCATATATTAGATATTCCGAAGATGAAATTTTTCTCATAACGAAGAGTTTAGGCGAAAAGGCAATTTTGCAACATGGCCATGAGGTTAATTCAACCGAATCACATCCTGTAAATTGCACGATTTCCTGAGTATTCTTATCGTAAAAGCTGTTCGTTTGTTTGATCCAACCCGATACTATAAAAGTGGTGCCGTCTGGAAATAGTGGCTGCAGAGTAGAGAAACAAGAAGTTATTTCCTGAAAATCCAGAACAGGATCGACAGTACCACGGAAATGACAATGCATGTGGTCAGGGGAAAGTAAAACTTAACATTCCCGGACTTGAAGGCAAAATCACCTGGAAGCCGGCCCAAATTCATTTTCTGGATCAATGGCCAGCAAAGACCAAGGACGATGAAAATAATGCCGATTGTGACCAGTGTTTTTGTCATATTCCACCTCTTCTATGCCCCACCCTTCTTGTTACACGACAATACAGTACTCCCCTTTCCTTCTGAATAACAGCAGAAATAACAAAGCTTTCTTTGCTTTGTGACTCCATAATTTGTTTCAATTACAGTAGTAAGGTCAACTTGAAGCGTAAGTAAAATATTCAGTCCTTCGCAATGGCAATATTAACGGCAAGCATCAGCGGCGCGGGCGCTAGCCCGTGTCCGGCTGGATGCCCTGGTTGGCCGGTATCTTTACAACAATAGATCTAAGTTCGTAACTGCTTTTGGTTCTGAGCCGGCTGTTGCGTTTCTCCTGCTTCTTACCGAGATTTAGATTTTGTTGTGAGTTCGCCGTATTTTTCACCCATCAAAACGTGTTTATATGTGCTTTTTCTGTCTTGAGGGACGGTCAGCTTAAAGTCAACCTTGCTTTGAAACAGCATGACAAAATCCGAACCGCCAAACAGGAAATAGCCAAGCATATCCCCCTTCTTGACGGTATTACCTGCTTTGACGGTATCTTCAAAGTTAACA
>JAQYVF010000063.1 GCA_030145625.1 Desulfocapsa sp. | reverse complement strand
GCCTTTAGCGGTGGTGCCGCCATTTCCAGTTATACCGTAACGTCAAGCCCCGGCGGCCTCACCGGCAACGGTGCCGGCAGTCCGATGAGCGTCACAGGTCTCTCCAACGGCACAGCCTATACCTTCACCGTTACAGCGACCAATTCGGCTGGCACCGGGAGTGTATCGGGGACCTCCAACAGCGTGACGCCGATGGCCGTCCAGACCATCACCTTTGCCAACCCGGGCGCGCAGAACTTCGGCACCACGCCGACCTTGACCGCCACAGCATCGTCCGGATTGACGCCAAGCTTTACCTCTTCCACCACTGGCGTGTGTACCATCACCACGGGCGGCGCTTTGACCTTCGTCAGCACCGGTACCTGCACCATCAACGCGGATCAGGCCGGTAACAGTGCCTACTATGCCGCACCCACAGTCAGCCAATCGTTCACGGTTAACGCCGTTGTTCCGGGTGCGCCCACCATCGGCATTGCCGCTGCAGGCGATACCCAGGCGAGTGTGAGCTTCTCTGCTCCCAGTTCCAATGGCGGCAGCACGATCACCGGCTATACCGCTACCGCCAGTCCCGGTGGAGCAACCGGCAGCGGCGCCGGCAGCCCGATCACTGTCACAGGTCTCTCCAACGGCACTGCCTACACCTTCAGCATTACAGCCACTAACTCCATCGGTACCGGGAGTGCATCGACTGCCTCCAACAGCGTGACGCCGAAGGCCCCACAGACCATCACCTTCATTAACCCCGGCGTGCAGAACTTCGGTACCACGCCGACCTTGACCGCCACCGCCAGCTCTGGATTGACTCCGGGTTTTACCTCTTCCACCACCGGGGTGTGTACTATCACCACGGGCGGCGCTTTGACCTTCGTTACCACCGGCACCTGCACCATCAACGCTGATCAGGCCGGTAACAGTGCTTACCTGGCTGCGCCCACGGTCAGCCAATCATTCACGGTCAACGCCGTGGTACCAGGCGCGCCCAGCATCGGCACTGCCACAGCTGGTAACACCCAAGCGAGTGTGAGCTTCTCTGTTCCCAGTTCCAACGGCGGCAGCACGATCACCGGCTATACCGCCACTGCCAGCCCCGGCGGCGCAACTGGCAGCGGCGCCGGCAGCCCGGTGACCGTTACTGGTCTTTCCAATGGCATAGCGTATACATTCACCGTCACAGCCACTAACTCCATCGGTACAGGGAGTGCATCGGCGGCCTCCAACAGCGTGACGCCGAAGGCTACGCAGACCATCACCTTTGCCAACCCCGGCGCACAGAACTTCGGCACCACGCCGACACTGACCGCCACAGCATCGTCCGGATTGACGCCAAGCTTTACCTCTTCCACCACCGGAGTGTGTACCATCACCTCGGGCGGCACTTTAACCTTCGTTACCGGCGGCACCTGTACCATCAATGTTGATCAGGCCGGTAACAGTGCTTACCTGGCTGCGCCCACGGTCAGCCAATCATTCACGGTCAACGCCATGGTTCCAGGCGCACCTACCATCGGCACTGCCATCGCCGGTGACACCCAGGCGAGTGTGAGCTTCTCCGTTCCCAGTTCCAACGGTGGCAGCACGATCACCGGCTATACCGCCACCGCCAGCCCCGGCGGAGCAACCGGCAGCGGCGCCGGCAGTCCGGTGATCGTCACTGGCCTCACTAACGGTACGGCATATACCTTCATCGTCACGGCCACCAACTCGGCGGGTACCGGCAGTGCCTCTGCGGTATCTAACAGCGTGACGCCGAAGGCTGCCCAGACCATCACCTTCGCCAACCCCGGCGCGCAGAACTTCGACACCACGCCGACCCTGACTGCTACTGCATCGTCCGGATTAACACCAATTTTCACCTCTGCCACCACTGGCGTATGTACTATTACTGCGGGGGGTGCTTTGACCTTCGTCACCAGCGGCACCTGTACCATCAATGGTGATCAGGCCGGTAACAGTGCTTACCTGGCTGCGCCCATGGTCAGCCAATCATTCACGGTTAATGCTGTGGTTCCCGGGTCTCCCATTATCGGTACTGCCACTGCCGGCGACACCCAGGCGAGTGTGAGCTTCTCCGTTCCCAGTTCCAACGGCGGCAGCGCAATTACCGGTTATACCGCCACCGCCAGCCCCGGCGGCTTCACCGGCAGCGGCGCCGGCAGTCCGGTGGTCGTCACTGGCCTCACTAACGGTACGGCATATACCTTCACCGTCACGGCCACCAACTCGGCGGGCGCCGGCAGTGCATCGGCAGCCTCCAACAGCGTGACGCCGAAGGCCGCCCAGATTATCACCTTTGCCAATCCTGGCGCACAGAACTTCGGCACCACGCCGACCCTGACCGCTACTGCATCGTCCGGATTAACACCAGCTTTCACCTCATCTTCCACCAGCGTGTGCACCATTACCACGGGCGGCGCATTGACCTTCGTCACCAGCGGCACCTGTACCATAAATGCTGATCAGGCCGGTAACAGTGCTTATCTGCCTGCGCCCACGGTTAATCAATTATTCGCGGTTAATGCTGTGGTTCCCGACGCTCCCACAATCGGTATTGCCACAGCCATTGCCGACACCCACCAGGCGTCGGTGACTTTTTCTCCTCCGGCCTTCATCGGCGGCGCAGCCATCACCAGCTATACCGTTACCTCCAGCCCAGGTAGCCAAACCGGCACAGGTACCAGCAGCCCGATCAACATCTCCGGCCTGATCAACGGCACCGCCTACACCTTCACCGTTACCGCTACAAATTCGGCGGGCACCGGGAGTGCCTCGGGTGCGTCTAACAGCGTCATGAACACCTACACCCTGTCCATTCTTCTCGAAGGCAATGGCACGGTTAGCAGTGACCCGTCAGGCATTGACTGCGGCGGAGACTGTGACAAAGCCTATGATTACAATACAGAAGTGACCCTGACCGCAACACCGGTCGGCACGTCTACATTTAGAGGCTGGTCCGGGGCCTGCTCAGGAACTGAGACGACCTGTGTCGTTACAGTTGAGGAGGCACTGTCCGTCGGTGCCAAGTTTGACAGCAGCTTTCCCTGGATGATTCTCTACCCGGCATTTTTTACCCCTAAATGAAAAGAAGATGGGGGTGTTTTGCCATGACACAGGAATCGGGGAAAATTTTGTTGCGGAGTGCAAGGGGTGACGAGACTGGTTTGATGGCTCTTTCGCAGAATATCATCATAAAGCCGATTGTATACTGCGAAGCTCTGCCAGAACGATAAAACCGGTAGACTTGTCTATCAATCTCAAATGACTCATGGGAAAACAAAAGCTTCTAACTGGACTCTATCGCAATGGAATAATAGTTTAATAGTAAAATATTACCTGGATTGATTCTTGTCTGGCTGAGTCTGACTGGTAATCACGTAAAGAAAAGTTGAATATTGTGCAATATTTTTTTGATGTAACACTAGGCCTCATCTCTCAATTTACCGGGGGCCGGGGGGGTATCGAACACGGCATTGTCCAGTTTGGAATACCCGCAATATTCTGGTTTAACCTGATGCTCTTTGCCTGGTACAGGCAACGTCAGGGCGAGGTCCACCAAGAAAAGCTCTTGCTTGTCGGGTTTGGACTTGGCTTTTTTCGTGAACTTTTCATGATAACAATGGCCTCGCTACAGGCCTATGGTATTATCAGTGGAGATGCTTTGCATGTTTTCTTTCCACCATTGGAGCATGCAATTTTTGACATTTCCATCATTGTGATCGCAGCAGGCTACCTGGAGTATTTACTTGGAGACAAAATCCTTTCTCGCAACTATCTCAAAGTTGGGATTCCTCTGGTTCTGCTTTGCTATCTTGTCACATTTCTATGGTGGGGCAGGCACATTGCTGCTTATCCTGAATCCAAATTCGGCCAAACCTGGTGCGACTGGATTTTTCGTATAAACGCTTCAGTTCTTCTTGTCTTTCCCATAGTGATTTTGCTTAAAAAGACAACAGGATGGGTTCGTACTGCAATTGCTTTTGCCCTGTCTTTGTTTTTCCTCAATGAGTTTCTCAAAATACCGGATATGATATTGGGAGAAGTTTACGAAACAATATTTGCCCCCATCCGTCACGGACTCTATATGGTTGGAGTATATATTTTCGCTTATATCTATCTTAAAGAACTCTACGAAGAACGAGAAGTTGCTGCGAGAAAACTCCAGAAAGCAAATGATACATTGGAGCAAAAAGTAAAAAAACGTACCGCAGAACTAGAAACTAAGTTAGGACAAATTAAGGTGTTAAACGGACTGTTGCCCATATGTGCTTCCTGTAAGAAAATACGTGATGACAAAGGGTATTGGACCCAGATTGAAGCCTATATTACTCGGCATTCTGAGGCACAATTTAGTCATGGGATTTGTGGAGAATGTGCTGAGAAATTATATGGTGATGAAGATTGGTACCAGAAGAATGAAAACAAGGTGTAACCAGGTAACCTGGGGGCTTCCCCAAATTCCAGGTGTGTAGGAGAGATTAGGAGAGATTGGGGGGACATCTTACTTAACTCCTCTTTTTATCGACAAAGGCAACAATTTTTTGCAAGGTGGCCTGAAGGCTATGATTGTTGAGGGAGAGAGGATTCTTCTTATCCATATCCAAGTAGACCTGTTACCCCCTGCATTACGCTGGTAATGAGAGACTGCAGGGTGGCTGAACCGCTTGCAGTGAACAGCCAGACAAATCCACCGCAATTCAATAAAACCGTTATCCAGAAGACTGAGCGGAAAGATTGTTTTCTAGACTTGTGACGTAACTTTTGCTGGGCGACCAGTGCTCCCGGCCAGCCTCCGGCCAGGGACAGTACATGCAGGGTGCTTTCCTGGGTTCGCCAGGCTCCTTTCCTGGCTGCCGATTTGTCTATGGCATATATGATAAATGTGAGGAAGCTGGCGGCGATATAAAAGACAAAAATTAAAGGCGGAAGTTTTGCTGCAAGAACCGAGGCGCCAACTATGCCGAGAAAGAAGGCAGCGGCAAGGAGTGATGGTAAGCCTCTTTTCAGTTTTATCTTTTGTCGAAGTTGATCTTCCGCCAGGACTGCCTGGCCAACGCATGACCTGTCCTGTTTATCGGTGGATAACGTGTAGGTGACCATCTGATTGACCATGTGGCGATGGGTGCGGTTGTCGAAAGCAGTGATATGGACGAAGACTCGTTCTCCTCCGCCAAGGGGGGTGATAAAGCCAAAGCCTTTCTTATAATTCCAAGATGTTATCTTTCCTATTGTGCTCATGTCTGGTGCTTTTTTAGTGATCCGCTTAATCCATTTGAAAAATAGAGAATTAGATTGAGTACTCAGGTGATGATATCCGGAGAAGTCGCAATGATATGATCGGTGAGTTGTTTCATCTCTTCAAGCAGTGTTTGGGCGAGCAGGGTTCGTTCTCGGATATCCTCGGGGGTGACGAGGCCGATGGTTTGCAGGAGGTCGTGAGCGTGGCCAAGGTGTTTGGCCTGTTGTTCGGCAGGAGCGTCGGCTTGAATGGCAGCGCAGGAAATCATCATAAAAAGGGTGATCCAGAAGATGGATTCGCGATGGCCATCTTCGTTGAACATCTCTTGTGTCCCTTCAACAAGATAGGGGCGGATGCAGGCTTTGAGTTTGTGTTCATAGGGAACGGGTGTTTTATGGATGGTGAGGGCATAATCGAAGGCCTCTGTTGTTTTTGCGAGCAGGTCTTCGGCAACGTCAGGGGTGACATGTTGTGAGCCCAGCAACCGGTGGAGCTTTTCGAAGATCTTTTTTTCCCGGTTCAGCCGAATGATGTCGCGCAGCTGCAACATGTTACGCCGGTGGGTAAGTGGCGTGAGACGAACGACGGTGAGAGTCGCAATAAGATACATATTCAGTTCGCCAAGGGCAAAGATGGCATGGGTGATATCCTCTGCCTTGGTCAGCGCTACAAAGGCTTTCTGGGCGTTTGCGAGCGTTTCGTCGCGTCGGGCTGTAACCCACTTCTGTCTTGGATATTCCCTTTTGATCTCTTTGGCTAATGCGCTGAGTTTTCCAAAGGGATCAAGCAAAACACTGTGGTCGGCGGCAAAGATGGAGGCATTACAGGCATCTGCAAGAAGCTCTTCGGCAGACTCATACCGTTGCACAGGAGCGAGGATGGCCTCCATGATAAGACCGTCATAGTTGCTGTCGTCGATATCCTGTTCGCTAATAGAGTCGAGGATTATGCCCAGATCAACATCACGATATGCGAGAAAAGGAGCATCAAAGGGCATGTGGTGCAGTGAGCCGACCAGGTGGGCACCGACAAAGTCCGGACGGTCTCCATATTTATCTTCGATCCATTGGCGTGCAATGTTGATCACCTGGGCGACGGTGCGTTCATTTGACATGGCTGTTCTCCTGATATTCTGCTGATAAAGAGGTGGTTGTGTGAGGACGCATCATGGCGTAGCAAGTGAGCAGTACAAGCCATACGGCGCAGGCGCCGAAAAGCCATGAAAAGGCATGGGGTGGAAAGATAAGGCTGGTGGTTTGTGCCACTGCGTCTTTGACATGTTTGGCGCCACCGATAAGATTGAAAAATTCACCGGCAAATGTTGAGCCCAGAGCAGAGCCGGCCATGAGATTGACGGAAAGGAGTCCGGCAATGGATGCCTGGTGGTCGTGGGATATGCTGTGCAGGCAACTGTTAGTGTTTGCGGCACTGAAGAAGGTGCTGCCGCAGCCGATAAGCGCCTGCAAGCCAATGATACCGATGATGAAGAGCTTGCGTGTTGCCGGATTGTCTACGCTTGTCGGCAGGGAGATGTAGCCGATGATGCCAAGGGTCATGAGGGCGAGCCCCAGGGCAATGGTTTTTTGCATACCGCGCCGGTCGGACATGGCGCCGGCAAAGGGACCGATGATCCCCATGCTGATGGCGCCGGATGCGAGTACAAGTCCTGCTTTTGCCGGAGTGAGGAGGAGTACGCTCTGCAGATAGAAAGGAATAATGAAATTCGTAACACCCATGAGGATGCGTACGGAAAAACCATTCATGAAGTTGTAACCAAGCGGGGTGTTGCGGAGCAGTCCCAGATGGAGAAAACTCTCTTCACGGCTGAGTTCGTGGCGCAGCCATCCAGCAATGACGATGATGCCGATAAGGGTGGTGGCAAGTGACTGGAGCAAGGGATCATCGGAGTTACTGAGCCAGTGATTGACGATCCAGACAAGGGCACCGAATCCTGCGCCCATCCAGAGCATGCCCTGCCAGTCAAAAACAAGTCCGGCGCTGGCATCGCTTTTGATCCCGGAACGTTTGATCATGATAGAATTCCAGATCAGACCGATGAGGCCAATGGGAAAACTGATCAGGAAAATGGAGCGCCAGCTCCAGAGATGGATGAGGATACCACCGACACCGAGTCCGGAAAGGATACCAAGGGCAAAGGTGGTACCGGCAAAGCCGAGAGCGCGCCCGTGCATAGCCCGTGGAAAGACGCGCAGAACGATTACCTTGTTCAGCGATAGAATGAGTGACGCCCCCATTGCGGCAATAATGCGCAAGGTGATGAGCGACGGCAGGTCCCAGGCAAGACCGCATGATCCGGAGGCAAGGGTGAAAATGACAACACCGGTCAGGAACATGCGTTGTATACCAAAGCGTCTCCCCAACCAGGCGGAGACGGGCAGGGTGAGTGCAGCTGTGGCAGTGTAGCAGATGGCCACCCATTTGACCTCTGAAAGGGTTAAATGGAGTTGTTCCCGGATTACGGGCAGGGCGAGGTTAACCACGCCGCTGTCAAAGGTGCACATGAAGACGCAAATCTGCAGACCAATAAGCATGGTCCAGTAGAATGAAGCGGGCAGTTTTGGTTGCGGATCAGGCATGAAAGAGTCTTCTCTTATGGTGGCGTGTGCTTAGTCTGTGATGTTGGGTGATGTCAGTAATGTTTTTTCAACATAGTTACAGAGTCTGGTGTGAAACGCTTCACACGCCTTGGTCCTCTGGGTTCGAGCCTGTTCGGTGTCAATACCGAGTGCGTGCAGGAACTGACCTAACTTTGCCATGGCTGCAGGTTTTTCTTCCTCTGTGCCGTCGGTCTGGATGACCAGGGAGGCAATGACAAAAAAACGTGCAATCCAGAACATGGATTCACGATAACCGCCTTCGCGAAATATTTCTTTGGTGCCTTCCAGCAGATAGGGCCGAATAAAGGGTTCCAGTTTGTAGGCGTAGAGTATGGGGGTTTTGAAGATTTCGACGGCACGGTCAAATGCCGAAACTGCGTATCCTAGAAATTGTTCTGCCTGTTCTTGAGTGATCTCGCTGGTGCCGGCTATTTTTAAGTAGCTTTCAAATAATTCATCATCCCCGGCTTCATGCAAAATGTTGCGTAACTGGAGGGGGCCGCGTCTGTGGGTGGGTGGGTATTGGTGAATGGCGGTCAGTGTACCAGTAGTGAACATGATGTAACGGCCAAAATTGAACATGTAGTCGCTGATTCCTTCAGCCTGTTTCATGTTGTGCAGGTTCTCGGAAATGCTTTTGATTTCGCGCTCACAACGGGCCTGTATCCATTTGCGTCGTGAGAACTCGGTTTTTGTTTTTTGGTGCAGTGCATCAAGGAAACCGTTGGGGTCGAGGAGGATACTGTCGGCGGCAAAATTGTCGGCATGAAGACAGTTTGAGAGGATTTTATCGGCGCTACTGAAGAGAGACGGGTTGCCGCAGACGACTTCAATGATGTAGCCATTGACGTTTTCTTCTGTATTGCTACGGTCTTCAACGCTGTCCGTGATGACGCCGATATCGATATCGCGGTAGTCAGGAAAGGGGGCCTCAGGGGACATATGATTGATTGACCCTATGATGTAGGCACCTTTAAATCCGGGGTCGTTGGAGAAGTTTTTCCGGATATGGTTGCGGGCCATTTCGATGATCTGGTGAACACTCTTTGTTTTTGCTGACATTTTCAATCTCCTTTGCTTACTGCTGGAGTGTAGTGTTTGTAGTCGTAACTTTCTAGGTCCTGCTGCTTGAACGTGTCTGTGAGTAAAGCAATGACCAGGTCGTTGGCATGTGCATGATCAAAATCGACAAAGATATTGTGAGCTGAGTTTTTGAAACAAAAACGCTGGAAGGGCAGGTTGATGGAGTTGATGAAATTTTCAATGACCGGGTTGTCGACGGTGATGTCATGTGCGCCGTACATCAGTGTGAAGCGTTGGTAGGTCATTTCTTCAAGCTTAATTTCCATTTGGGCCTGCAGCATGGCAAAAAGTAGACGAACCGGGGCGACGAGGTATTGAAAATAGCGGTAGGTTGCTTTGGTATCCATGGTGTCGGCAGGACCGGATCTCCCGCTGCGTGAGGGCTTTGGGATCATGGGGATCTGCCATGATACAAGGTTGGTGGCAAATCTGTTTTTCACAACGCGGGCATAAAATCCCTGTTGTTTTTGCGGGAACAGAGCAGGGGCTGAAATGATTAATTCATGGACAGGGCGCAGCTGAGCGAGATAACAGGCGAGCATGCCGCCCATGGAATGACCGATGACGGAAATTTTCTCATACCGTTCAGCAAACAGGTCGTAGGTGTCGATGATTTGACGGAACCAGTCTTCTTTGTGAATGGAGAGTATTGAGTCGTGGTTGACTTGCCCAAAACCACTGATAAGGGGCGCATGAAAATCGATTTTCTCTTCTTTGAGACGTTTTGCGAGGAGTTTCCAGTCCATGGGAGAGGTGGTAAATCCGTGCAGCAGCAATACGATCTGTTTACGCTTTTCTCCACAGCAGTGGCTGATCTGTTTGCACTCGCTGTAGCGGTTGAATTGTTTTTGGGGGCTAAAGTTGCGTGATGTGTGGGCAACGACCCAGCGTCCGAAAAAGAACGTAACGGCCCGGATAAGGTGAGAAGTGGCATAGAGGAGAAGAACGGCCAGGATGACATGAATAATGTAGAGATCCTGAAGAGTCTCGATGTCGAAAGCGAGATATATAACGACGGCCAGAAGCAGCAGGTAAATAGGAAGGATGATCCTGATTTTGTGCAGAAATTTGATTGTCCGTACTGTGGGCATATTTGTAATATCTCTGATTATGACTCTTCCGGAATCTGCCTAAATTTTTACCGCCATCTTTAATCTATCCTTTTACGTGCTGTTTACCAAATAATATTCAGGTGCTAAGGCGATAAGTAAGTTTTTTTGAGAAGTGATCCTGTTGTAAGCAGGGCACAAGAGCTTGTGCAATCTCAGTAGGAGCGAATTCATTCGCGAAGAAGGAGGTGTTTCGAGCCGTGTGTTTGTTGTCGTAGTGCGGGGGGCTGTTCGCGGATGAATCCGCTCCTACATGTCAGCCCCAGAGAAGTTATTTCATTGTTCTATTGAAATATTTTACCTGAGCTGTTGCGTAGTTGCTGGAAGAAGTGCCCAAGAACTTGTGCAATCCCAGTAGGAGCGAATTCATTCGCGAAGAAGGAGGTGTTTCGTGCCGTGTGTTTGTTGTCGTAGTGCGGGGTCTGTCCGCGGATAAATCCGCCTCCTACATGTTAGCCCCAGAAGCGTTATGCCATTGTTCTATCGAAATGTTTTACCTGAGCTGTTGCGTAGTTGGAGGAAGAATGGCCCAAAAGCTTGTGCAATCCAAGTAGGAGCGAATTCATTCGCGAAGAAGAAGGTGTTTCGTGCCGTGTGTCAGTTGTCGTAGTGCTGGGTTCTGTTCGCGGATAAATCCGTTCCCATAGGTATTCTCAGGCTAGAGGGGTGCTTCACACCCCCAGATAGTCAAGAATGCTTTCGGCTGCGCGTCGTCCTTCGGCGATGGCGGTGACGACGAGGTCGGAGCCGCGGACTGCATCACCCCCGGCAAACACCTTTTCATTGCTTGTCTGGAAGGGGAGATCACCGTTTGCAGGGGCTTCGATCAGCTGCCAGCTATTGAGAGAAATGTTGTTTTTTGCCAGCCATTCCGGAGGACTTGGCCTGAAGCCGAAGGCCATGATGATGCTGTCGGCAGCAAGTTCTGTCTCTGTGCCGGCAATTGGTTCCGGCCTTCTCCGGCCCTTTGCATCGGGCTCGCCAAGTCGGGTGCTTATAACCTCAATTCCGCTTACAGTTCCGTTTGCCCCAATAACAATACCAAGGGGTTGCAGGTTCCAGAGAAAACGAACACCCTCGTCTTCGGCATTTTGCACTTCCCTTGCCGAACCAGGCATGTTTTCTCTGTCCCGCCGATATACGCAGGCAACATTTGCAGCTCCCTGGCGGATGGCTGTGCGCAGACAGTCCATGGCCGTGTCGCCGCCGCCAAGGACCACAACCCTTTTTCCTTCCAGGTTCACGTAGGGGTAGTGCGGACGTCTCCATCCCATAAGGTGATCGGTATTGGCGATGAGAAAGTCCAGGGCATCGTATACCCCTTCACTGTTCTCATTTTCCAGGTTGGCGCGCATTGAGGTGTAAGTGCCGGTACCTACAAAAACGGCATCATATTCGTCTAGGAGATTGCTGAAGGGAAGGTCAGGGCCTATTTCCATGCAAAGGCGGAATTCAATACCCATGTCGGTGAAGACCTCACGCCGCAGTGCCATAACTGACTTGTCGAGTTTGAAAGAAGGAATGCCGAAGGTCAGCAGGCCGCCAATCTCGGGATGTCTGTCAAAGACCACCGGTTTTACGCCGTTACGGATCAATACATCCGCACAGGCGAGTCCGGCGGGCCCGGCACCGACTACGGCTACCCGCTTACCGGTTGCCGCCACCTTGGAAAGGTCCGGGCGCCAGCCCATCTGGAAGGCGGTGTCGACAAGGTACTTTTCTATATTGCCGATGGTGACTGCCCCGAAATCGTTATTGAGTGTACAGGCCCCTTCGCAGAGCAAATCCTGGGGACAGACGCGCCCACAGATTTCCGGCAGGCTGTTGGTCTGGTGGCAGAGTTCGGCCGCTTCGATGATGCGCCCCTCGTTGGCAAGCTGCAGCCAGTCGGGAATATAATTATGAACGGGACACTTCCACTCGCAGTAGGGATTGCCGCAGGCAAGACAGCGATCCGACTGCATCTGTACCTGTGACTTCTGGAAGGGGTCATAGATTTCCACAAATTCGTTTCGCCGCCGCTCAATCCCCTTTTTCTGAGGATCAACCCGATCTACTTCGATAAACTGGAATAGATTCTGATTCATATCTTTCCTCCTGGGAGGTAAAGTGTTTTTGTTTGATGCTTTAATAGACCACTGCCAGAGTTTCTCTGGGTGAGTTGCCCCGATGCCCCAACAGGGTGGCAACATCTGATGTCTTTGGTTTGACCAGCTTGAACAGTTCAATGTAATGTTCATCAAATCCGGTCAGGATCTGCTTGGCTCGAGAACTGCCCGTTTCCTGTAAATGCATGTTGATGATTCCCCGCAGATGTTCTTGCAGTACTGCCAGGCCTTCCATGGACAACACCTCAACCAGTTCAGGATTTACCCTCGATTGCAAACTTCCTGATTCGTCAAGGACGTAGGCAAAGCCACCGGTCATTCCTGCGCCGAAATTGACTCCGGTTTTTCCAAGAATGGTGATGATACCGCCGGTCATGTATTCACAGCCGTTGTCACCGATACCTTCCACCACCGCCTTGGCTCCGGAATTTCGGACTGCAAAACGTTCTCCGGAAAGCCCTGCTGCATACAACCAACCGCCTGTGGCCCCGTAGAGACAGGTGTTACCCATAATGACCGCCTTGTAGCTCTTATAACTCACGCCCTGGGGTGGACGGATAACCAGCTTCCCACCGGCCATTCCCTTACCCACATAGTCGTTGGAATCCCCGGTGAGTACCAGATGCAACCCTCCTGCATTCCAGGCTCCGAAGCTCTGTCCGGCAGTCCCGTTGAAGAAGAGATTGATGGGTGCCTCTTCCATGCCTTTGTTGCCATGGAGTGCGGCTATCTTTCCGGAGAGCCTGGCACCCACTGTTCTGTCGGTATTGCGGATAGAAAAGCTTCCCCCACCTCCCGACGAGTTTTGCACTGCATCTGCGAAGCGCTGCTCGATCTCAAGATTGAGGCTGCCTGAGTCACTGGGAATATTTTTTTCCCGGAAAAAGAGGCCGCCCGGTGCCGATGGTTGCACAGTTTCCAAAATGGGTGCAAGGAGCAGTTTTCTCTGTTTTGAGGAAATGCCTTCCACTTCTTCAAGCAGATCGGTTCGGCCGATCAGGTCGGTGAGCTTGTGAACACCCAGCTCGGCCATGAGTTCCCTCGTCTCCTGCACCATGAAGGAGAAATAATGCATGACCATATCCGGGACTCCGGAAAAGTACTTCTTTCTCAGTATCTCATCCTGGGTGGCAATACCGGTGGCACAGTTGTTCAAATGACAGATGCGTAGGAATTTGCAGCCCAGGGCTATGAGCGGCCCGGTGCCGAAACCGAAACTCTCGGCCCCGAGAATTGCCGCCTTGATGATATCGAGTCCGGTTTTCAGGCCGCCGTCGACCTGCAATCGCACCTTGTGCCGCAACCCGTTGGCCACCAGGGCCTGCTGGGTCTCGGCCAGGCCAAGCTCCCATGGACTGCCGGCATATTTTACCGAGGTGAGCGGGCTGGCTCCGGTCCCTCCGTCCCCCCCGGAGATGGTGATCATGTCGGCGTAGGCCTTAACCACACCGGTGGCAATGGTGCCGACCCCTGGCTCGGAAACCAGCTTGACACTGACCTGGGCCTTTGGGTTGATCTGCTTGAGATCAAAGATGAGCTGGGCCAGATCTTCAATGGAGTAAATGTCGTGGTGAGGCGGTGGTGAGATAAGTGTTACCCCCGGAACCGAATAACGCAGGGCGGCGATCTGGGTTGTCACTTTATGACCGGGGAGTTGGCCACCCTCTCCGGGTTTGGCGCCCTGGGCTATCTTGATCTGGATCACCTCGGCATTCATCAGGTAATGGGGAGTCACCCCAAAACGTCCGGAAGCGACCTGCTTGATTTTTGATACCCGTTCGCTATGAAAACGTTTGGGGTCTTCTCCTCCTTCGCCGCTGTTGGAATACCCGCCGAGACGGTTCATACCGATGGCCAGCGCTTCGTGTGCCTCCTGGCTCAAAGCCCCGATGGACATGGCGGCGGAGTCGAAACGGCCATAGAAATTTTCCGCTGGCTCCACCTCATCCAGTGGGATTGGATTTGTATCCTTTTTCAGGTGCAGCAGGTCTCGGAGACAGGCAATGGGACGCTTGTTTACATGGCTGGAGTAGACCTGGTAGTCTGTAAAACTACCGCTACGCACAGCCTTTTGCAGGGAAGCGACCACGTCGGGGTTATAGGCGTGGTACTCTCCTCCGTGGATATACTTGAAGAGTCCGCCTCGAGGCAAGGGTTTGTGGAGCCTCTTCCAGGCATAATGGGCTAACTTTTGCTGCTCCTGCTGAAAGTCCTCGAATCCGGCCCCTTCAATTCGGCTCACCACCCCGCTGAAACAGAGTTCGATTACTTCTTCCGCCAGCCCCACTGCCTCGAACAGCTGCGAACATCTGTAGGAGGCAATGGTGGAAATACCCATTTTGGAAAGAATCTTGAGGAGTCCCTTATCTATTCCTTTCCGGTAATTGGAGATGGCCTGTCTGAGGCTTACCTTGAGTGTCCCTTCGTCAAGCAGTTGGGCCAGTGACTCATAGACCAGATAGGGGTAGACGGCTGTTGCCCCCATGCCAAGAAGCACTGCGAAATGGTGCGAATCTTTCACCGTTGCAGATTCCACAATGATATTGGTGTCACAGCGTAAATTGTTTTCGACCAGGGTGCGCTGCAAAGCACCGACAGCCATGGCTGCAGGGATGGGCAGTGTTTCCGGTGAAATGTTGCGATCCGACAGGATGAGCAGGACAGCGTCTTTTTCCGCCTCATCTTGGGCCAGTTGACACAGTTTCTCTATTGCCTGCTTCAGTCCGATCTGTTGAGGATAATTGAGGTCAAGGATCACATGCTTGTAATGGTCCTGGTTCAGTTGCAGGAGCTGCTGCAGGTCGCTGTAGACAAGTACCGGTGACTGAAATATGACACGGTAGGCGTGACCCTGGGCCTCGTCAAAAACGTTCTCTTCCTGTCCGACGCAGGTGGCAAGGGACATCACATGTTTTTCCCGCAGGGGGTCAATGGGCGGATTGGTGACCTGGGCAAACATTTGTCGAAAATAGTCGTACAGGCTTCGCTCCTTGGTGGACAAAACCGCCATTGGCGCATCGTCGCCCATGGAGGCCACCGGTTCTTGCCCGGTCTCTCCCAGTACTTTAATAACCTGTTCCAGCTCTTCGTTGCTATAGCCAAAAAGCTTTTGATAGAGGAGCAGTTGGTCATCATCAAGAGATCTGGAGCCGGTTTTCAGTAGCTGGTCGTGGTCAAAAGAGCGGAGGGGCTGGCAGCATTGCTTCATCCATTGTTTGTAGGGATGACGGCTCTTTAGTTCCCTGTCGATATCCCAGGAGGTCCAGCGCTTGCCGGTAAGGGTATCAATCACCAGCAGTTCTCCTGGGCCGACCCGCCCTTTCTCAAGTACTTCATCCGGCTCATAGTCCCAGATACCGACCTCTGAGGCGAGGGTGATGAGTTTGTCCTTGGTCACCACGTAGCGTGCAGGTCTGAGTCCGTTGCGATCAAGACCGCAGGCGGCAAAACGACCATCGCTCATGACGATGCCGGCCGGCCCGTCCCATGGTTCCATATGCATGGAGTTGAAATCGTAAAAAGCGCGCAGGTCCTCATCCATGTCGGGGTGATTCTGCCAGGCCGGGGGAATAAGCAGCCTGAAGGCGCGGAAAAGATCCATGCCGCCGGCGAGGAACAATTCCAGCATATTATCAAGAGAGGAAGAGTCTGAACCTGTGGTGTTGATCAGGGGCATGGCGTCGGCCATGTCCGGCAGCAGCGGTGATCTGAATTTATAGGAGCGGGATTTGGCCCATTGCCTGTTGCCGGTAATGGTATTGATCTCGCCGTTATGGGCCAGGTATCTGAAGGGTTGGGCCAATAGCCATTTGGGCAGGGTATTGGTGGAAAAGCGTTGATGGAAAAGGCAGATTGCCGACTGCATTCGATAGTCAGCCAGATCCGGATAAAAGGAGGGCAGATCTACCGGGAGACAGAGTCCCTTGTAGATGATTACCAGGTTGGAAAGACTGGCAATATAAAAATCGGGATCGTCCGTTATTCGCTTTTCGACACGGCGGCGGACTATATAGAGACGCCTTTCCAGGTCCCTTGAACCCCAGCCGAACGGTGCGTTGATAACGACCTGGGCAATGTCGGGCATGGTCTCTCGTGCCAGTTTTCCAAGGATATCCGAGTTTACCGGTACAGTTCGCCAGGCAACAACGGTCAGTGTCTCTTTTCTCAGTTCCTGATTGATTATCTGACGAGCGAGATCATTTCTTGTCTCATCCTGACTGAGAAAAATCGTGCCGACTGCGTATCTGGCACTCAGGTTCCATCCCTCTTCCTCGGCCAGGGCCTGAAAAAAAGTGTCAGGTTTCTGCATCAACAGACCGCAACCATCACCTGTCTTACCGTCGGCGGCAATGCCGCCTCGATGTGTCATTCTGGCAAGGGAGGAAATCGCTGTGCGCACCAGCTTATGACTCGCTTCTCCACCCATATGGGCTATCAGACCGAAACCGCAGTTGTCCTTCTCTAATTCCTGATCATATAGGGCCATGGTTCCCCCCTTAACACTTCGGATTCCTAAGCTGTTGTTGTGTCAATTCTTTTGCTGATCTTTCTCCAGTGAACCATATCCGCAAAAACAAGTCATCAACCTTTTTGCTCCTGATGCTTACTGGGGAAAAGGACAGCACTCCAGTGATAGGGCATTGACGTATCTCTTGTTCTGTTTGCCGCTGAAAGTTTTGTGTACGCAAAAAAGTAGTTTCCCCAAATTTTAATCACTTGACTAAATCTGGTCGATTGATTAAAATTTACTCATCATACAAACGAGGAGCTAAATATGAGTACATACCAGACCAGTACGAAAACCCAACAGGCCCTGATTGAAGCAACTGGTCAGCTGGCCGCAGAACATGGGTTTAATGCCATTTCCACTCGTGGCATTGCCCAACTGGCCGATGAAAATATTGGCAGTATCCATTACCATTTTGGCGGCAAGAATAAATTGTTTGAAGCAGTCATCCTCTCAGTGGCACAACGCTGGCAGGACAATCCTCTGGAGGCTGCCCTTGCCGGTATCGATATGACAACCCCGGTCGGACAGGCACAGGCGATCAGTCGGATAGTAAGTCGTGAAATAGTGTTGCTGTTTAATAAAGAGGTACCGTCCTGGCACAACAGAGTCATCTTTAAGGTGATGCAATACCCTAACCCGCTGCAAAACACCTTCCGTTCCATGGTCTTAGAGCGGGAAAATGAACTGATTAGCGGGCTTTTTAAAACAATCGATCCAGCCATGGATGACGAAACAGCTCAGCTTCATTTCTTTCTTCTGATCACCCCGCTGATTTTTCATGCGGACTATCAGAATATCATCCTGGAAAAACTGGGGAGAGTTGAATACAGCCCACAATACCTGCAGCGCCTTGTTGATACCTGCACCATGCAGACTTTACTTTTTTTTAACCTGCCAACATCCCATAACGAGAAATCCCATGACTCTGAATAAATTTCTGGCTGTCATCTCAGCCCTGTTCGCTGTTGTTCTTTTGCTGCTCTCAGTAAACCACGCTCAGGCGGCATCATTTTCCGGTGAACAAGGAACGGTTCAGCCAAACCCACAGGCCAGGAGCGCACAATTTAATCTCAGCTATCCCGGTTTTATTCTGCCCAGTCGCCAGGCGCAGCTGGCCTTCCGCGTCAAAGGACCTTTGGTCAGTGTTAATGTGCAACCGGGTGACATTGTGGAAAAGGGACAGGTCCTGATGCAGATTGACCCGCGCGATTTTGAAGACAACATCAGAGTTCTCGAGGCACAGCTGGCCGGTGCCCGGGCACAGCAGGATGGTGCAGAACGAGATTTTACCAGAGCGCAGACCCTTTTTGAGCAACATGTCAGTGCCACCGCCGATTTTGATCGGGCAAAAAGTAGATTTGATTCAGCCTTTGCCGGTGTGCAGAGCGTCAAGGCCCAGTTGCAGATCGCCCGCCATCAACTTAAGGACACATCGCTGATTGCACCTTATGCTGGGGTGATTACTACTCAGAGCGCGGAAAATTATGAAATGGTGAAGTCAGGGGAAGAGGTGCTTGGTATTCAGGATATCTCCACTCTTGAGGTGGAAATCAAGATACCCGAAAATGAAATTGTCAACCATCCGCTGCAAAAAGGTCAACAGATTGCTGTCGAATTGTCTGCCATTCCGGGGCGTTTATTTACGGCGCAGCTCAAAGAGTGGAATACCGCCGCTGATCCGGTAACCCGTACCTATGCTCTGCGTTTCTCATTCCCTGCACCAGCCGATGTGTCTGTTCTTCCCGGGATGACAGCCGAAGTTTTCGTTAAGGATAGTGGCGTTCATCTCTCATCTCTTTTTCCGTCTGCGCAGACACTGAAAACTTCTGCAGCAGAGATGTAAGGAGAGTGGAGACCATGAAACCGCAACTCTTCGCATTACGAAAAAGGACATTGATGATCGTTTTCACTGTCCTCCTGGTCGGCGCCGGAATATTTGCCTACGAAAATCTGGGGCGTCTGGAAGATCCCACCTTCACCATCAAAACGGCTGTTGTCGCCACCGCCTATCCAGGGGCAAGCCCATCGGAAGTAGAAGAGGAAGTAACCGATCTCATCGAAGAGGCAATCCAGGCCATGGGCCAGGTGAAGGAGATCTATTCTACCTCTCAGGAAGGGTATTCTTTCGTTTATGTGGACATGAAGGATACCTTCAAATCCCACGAACTGCCGCAGATCTGGGATGAGTTGCGGCGCAAAGTCAATGATGTCCAGGGTTCTCTGCCCCCTGGCGCCGGGCCTTCCATTGTCAATGATGATTTCGGTGATGTGTATGGCGTGTTTTTCGCCTTGACCGGAAGCGGCTTGAGTAATGCCCAGTTAAAGGATTACGCGGATGAGTTGAAGACGGAACTGCTCCTCTGTGACGACGTTGCCAAGATTGATATGTGGGGTTCTCGTCAAGAGGCAATTTTTGTAGAGTTTCGGCAGACGCAGTTGGCCCAGCTCGGACTTACGCCCCAGCAGATTATGCAAACCCTGCAGACCCAGAATCGGGTGCAGAAGAGTGGCAAGGTGAAGGTTGGTGACAACTACCTGCGCATCAGTCCCACCGGCAGCCTGGCCAGTGAGGAGCAGATCGCTACGTTGCTTATCGGTGGTGGTAAAGGGATGGTTCGCTTGAGCGATGTGGCACATGTCTACCGCGATTATATCGATCCACCGCGTCACATCATGCGTTACAACGGCAAAGAGGCCATCGGTCTAGGTGTCTCCACTCTTGATGGCGGCAATGTGGTCACTATGGGGGAATCAATCCGTGCCAAGCTGGCGGAACTGGCACCCAACAAACCTCCGGAGATAGAAGTCCAGGCGATTTACTACCAGAGCAAAGAAGTTACCGCTGCGGTCAACACCTTTATCATTAATCTGGCAGAAGCAGTCGCCATCGTCATTATCCTGCTCATGTTCTTTATGGGGTGGCGCAGCGGCATGCTCATTGGAGCGGTCCTGCTGTTGACCATTCTTGCCACTTTTGCCGGAATGTTCGTTATGGGGATCGATCTGCAAAAGATCTCTCTCGGTGCCCTGATCCTGGCTCTCGGGATGCTGGTCGATAATGCCATAGTCGTTGCGGACGGGACGCTGGTTCGTATGGAACATGGTGAAGATGTTGAAACCGCTGCCAATGAAACTGTGCGGGCGACCCGGTGGCCGTTGCTGGGGGCGACCATTGTTGCCATCCTCGCCTTTACGGCCATTGGTTTTGCTCCCGGCAATGTCGGGGAATTCTGTCGCTCCCTGTTTGATGTGATGGCGCTGTCACTCTCCATCAGTTGGATATTGGCCATCACCATTACCCCTCTGTTCTGTGTCTGGATTTTAAAAAATACGGCCAAAGACTCGGGACACTCTCATCAGAGAGGGATGAATCGGCAATATCGCCACCTGCTTCACTTTTCTATCAGTCATCGCTGGCTGGTAGTTACAGCTACGATGCTCCTGCTGGTCCTGGCCATTGTCGGCTTTGGCCGGATTCCCAAGGCCTTTTTCCCTGATTCCACTCAGCGTTACTTTTTTGTCAACTACTGGAACCCGCAAGGGACTCATATCAATAAGACAGCTGAAGACATTGGGGAGATAGATCGTTATATCAGCACCTTGCATGGTGTGGTGGGCACCACTTCATTTATTGGTGAAGGGGGCCTGCGTTTCATCCTCTCCTATGATTATCAGACCCCCAACAGCAGCTATGGACAGATTCTTGTGGAAGTGGAAGATTATCATCAGATCGACCAGCTTCTCCCGCAGGTCGAAAAATATATGGAGGAGAATTTTCCTCTGGCAAACCCTTTTGCCAGTAAAATTCAGAATGGACCTTCCATAACCTATAAAATAGAAGCCAGGTTTCGCGGTCCCGATGTTGCCACGCTGAAAAGACTGGCGGCAGAAGCTGAAGCAATTATGGTTGCCTCCGGTAATGCCCGCGATTTGAGAACGGACTGGCGGCAACCTGTGGATGTGATCCGCCCGCAATTTGCCCAGACACAGGCGCGTTATGCGGGGATCAGTCGCAGCGATGTTTCCCATGCCCTGCAGTGGAATTTTAATGGGATCACAGTTGGAATTTTCCACGAAAAAGACAAGCTGATTCCGATTTTATTTCGCTCTCCGGAAAGGGATCGCGCCGGTATCAATAACCTGACCAATATCATGACCTGGAGTTCTCTGCATAATACCTTTATCCCTTTGCGCCAAGTTACTTCCGGGATCCTCCCCGTCAAAGAAGATCCCCTGATCAAACGACGCGATCGCCAACGTACCATTACTGTGCAGTGCAACCCGGCACATGGACTTCCCACGGCCATGCTGGGGACAATTCAAGATAAGATCGAGGCGATAGAGCTGCCCACCGGCTACTCCATGGAATGGGGTGGGGAGTATGAAAGTTCCGCAGAGAGTCAGGCGCCGCTGCAGCAGGTCTTTCCCCTCTGTATCGTTGCCATGTTTGTCATTGTGGTCTGGTTGTTCAATTCTTTCCGGCGGCCGTTGATCATCTTCATGACCGTACCCCTTTCTTTGATCGGAGTGAGTGCGGGGCTGCTTTTGACCGGGCTCCCCTTTGGTTTCATGTCGATTCTCGGCTTCCTTGGACTTTCCGGTATGCTGATCAAAAACGCCATCGTCCTCATTGATCAGATTGAACTGGATTTGCAGAGCGGCGCCGAACCTTACAAGGCTGTGCTTGATTCATCGGTCAGTCGTATGCGACCGGTTCTCATGGCCTCGGGAACTACGATTCTGGGGATGGCTCCCTTGCTCCTCGATGCTTTTTATGCTGCCATGGCAGCAACGATCATGAGTGGATTGTTTGCAGCAACGTTTCTCACGCTGATTATCGTCCCCGTCATGTATACCCAGGTTTATAAAATTAAAGCGGATGCAACTCATGTTTAATTACAGACTCTCTACAGCTCTATTTTTGTTGTTTTTGTGGCTCATCCCTTTGCAGGGACTCTCCCTGGCAGAGGAAGCGGCACCCCTCTCCATGAACGTTCCCATCGGTACACTCACCCTTCGTGAAGCGCAGCGTATGGCTCTTGTCTCTTCGCCGTCGATTGAGGAGGCATTGGCCAGAATTGAGGCCTCAAAGGCAGTTCTTGATCAGGCTCGCTCAAGCCTGCAGCCGACGGCCAACTTCTATGCAGGCCATCGCAGCCAGAACAGTTCCATGCAACCGGACTGGGCACCTGAAGTTCGAATCCGAGATAGTTTTAATATCAGCAATGTCGGGATTCAGGCAAATTGGCTCATCTTTGACGGATTCAGTCGCCGCGCCCGTATATTGGCTTCTCAACATAATGTAAAAGCCTCAGAGCAAATCCTTGGCGAGACTCGTCGCCTCCTTGCAGAGGCCGTTGCTGCCGCATTTTACCAGGCGCAACTGGCCGTCGAGAGCATGTTCATTGCCCAACAGAATCATGTTTTTAACCGGGCCCTTGAGGAAGAGGCTGACATACGGTGGCAGGCGGGAAGCATTCCGGAATCTGACAAACTCAATTTTTCGGTCCGGGCTCTGCAGGCAGGAACAAATTTTATCAAAGAGGAACAAATTTTTAAAATCGTCACCACTGCCCTAGCCGAACTGATGGCCCTGCCTGAGGCGAAACTCCCGGAGGATATGTATCCGGTACGCAATGAAGAAGGTGCTCTTACCCGTCCTATTCCCAGCTATGAAGAGGAGGCTTCCTATGCCCTGCAACATCGGCCTGACCTCAAGGCATTGGCATCTTCCGTTGCTGCCCTGCAAGAGGATAAAAAAGCGAAAAAAGGGGATTATTCACCAAAGGTTTTTCTGAATGGTGGGGTTGATTACACTAAAATGACCGACGTGGGGGAAATTGACCAGGAAGAACATGATGCCTTTGCCGGATTGACGCTGTCATGGGACCTCTATAAAGGGGGAGAGCGCTCGGCGAAGATCAGAGAAGTCGATCAAACCATCCGGGCAACCCGTCAACAACAGCAACAAATGACCCTGGCAATACAGTCTTCCATCCGCCAATCCATCGCCGCCGTCACCGCCACCCGCATCATGAGTGACAGACGAAAACGTGCTCTTGCCCTCACTGCCCGTATTCGTGAGCATGTTGAAAAATCCTACCGTGCGGGTGTTGCAACCCTCACCCGCCTAAATGAAGCACAAACAGACCTGGTTCGAACCGCCGGCGAGGAGGCGTCCAGCCGCATCAATTACCTGCTCGCCCTACAGCAGCTAGATGCGGCAAGCAGCAGGATTTTGGATGGTATTGACTGAGAAAACTTACCTCATCGAGCCTTTTTGCTTATTGGACCTTGAATGTGCTCACAATTTCAGAGATCTGGTGTGAGCGGTTATTGAGGCTTCCGGCCCGCTGTTCAACCAGATTGCTGCTCTTTGAAAGAGTGGCTGCGCTCTTATTGACCTCTTCAATCTCTTTGGAAATCTCATGGGAAACCGTAGAGCTGCTGCTTACATGTTTGTTTACATCATTTATACCTTCTGAGGTTCTGGAGATATTATTTGCGATCTCACTGGTGGCAGCAGATTGTTCTTCAACGGCCGTGGCAATTCCTGCGACAATTTCATTAACCTCATTGATAACCGTTGATATTTCATCAATGGAGAGAACTGTTGACTGGGTGGTGTTTTGTACACCACCAATATTTTTTTTGATGTCTTTGGTTGCCTCTGCAGTCTGTTGAGCCAGCTCTTTTATCTCGTTGGCGACAACTGCAAACCCTTTTCCTGCCTCTCCCGCCCGAGCCGCTTCAATGGTAGCGTTCAGGGCAAGAAGATTTGTTTGCTCTGAAATTTCAGTTATTGTTTCCGTTACTTGTCCTATTTTTTCTGCAGCTTTGCCAAGATCCCCAATCTGGATGGAAGCAGTTCTTGCCTGTTGAACAGCCTGGTTAGAAATAGAGCGAGCCTTTTCAGAATTCATGGCAATTTCGTTAATGGTTGCAGACATTTGTTCGGCAGCTGTAGCGACCATATTGGCATTATCGCTGGATTCCTCCATGGCTGCTGCAACGGAATCAAGATTGCTACTCATCTCTGTAGTCTGGAAGGTAACTGAACTCGCTTTTTCTAGCGTGAGGGTCGAACTAGCCGTCATGCTATGTGAAATATCCAGTAGTTCTGTTGCAGAATTTTCAACAGAAACCGAGTGTTCAGAGATTTTGAGAATGATATTCTGGATTTTTTCCAGGAAGGTGTTGAACCAGAACGCCAGATCGTTGATTTCATCGCGACCTGTTACCTGAATGCGTTTAGTCAAATCGCCTTCACCTTCTGCAACATCGCGGAAGCTGAGTTTCATGGAGAGAAGAGCGTTGACTATGCCTCTGATTATATAGAGAGCGAGGAGAGTAGTGGCAACGTATATAACAGCAACGGTGCCTATCATGTAATATGATCTTTTTTCGACCATGGCGGTCAGGTTTTCATCCAGAGTTGTAAATATTTCTTCGAAGTTATCCAGATATATCCCTGTTCCGATCCAGTAATTGGTGCCGGGAATCATGGTGGCATATCCCAACTTTGCAACATCACCTTTTCCTGGTTTTGGCCAGATGTATTCAAGGAATCCTCCCCCTCCTTTTGCAAGGCGATTCAACTCACGGACAAGATAGACGCCGTTGGGGTCTTTTGTTTGCCCAAGGTCTTTTCCCTGGGCTTCAGGGTTTGGTGGCAGGGCGATATTAACGGTTTCGTCGTAGATAAAAAAATAGCCGGAATTATCTTCTTCAAAGCGGAAGGATTTAACGACCTTTTGGAGCAACTCTTTTTCTCTGCTTTTGTCTTTGCTGGAAGCCAGGATGTTACTTAGGATTTCAGCGGTAGAATCGCAAGCAAGCTTAATTTTTTGTTTTTGCGATTCAAGGAGAATAGCCTGAGTATTTTCAAGACCTACATCTTTGGTTTTATTCAAATTTACCCAGGCGAATTGGGCATTTACTATGAACATGAACAGGGTCATACCAAGAATGAGGTACATACGGCCTTTGACTGTAAGCTTATCAATC
This sequence comes from Desulfocapsa sp., assembly GCA_030145625.1. Classification (GTDB taxonomy): domain Bacteria; phylum Desulfobacterota; class Desulfobulbia; order Desulfobulbales; family Desulfocapsaceae; genus Desulfocapsa. The sequence continues at coordinate 4,630 of JAQYVF010000063.1, read as the reverse complement.
ATAAAATTCTCTGGAAATGTATATGGGTCGATCCCCCAATGGGAAGTTCCAAATGCGCAATTTATAAATTTTATATGATGTGAACGATTGTTAAGTAAATTTTGGCAGAAATGGAGTGGAAGATCAAACAAAAAGGTGAAAATGAAGAAAGAGGGAACGAATTTTTATAGTTATAACAAATTGATGGATCTTGTATGGTGGCGATTGAGACAACACCTGGATGTCAGAAGGCCTGAAGTGATTGCCGCAACAGAGCTGTTGCCTGAGTAAGAGGGGGGGGGCCTGTCGGCTTTCCCTTGGTAAGCTGACAGAGGGCTTCCTCAGCCTTGCTGAAGTAGCCAAAAGATCACCCTGTTTGATTACCACCAAAATGGATAGTAGCTGAGTTACAGTGGTAATCAGGTAGTTTTATGGTCGTCCGCTGAAAGGCCGACTGATAGCAGTTCCTGCCAGTCAGCTACTATTTCTGCCTGTCCTTTCCATACCAAAAGAAAACAGAAAGTGTCTGAAAATCACGAGTGATCCAACCGACACCGATTCTTTAGTACGATACCAAGCGACAGGAGGAGGACACCTGTCCCCCTCCTGTCTGATAAATGTATTATGGATGTCTTGAACATGAGCCATATGGGCAATAGGCCAATTTTGAGCTACATCAATGATCCGTTTATGAGGAAATGAGTGTAAACACTTGCTGCGTATCCCAGGGCAATTACCGGAGACCATTTGAGATGACCCAAAAAGGTGTATTTGCCTCTCGCCTGACCCATGAGTGCCACGCCTGCTGCAGAACCAATTGAAAGCATACTTCCTCCAACTCCCGCTGTCAGTGTGACAAGTAACCACTGGCCATGAGACATCTCAGGCATCATGGTCAGTACGGCAAACATGACCGGAATATTGTCAACGATTGCGGAGAGAAAACCGACCATGATATTGGCGGTTGTTGGTCCCCAGTCAAGGTACATCACGTTTGATACGAGTCCCAGGTAACCCATGAAACCGAGACCGCCAACGCAGAGAATAATACCATAGAAGAAGAGTAGCGTATCCCACTCGGCCCGTGCGACCTTGGTGAAAATATCAAATGGAACGATCTGCCCGATCCGTTCCTCCGCTTTTTTCGGGTCATAGGTCAGGCGGTTTCTGACATGCGTTTTGTTAAGGTAGTAGCCGAATATTTTCAATAGCGACAAGCCTGCCATCATGCCGACCATTGGCGGAAGCTGCAGGAAGTTATGAAAGCTTACAGCAGTGGCGATGGTCCATAGAAAGAGACCGATAATCACGAACGCTCCACGCTTCAATTTCAAATCTTCCACGCCTTGTTCCGGGTGCTTGTTTGGAACAGCAAAGCTCATTATGGCGGCCGGCACCAGCCAGTTGACCACAGAAGGCACAAACAAAACTAAAAATTCCTGGAACTGAACAATTCCCTTCTGCCATACCATCAGCGTGGTAATGTCGCCAAAAGGGCTGAAAGCACCACCTGCGTTAGCGGCGACAACAATATTAATACAGGCCAACCCGATAAATTTCTTGTCCTCTTTGCCGATAGCCATCACGACGGCACACATTAGAAGGGCCGTTGTGAGATTGTCTGCAATTGGAGAGATAAAAAAAGCAAGAAGACCTGTAATCCAGAACAGTTTTCTGAAAGAGTAGCCAGCATTGACCAGCTTTACCCTCAGCACCTCAAATACCTGCCGCTCTTCCATGGCATTGATGAATGTCATGGCAACCAGCAGAAAGAGAAACAGCTCGGCATATTCAAGAATATTATGTCGAATAGCTGTCTCTGCGGCATGGTCAATTCCGTTCATCGCATATATCAGGCCGATCATGCCCCAGATGATACCGGCAGCCAGCAGGACCGGCTTGGATTTTCGCATATGTGTAACTTCTTCGAGCATGACAAACGCATATGCCAGGACGAAGACTATCAATGCGACATATCCTCCCCAGTGCTGTGTAAGATCCAAGGTTTTCTGGATCACGCCCGAATCAGCCGCGAAGACAGTTCCGTCAAGCCCCAGAAAGGTAATAAGGGTTGTGGTAATGCAAAAAATACTCAATCTACACATTGCAGAACTCCTGATTGTTTTTATGAGAAAAATTCTTGTTTATTCTCTTCATTGTTAAAAAAAACATGTTTCATATCTCATGATATATTCTCGAGTTAACGTTGATACTCGTTATGCTCATTTTAAGAGTCTGGATGGCTGTGCCAAATCGGCTCAGGGCCCATTGTGCCTGTCGAACAATCTGAGTGGAAATATTATTGTCTGCATATGTCTGTTGTGTCGTGATGTCGATATTCATGAAAAAACAACCGTTTAAGATAAAAAACTCTAGCTTAACAACGAACGACTGATTTAAAATTATAGTAAAAAAAGAGTGCGGTCAAACAGATAAATGCGCTATTATGCTTCGGTTAAAGCGATATGAAATGTTTCGGAGCAGGACAAGATTAACTAAGAGAGATTGCAACACAATGGAATGGCTCAATTATCACCATCTGTTTTACTTCTGGACTGTAATGCAGGAAGGAAGCATCACTGCGGCCAGCAGCAAGCTTAGTCTGGCCCAGTCAACTGTGAGCGCACAATTATCCAAGTTTGAAGAAAATTTAGGAGCAAAACTTTTCAAGCGTGTTGGCCGAAATCTTGAGCCCACAGACATGGGGCATCTGGTTTTTCGCTATGCAGATGAGATTTTTTCATTGGGTAGGGAAATGATGGACTCTATCCGAGGGCGGCCGGTAGCTGGTCCTTTATCCCTGAAAGTTGGCATCGTCGACGTGATTCCGAAACTTGTTGCGCGCAAGCTTCTAGAGCCGGCTGGGAAGTTGCCTGAAAAGGTACGACTGATTTGTCATGAGGGTAAAGATAAGGAGTTGCTTGCCGAATTGGCTTTGCATAATCTCGATGTGGTCTTAACAGATACCCCGCTTCGTTCGAGTTTAAGTATCAAGGCATACAATCACCTTCTGGGTGAATGTGGTGTTTCTTTTTTTGGGGTAGAAAAGCTTGCCAAACTACTCCAGCCCAACTTCCCTTACTCCCTTGACGAATCGCCTATGCTGTTACCGCTGGCCATGAGTTCATTGCGGGGGATGCTCGACCAGTGGTTTGAAAGAATTGACGTTCATCCGGTAGTAATTGGTGAGTTTGAAGACAACGCCCTACTGAAAGTTTTTGGACAAGCAGGTGAAGGCATCTTCATGGCACCAACAGTTATAGAAAAAGAAGTTGAACAGCAGTATCAAGTTCAGGTTATCGGGCGTACAAATAAAATCAGGGAAAAATTTTATGCTATTTCGGTGGAACGAATTATCAGGCATCCTGCAGTAGCAGCTATTTCGGAGGCTGCACAGCAAAAGCTCTTTTTTGATTACAAGTAAAAAAGATAGGATGAATTGCGTGTGGTGGATATTGCTGTCTGGTAGGAAAAAGTAAAGCCCATTCTAATCTCCTTGCATATCGTGTGGATGATGCAAGGAGATTAAAATGGGCTTATCGTGTTGAAAACACGATAAAATGTAATGATTTCAGTTGGTGGTGGAGGCTGATCAACAGCCGACTAGTCTTTCTTATCACTCTGAGCTCTTATTTGTTCAATTTCATGCAGGTTGAGAGGGCCAAGGGATTCTCCATCCCGGCCAAAGTAATGTCCTTTCCAAGCCGTTGGCATTCCTTTAAGGGCTTGAGGAATTTGGAACAGTAGTACACGGCCTTTCTCTGTCTTTAGTTCAAAAATGTTTTCAAAAGTAAGGCGATTGCCTGTTTGCTCAGCGATTTTGCATTTAAGGTTTTCTAGGTAATATTGATTTCGACCATTCTCGGAACCAATAATTTTTCCTGGCTATCCTTAACACCGAAAACTAACCATCCACATTGCTGACCTTTGAGATTGGCTTCATTACTGAGTGCAGAGAAGTATTTGCCGATTTTTGTCAGAAGGGTAGCTTTGCCCAGTTACTTCTTTAAATTCTATCCACTCCGTTTCGGCAGGAATGGCCATTATAATAGCCTTAAGGTACCTTAAGGGCCAATATAATAAACAAAGCTTGACTGTACAGCTTAACCCCGTTACCGTGTTGGCCAATATAATAGCCATTAAATGGGTTAGCGGCTATTATGTTGGCCAAATAAATTAATAGATTGTATCTATGAAAAAAAAAAGAACATATTCAAAGTACGCTTATGAAGCCGTTCTATTGCTTGGGAAGCAAATCAAGCTTAACCGCAAGCAACGAAAATGGTCTGAACAAAACCTCGCCGATAGAGTTGGAATTTCAAGGGCCACGCTAAAGAAAATAGAACGTGGCGAAATGAGCCCATCAATTGGGCTGGTATTTGAAGCGGCAACCCTAGTGGGCGTCAATCTGTTTGAGCAAGACAAAATCCCACTATCGGTAAGCATAAAACAATCTAATGATAAAATAGCTCTTTTGCCACAACGTATTCAGACTAAAACAAAGGTGCTGGATGATGACTTTTAATGAAAGCAACAAAGAAGCCTTTGTGTGGTTTTGGTTGCCGGATGAAACTGAGCCCGTAGTTGCTGGAAAGCTAGAAATTGACAATGGCAATATTTTATTTAATTACGGCAAGAGCTATCTTGAGCG
>JAQYVF010000030.1 GCA_030145625.1 Desulfocapsa sp. | reverse complement strand
TCGATTACTTGCCTGACCTTACAAATACTGTCTGCTGGAAATCCGCCTTTATTGGCATGCTCACGTATTGTTACTTCGTCTGGTGCAAGATATACGCAGTATATTTTTTCATCAGTAACATAGCTGTTAACCCACTGAATCTTTGTTCCCATTTCCCCCAGCACAGAACATGATTTTTGCGAAATGGACTGCAGATCTGCTGAAGTCAAATCACCAGCCCCGGGAATTTCTCGTTCAATAATAAATTTAGGCATTTTTTTCCTTCCAAATAAGTTACGGATGAGCAGACACTTCGCATAGCCGTATTTCAGCTTATTCATCTGCACAGCCAGTTCACAAAAATCCATTACCATGGAAGACGCCCTCCTCTACTGAATACTCCAACAATTCAGCACGACAACGACACAATCCGCCAATGGTCTATTGAATTTTTATTGCAAATTATAAGCCAAAACCTTAACTCTATAAAATCAACACGTTAACCGAATACTCCTCATGTATCCATGGGACTAAATGTCTTCAAAAAAACAAAGGAGAGTGATTTTGAAGCCTCAACAACAGGAAACAGGCACTATCAGATGACATATTAAAGGGGGTCCAAAGGGAGCATGGACAAAATGACCCGGAAACAGCAGGGTCTTGTGGCAAAATGCCCCCATCGTTTCCAAAAAGATGTCGCTAAAAATCTAAAAACAAGTTTAAAAAAGAGCATCGAATAAGGCCTGTCTTCTTTTCATGAAAACCTCATTCCTAAAACAAACCAGTACGGGCAATACACCTTTGAACAGTGCTTATCTTTCGGTCTTGAGCAAGACCATGGGCCTGTTTTAATCTATATCCTCTCCCACCGATCTTCTATGTTGACTCACAGCAAACTATGGAATTATGAACTTGAGGAATAGTGATAATCTCTGAATCCATCACTCCTGCTTTTTTTATTAGGTCAATCTGGTACCTTTGTTGCAATCAATTTATTTGCAACTCATATGGACTAGCCTTCCGAATTCACAGCATCAATTGTAGTTATCTGAGAGGTGGCAACGCTCTCCGCTCGGTAATACGATGTGAGACTCCTCGAGAAATGCTTGCCGCTGCAGAAAAAAACAGTTTTAAAATATGGGTTGAGTGCTATCATGGCCCCTTGGAAAATCAGGGCAATACAAACCGCTGACTCTCACGACTCAACTTCTGCTGTCATCCCCTTTCCATCCTATAATTAGAACAAACCAAGACGAACCCTTTAGCTGTACATAATTAACGAATGAATACGAAAAATTATCGCGAGATCCCCTATAATTTCACATCTGCAGACGACAGACTTATCATCAACCTGCTCTTTGGCCCGGAAGTCTGGGATGACTTGGAAGAATTGCGCAGCCAGAGGATCTCCGGCAGATCAGCACGACTTGTCATGCGTTTTATGGGTGATCTCTTTATCCTCAGACGAAATCCTTTTCTCTATCAGGAACTCATCGACTCCTCATCCCGCCGGAACCATTTTTTTTCAACAGCCGAAGAGGACCTCTCCATAATTGAGAAAGCTGGGAAAACCGTTCGGGTTGGAACAGAGGGCAGCGCCAAAGTACTGCGCCTTGTCAACCTCTGCCGGGATCGCCTTGAAGAATTGAAAAACGAAATTTCCAAGATATCAGCCACGCGTGCCCGAACAGTTAAAAAACTTGCGCCAATCATTGGCAAAGAAAATGTCCGTTTCGATCCCTTCACCCTTATCAGCCATGCGACAGATGCAACTGACTGGCGTCTTTTCCTGCCACTGGCTGTCTTGCGCCCTGCCACCGAAGAACAGGTACCGCCATTGATGGCAGCCGTTGCTGAACTGGGATTAAAAATCATCCCCCGTGGAGGAGGAACCGGATTAACCGGCGGCAGCGTCCCGGTCACCAAGGACTGCGTGATCATTAACACTGAAAAGCTGACCAAAATTCACCCTATAACCTACAAAGACTTCCCCCATCTTGGAGCAGGGCCCCAAGTACCGACCTTAAAAGTCGAAGCAGGCGTTGTCACATCAGATGCCATGGGACATGCTACCCATGACGGCCTTGTCTTTGCCACCGATCCGACCAGCGCCTGGGCTTCCACCATTGGCGGCAATATCGCTGAAAACGCCGGAGGAAAGACAGCTGTTCTCTGGGGCACAGCCATAGACAACATCCTCTCCTATTCCATCGCCATGCCAGGCCAGGATCTACTGACCGTGCAGCGGATCAACCACCCCATGCGCAAGATTCTCCCCGACGATTTGCTCCATTTTCAGGTCATCGATTCCAGAAAGAATGTCCTGAATAATATCAAACTTACAGGGACTGATCTCCGCAAGAAAGGGCTGTGGAAAGATATCACAAATAAGGCATTAAAGGGGCTTCCCGGGTTTCAGAAAGAGGGTACCGACGGCGTCATCACATCCGGAGAATTCGTCCTCTATCAAGCCTTCGAGAAAAAGATCACCTTTTGTCTTGAGTTCTACGGTGACGATATGGACGAAGCCAGCAAGGTAATCGTTGAGATCTCTAAAGAGTTTGTCAATCAGGGGGAGGAAGCCCTGATGGCCCTTGAACATTTTGACGAAGAATACATCCGGGCAATCAAGTACAAATTCAAGGCGGCACGAAGCGAACATCCCAAGGCGGTTCTCCTCATCGACATGGTGGGACACACCTCGGAACAGGTACTTCGAGGAAAACAAAGACTGGAAACACTCCTGACTCCCTATATAAACACCGAACTCTTCACAGCTCAAGATGCCGATGAAGCAGCCCGTTTCTGGAGAGATCGAAAACGCCTGGGAGCGATATCAGCCCGCACCAATGCATTCAAACTCAATGAGGACATTGTTCTCCCTCTGCCGGCCCTTGCCGAATTTTCCCGCTTCGTTGATGAATACAATATTGAAGAAGATCTCTATAACAAAGAACAGTGCATCCATGCGGTCATGACCTACCTGGAAACAGCGGAACCCATTTCGGATCCGGACTGGCTGGAGGCAAAAATGCCAAAAGCCAATGAACTCTGCAGGGAGACCCTGGAAAAGCTCGGACTACGTAGCACAGAGTCGGTTCGCCATGAAATCCATATCAAGAAATTAATGACGGATCTACTGGAACTCTTCAGCGGGTATCATAAAGTCAGTACCATCATAGAAAAGATCTATACGGATGTCCGCTCGAAACGGATTATCATTGCCACCCATATGCACGCAGGGGACGGCAATAACCATGTGAACATTCCCGTATTTTCCAACGACCGGGAGATGATGAAACGGGCTGACAAGACCGCCGAAGACGTGATGACCAAGGCGGTGGAACTTGGTGGCGTCGTCAGCGGGGAGCATGGTATCGGTATCACCAAAATGAAATTTCTGGAAGAAAAACGATTTGAGGAACTGAAAACTTACAGGCAAAAGGTAGATCCCGACAAGCTCATGAACCCCGGGATGCTCAGCGATCCTTTGATTATTGAAAAAGTTTTCACTCCATCGTTTAACCTCCTCGAACTGGAAGCCAAGATATTACAGTATGGTTCTCTGGCCGAGCTGTCGTCAAAAATTTCCCGCTGTGTCCGTTGTGGAAAATGCATGCCGGACTGCTGTGTCTACTTTCCCGGGAGTAATATTTTCTTTCATCCCAGAAACAAAAACATGGTCATCGGCTCGTTAATCGAAGCCTTGCTCTATGACATGCAACGCTCGCATCTGCCACGATTCAATCAACTCAAGAATCTTGAGGAAATCGCCGACCACTGCACCATGTGTGGAAAATGTCTCGCCCCCTGCCCTGTGGACATCGACACAGCAGAGGTGTCCATCCTGGAACGGGAAATCCTGAGCGACCTTGGTTACAAACATACTGCCCCTGCAACAAAACTCTCGCTCATGTATCTGCAAAACCGAAATCAAACCTTTAACAAGGTGTTTCGAAAAGGCGTGATGGAATGGGGTAGTTCGCTGCAGCGCCTTGGCAGCATGGCCTTTAAAAAGAGTCCCCCTGTCATCACGGAAAACGAGTGGCGTCCCTTAAATATGCTGAAATCACCAATGATGCCGGCATCCGAGACAACACTTTTTTCCCTGCTTCCCCCTTGTTCGGAAAATGAAGCCTTACTAATCCTGCCCGAAGGAGAGGTAAATAAAACCGTCTTCTACTTTCCGGGCTGCGGTTCGGAACGACTCTATGCAGACATCTCCATGGCGGCAATCTACCTCCTGCTGAAAAACAACGTTCGAGTCATCCTGCCGCCACCTTTTCTCTGTTGCGGTTTTCCAGCCAAGGTCAATGCCAAGAAGAAAATGGCCGGGGAGATCTCACTGCGGGATACAATCATTCTCACTCAGATTCGGGACATGCTCGGCCATCTGGTATTCGATGCATTTCTGATCAGTTGCGGCACCTGCAGAGAAGCGCTGCAGGAAATGGGATGTGGTGAAATTTTTGATTGCGAGATCGATGATGTCGCCCAGTTTGTCCTGGAACATACCGGGTGGCAGTACAACAGTAGCAAAAGAGCTGAGACAGTGCTCTATCATACTCCCTGCCACGATTCTTTTGACGGTGAAGGGGCAAACCTGCTGGGACGATTCTATGAGGATGTGAAAAACGTGCCCAATTGCTGTTCCGAGGCAGGGACGCTGGCCATCTCCAGACCAGATATCTCCAATGCCATGTGTGAACGAAAACGAGAATCCATAAAAAAAGCCCAACCGGATAACAATGAGGTAATCCTGGCCACAAACTGCCCCTCCTGCCTCTCAGGTCTTGGCCGCAACAGGGACCTCAACATACAACCGCAACACATGGCAGTACTCCTTGCTGAAACCATTGGTGGGGCGAACTGGCACAGCGAGTTTGCCGGTCTAACTGGTGACGCTGAAAAAGTAACTTTTTGACAACAACTTCTGCTTATTGTAAGAGCTGCTTATTTCTTCCGGAAAAAAAACAGTAATTGTTGCCACCATTTTGCTTGCTCTGGTACATGGCCGTGTCGGCATTTTTAAGAAGATCTACACTGCTCCCGGCATCTGAAGGATAAAGAGCTATGCCTATGCTGGGAGTGGCAAAGATTTCTTTGCCCTCATAGAGTACTGGGTCGACAAATGCGTCAAGAATACGTTCAGCAGTAATGACGGCATCCTGGGGCTCGTGTAGCTTATCAAGTATTACAGCAAACTCGTCCCCACCGAGTCGCGCCACAGTATCACTTTCCCGCACGCAGCTACTGAGCCATTTGGCCACGTTTTGTAACAGTGCGTCACCAGAATCATGCCCCATGGTGTCATTAACTTCTTTGAAGCGATCAAGATCAAGAAACATCAAACCTGCCTGTTGTCCTTCACGAAGCGCTTGTTTCAATGTCTGTTCCAGCCGATCATTAAAAGTCATACGATTGGGCAGACCGGTTAGAAAATCGTAGAGAGCCATCTGTTCCAGCTTCTGTTCAGCTTTTTTTCGTTCAGTTATATCCTTGGCAACATAAACAAGTCCCTGGGCAGCATTGTCTCCGTCCTTAAGCCGAGAGACAGAGAGCAACATTGGGATTTCATCTCCACTCCTGGTAAGAAAGATGTTTCCTGCATTACTACACAATTGAAAAGACAGCTCTCCATCAATATCGTCGACGGCACTCTCTGCCTTCCCACAAACAAACTCACTGAGAACCTTATTGATATGCAACCCAATGAGTTCATTCTCTTTATATCCGAGTAAATCCAGAGTAGCCTGGTTGACACTGCAAATGAGGAAATCATTGGAGGTGACAATAAGGCTGTCATTCATATTTTGCAGAATACTATCCACATAAGCCTTAGAGACAGTGGTGTTTACCAGGTCTTTTGTCATGGTTATGATAGCCACTCCCAGTTCACCAATGTCATCTTTGTCATTCATAACCTCAAGTGCTGGAAAACTACGCTGCCCACGTCCAAACCCACGCACCGCCTCCTTGATATGGGCCAGCGGAGTAATCAAAGTCCGTTTTGCAGCCCAGTTCACTACCAAGGACATGGTGACAAGCAACAGCACAAAAAACAGTGCAAGAAACCTGCTGCTCCTCTTGCTCATGTCCATCAAAATAGTAACGTTATTACTGAAATGTCGGCGATAGAATTTGGCAAAATATTCAAGATTACTCTGGATTTCATTCTGGGCTGCAGCCAGCAGCTGAAGTGCTTCAATATGATCTTCAGCATCATTGCCCTGGGCAAGCAGAGGATACAACTCTGTTGCCTGTTCCACATAGTCAGTATACTTCTTTTGCAGCTCCCTGAGACTCTCGGCCCTGTCGACAGGAAGGAGACGAAGACTCCGTTTTATTTTTGTAATTGATTCAATTTCAGTCGTTATTTTTTCACAGAGCGCATTTCCTCTAATTGCCGAATCAGAAGAGCCGAACAAAAAACTTTCTTTATAATAATTTTTCTGTATGACGAACAGATTCAACAGCTCGTTACTGCGCATCGCCAAGTGAAAATCAAAATCACGGATATGAGTAAGGTGGATCTGCTGCTGATGATTCGAATGCAACGTAAAACCTGTTGCCACAATGAAGCCAACAAAGGCCACATTAACGCAGAACCATATTTTCTTGCGTATTGTGTTGATTAACCGCACAAAATTCTCACTTTTAAAAGTTTAAATAAACTTGCTTGACCGACTCATCAAGCTGAAGGATATCTACATAGCCAATGGCCTGTGGGTTCGAAGCAACAGCTTCTTTGACCGATCTGTTATCCGGAAGTTTTTTAGGCGGCACCCCTATTCCGGAAAAAAGTACTTGCTTCCAGTATAATGTGAGCTGACGTGGGGATTTGTTTAAAATGTCATAAACAAAGCTGCGATGGATATCACCTTCGGCCTGCAAAAATACATCGATCCCCTTTCCATCAGGCCAGAATGATTTCTTCCCTAAAAAGATCTTTTTGACATCAGATCTGTTCATGGACTCAATCGGATTTTTCTTATTCACCACTAATACAAAATCAGCAGCTTCCATCCTTCCAGGAAAAAGTATGAGCAGGAAGCAGAGAACAATAAAACTTTTTAGCAGTTTCATTCCCCCACCCCTAAAAATTAAATGAGGTTTTCAGAACAAAATAGCTCCAGTCCTCTTCAACACCTTCTGGATTAAATATCGGTAATTGAAGAGCTGCCCCATTTAACCAGTGATGTTCTGCCTTAATAATCCACTGATCGCTGATATTCCAACGTAAACCAAGGCCGACATCCTTTCGCCAGCCGAGGAAATCGGGTTGTCCCTTCGCAACAAAGTTACTGCCATTGTGATCATCTTTGTCAGCATAAAAAACATCATAAAGTACAGACAACACAATTGGTTCAAAGATATGACAACAAAGCTGGACATAGCCCCCTTGGGAACGGCCGTCCGGAATATCTATTCCCAAAACCTCACGGTCACCTGTAAACTCAGTGTACTCTGCTGCCAATTTCCAGTCGGGGAGAAAGTATTCCATGGAGAGAACAACAAAATCTTTATTAGTCCCCCTGGCATACCCGTCTTTCGCACCAATTTTAAAATCAAAATCTGTCTGACCGGTAAAATAGGATGCTCCTAGACGCAGACCGTCAAGGGGAGGAGCATACACCAATGAACCTCCATACACATACCTGTTGTCAGCTTCAAAGCCATACACCTCCCCCAGACCTTTCTGCATGGCGGTTTTGCCCAGCAGTTTTTCCATCCCACGTGCCTGCCCTGAATCTTCACGAAAATCTACCTTTCCATAGTAGGCCTGATAGTCAAGATCGCCACTGTCTCCGAATGATATATTCCCATAAATGGAGCCGCCAAGAGCGGCAACGACAAGAGTTCGCTTATTTTCGTCATAGATGCTTTGCGGCAAAAAAGCCATGGGCCTCAAAAAATCAATATCTCGGCCCTGATTGTAGAGTCCAATGGGGAGCTTCACCTTGCCAAGACGCATTCCAAGCCAGTCCTGCCAGCGATAATCGGCCACCGCCCAGTCAATCAGAATATCATTATTTCCTTCTTCTCCCACATCCCGGGAAAGAAGCTGAAAGCCAAAACGCAGATTATCATTTGCAATATAGTTGGTCGTCAGAGCGAATTCGTTCAGCTGAAAAGAACCATCCAAAGACTCTCCCAGGAAATTATTGTTGCGGCTTTTGATGTATCCAAAAGACAAGAAGCCGTTGATACTTAGATTCTCACTTACATTATAGGCTTGGCAGGGAGAAACCATTTGCAGAGAAATGAGCCCGAACAGGAAGGTACAGAATGCACCCAAGGATCGATTCATGAACCCTCCGGACAATACAGATGCGTTGCAGTCTTATAAGATTTTAGGATGACGGGGATTCGCTTTTCCCTCGTTAACATGACAAGGACCCATAGGATTTCCAGGGACGATAGAAAATGCCAGTCATTGGCTTAACTATCGGTTTGGTGCAGAAGCAGGCTCTCATTTTTATGGCCCGTTGATTTTGGTTTTGTCCCATCATATTCCCCATTATTTTTATCCAAATATAAATTTGGACTACAATATGCGAGATTGAGAGTCAATACTTTTCTCAAAACCCAAAAAACAGCAGCCTCATCATTCGATTTTTTAGGTCCAACAAGCTTACAAACCGAAATATTGCCAACAACCCATTAAAAACTCGAGATAATCGAAGGTGACCTGACATGAATGACAGACATCTCCTCAGTAACTGTGGGCTGACAATAAAGATAAAATAGTGAGAATACCCGGCCCAAAGAAACAATGATTCCCACTAAACTTGTCTCCATAAATAGTCCTGAAACAACTGAAGGAGACGACATGCAACTCTTTCTACGGGTAAGATAAGAGAGAGTTTGCTACAATCACCATCAATGAACAGAGATTGATGGATCAGCGACTTCCACTGACCCACCCCATTCTTCAGCAGGATCCGCTTTATATAGCTCTAAGGAAAGAAAATCATGAAACAGAAAACAGTGGTGGTCATTGGCGGAGGAGCAGCTGGCCTCATGGCTGCAGGTCAAGCCGCTCAATGTGGTGCCCGTGTTATTCTTCTGGAAAAAATGAAGCGGCCGGGGCGTAAAATATGCATCAGCGGCAAAGGGCGCTGCAATATTACAAACAGTGCTGCACCAGGTGATTTCATCAATCACTTTGGAAAAAACGGCCGTTTTTTACGCCAGGCTTTTTCCCGCTTCTTCTCTTCTGAACTCATCGATTTTTTCCAAGAAAACGGACTGGAAATCGTGCTCGAACGGGGCGGCAGGTACTTTCCTGCAAGTGGTAAGGCCCCGGACATCCTCAAGGCCTTTCTTCGCTGGCTAGCCAAGCTGAAGGTGGAAATCCGCGACAACAGTCCTGTGCAGGGTCTCCTCATGAATGGCAACAAATTACAGGGTGTGATCACGAACAAAAAAGAGATTCGCTGTGATGCAGTTATCTTGTCCACAGGCGGTGCCTCCTATCCTGCCACCGGCTCCACTGGTGACGGATACAGACTGGCAGAGTCGGCCGGACACAGCACCATCCCCATCCGCCCGGCCCTGGTGCCTCTGGAAGTTACGGGTGGGATTCACCCTGAACTTGTCGGACTGGAACTGAAAAACGTGGAAGTGCGTCTCGTTATTAATGGAAAACGGTGCCAACAACTCTTTGGCGAGATGCATTTTATTAAAACCGGAGTAAGCGGACCGGTTATTCTGACACTGAGCGGGGCAGTGGTGGATGGGTTGCGGGAGGGAAAAAAAGTGGTTCTGTCAGTGGACCTCAAACCAGCGCTGGACCTGCAAAAGATGGACGCACGCTTGATTCGGGACTTTGAAAAACGCCACAAGGAATCCTTTGACCAGGTCCTGCGCGGCCTGCTACCGGCCCAGCTTGTCCCCCTCTGCCTGGAGCAGACCGACATCCCGGCAGAACAACTGGTTGGTCAAATCTCAAAAAAAGAAAGAAAAAGACTGCTGCACTGGCTCAAAGACCTGCGCATGGAGGTCAGCAGCCATCGTCCCTTTACAGAAGCTATCATTACTGCCGGAGGAGTACATCTTCAAGAGATAGATCCCAGAACCATGGAATCGAAAATTCTCACAGGCCTGTATCTGGCCGGAGAAATTCTGGACCTTAACGGCAATACCGGGGGTTACAACCTCCAGGCAGCCTTTTCAACCGGCTGGCTGGCTGGACGCTCTGCCGCCCTTGCCCCCTCTGTAGAGGGGCAAGGACAACAATAAAAGCTATCAGACTATAGCTACCATCTCTAAATCAAAAGTCAAATCTTTACCGGCAAGGGGGGCATTGGCATCCAAAACGATAAACTCGTCATTAAAATCAACCACTTCCACAGCCATCACCTCGCCGTCAGTGCCACCGACCTGAAGCTTCTGTCCGATTTCCGGCTTCAAATCAGCGGGAACCTGATTCGCCGGCAACTGCATCACCATCTCCGCATTATGAGGACCATAGGCCTTGTCCGAAGGGATGGTCACTGTCTTCTTCTCACCCACCGTCATACCGACAAGGGCCTCGTCAAAACCGGGAATCACTTGACCTGAACCCAGAGTCACATCCAGTGGCGGTTTGCCTTCAGAAGAATCAAAGATCGATCCATCCACCAGCGTTCCTTTGTAATGTACCTGAACCTTGTCACCTGTTTTTGCCTGTGTCATCTCTACATCCTCTATTTTTCATGATTTTTAAGCATAGGAAATTCATTACGAGGGAAGCACTGTAGCACATCTCTGCTGAAATTGGTAGCCAGATCTTCAAGGCTACAGAAAGCAAAGGTCCTCTGAGTTTTATATGTTTTTTTTGCATATGTCTCCTATCTTCTTGACAGGAAACTGCAAATAGACAAATTTACTTTCAAGAAAAAGAGAACCTTACCTTTTCCCACTGTCTGGGGGCAACAGATCCTGACTGCAGGTAACCAGTCCACCCTTTCCAAAGGAGAAAAACATGAGCAAAACGACTAGAAGACTCATCGTTGGCAGTAGTATGCTTTTTGCATCCTTCTCAATGCTATGCACGGCATCAGCAGGGCAGGTTGACAAAGAACAATATCCTTACGCCCCTTCTCTAATACAGTGGGAAAAAAGCTCGGCAGAATTTACCGAACCCTCCACTTGTGCAGAATGTCATCCCGACAAGTATGAGGAATGGCGTGGTTCCATGCACGCCCTGGCCTTTCAGGACCCCATTTACCAGGGAGAACTGAATCTGGCCATTGCAGCAGTGGGCCATGATATCGCCAAACAATGTGAAGGCTGCCACACTGCTGCCGCTGTGGTGACTGGAGAAATCAAAGGGGCTGGGTTGAAAGATCTCAGCCCCATGGCCATGGCCGGTGTCTCCTGCGATGTCTGCCACTCAATTAAGGGCCACACCCACTGGCAGACCCCCACCCATCAACCGGAGAATGGATCCTTCATACTTTCTCCCGGCAAAGAGGTTGATGGAGAGACGATCCTGACAAAATACGGCCCCTTCCCCCCGGAAGAAGGGTGTGGTGAAGGATTCCATGAATGTGTGGAATCTCCCCTGCACCTGCAGGCTGAACTCTGTGCCTCCTGTCACCAGGTCACCCACTACGAGACCCATACTCCCCTGGAAGCAACTTACAGCGAATGGAAAAACAGCAGCTACGCAGTTAAAGGCATTGCTTGTCAGGACTGTCATATGGTCGAAATGGAGACCTTCAAGCGCTCTGCCGACAAGCTGCAGCGCCCCACACGAGAAGAATATCGGCACTACTTCAATGGTGCCAACTTCCTCGTCTACCACCTAGCCGGACTGGCAGCCAAAAAAAGTGGCGATGAAGAGCTTGCCGTCAATTTACAGCAAAAGTTTGACATGGCAGTCGGACGCCTGCAGGCTGCTGCCGAACTTGACGTCACTCCTATCTACGAACAAGGTAAACTGCAAGAGATCAAGATCCGGGTCAACAATAAACGAGCAGGTCACAACCTTCCCACATCACTTACTAATATCAGGCAAATGTGGCTGGAAGTCACAGCCGTGGATGCCAGCGGCAAGGTAGTCATGAGCAGCGGTCACCTGGATGACAAGGGAAAACTGCCTGAGAACACCCGCCTCTTTAACTCAGACGGCATGGGAGAGAACCTGCACTTTGCGCTCGATCCCTGGGAAATCGTCTCTTTCTCCAGACATGACACCATTCCCCCAAAAGGATACCGGGAAGTCTATTATGGGATCAATGCTTCCGATCACGGTCCTCTAACCCTCACAGTCAAACTCCGTTTCCGTCAGGCCACTCAAAAAGTTGCAGAAAAGCTTCTCAGTCACGTACCAGATGACATCCACCTTGACGCAATCTATGGTATCAAGGAGGTTCCTGCAGTTCCCATTATCGATATGGTGAAAAAATCCATGACCATTAATCCACAGGGCTAAAATCTGCAGCCTGCTACTACAGCAAGAAAAAAAAAGGCGGAAAGCTTAGCTTTCCGCCTTTTCCATCTCTGCTTTCAACAACATCTGCCACCAATCTTGGATAGATTTGCAGATAGCAGGGACTGGAAGATCAGTACAGGGAACAACCAGATCGGCATGCTTTCTATAGAGAGGTTGCCTTTCGGCAAATAGTTGCGCAAAGCTCTGCCCCCCCTCTTTCACCAGACCACGCTGGGCAAAATCGCCAACCCGCTGTTCCAAAACCGGCAAAGCCACGTCGAGAAGGACAAGATAAGCGGATTTTTCCAAATGTGCCATACCAGCATCACTGTAAATGGCACTGCCGCCAGTGGCAATGACATGATTTTCACAATCAAGAGTGAGTAACACCTTCTCTTCAAGCGCACGAAAACCTTGCAATCCAGAGAGGTTAAGAACTTCTTGCAGAGGCCGGCCCTGATCTTCTTCAATCAAAATATCCACATCAACAAATGCCAGGCCCAGGAGGCCGGCAAGTTCCAGCCCAACGCTACTTTTTCCGGCACCAGCCATACCAATTAGAGCAATATTAGTTTTCATTTTCATGCCTTTTAAAGTAATTCACTTGCTTTTTATAACAAAAAACTAAAGTATTGGGGTACACTGTTCTGGTTAACAGACTGAAAGGGCACAAGCAACCAGTATCCCACATGAAACAGGTCACTGCTCTCTTCACTCTTTAGCCTTTTGCTAACCAGCTGAATTGCTGGCAAGTAATTAAACTAGACGTTCTCCGTCTTAACTAAACAAAAAGCATGTTACACATATCCAATAGTCTAAGTATTCCTGAACAGGAAATCGAGCTCAATTTTATTCGTTCTCAAGGGGCAGGTGGACAAAACGTCAACAAGGTAGCTTCAGCCGTACATCTCCGTTTTGAGATCCGCGCTTCTTCCCTGCCTGAAAATGTCAAACAACGCCTCCTGGCATTGCATGACCAGCGCCTGACCAAAGAAGGTGTCCTGGTGATTAAGGCCCAGCAACACCGAAGTCAGGAAAAAAACCGGGAAGATGCCTTCCTTCGCCTGAAAGAACTTATCATCCAGGCCCTGCAGCAGCAAAAAAAGCGGCGTCCGACCCGCCCCGGCAAATCCGCCCGCAAAAAACGTTTGGAAAGCAAAAAGCATCACGGACAGCTCAAGGCCCAACGTAAAAAAGTTCGCTTTTGACACCTGGAAAGAAAAACCTTTCATATTTTCTTTGCAAACAATAATATTTATCAGTGACAAAAGTCACGTTGCAGTATCCCAGTTCATACGCATTATGAATATTTTATTACCATCCACCTCCGCCATGGAAGGATTCTTGAACAGTAAAAAAAAGGTGATGTTTACCTTCACACTTATCATCACCCTCGGTTTTCTGGCCACCAGTTTTTTCAGCTACAGCGTCTCAAAAAATCTCCTGCAAAAACAGATCACCCACAACGATCTTCCTCTCACCAGCGACAATATCTATTCGGAGATCCAACGAGACCTCTTGCAGCCGATTTTCATCTCTTCCCTCATGGCCAACGACACCTTTCTGCGAGACTGGGTCCTGTCCGGTGAATCAGATAGTGTACAGATCAGTAGATACCTGAAAGAAATCAAAGAAAAATACAACACCTTCAACAGTTTCTTTGTCTCAGAAAAAACCAAAAAATATTACCATTCGGAAGGGATACTGAAACAGGTCAATGAACAGGAACCCAGAGATGTCTGGTATTTCCGTGTCCGCCAGATGAAAGACACCTATGAGACCAACGTGGATGTAGATCTTGCCAACAACGATACTCTGAGCATTTTCATCAATTATAAGGTATTTGACTATCACAATAATTTCATTGGTGTGGTCGGAGTGGGGCTTGCCATCAATCACGTCAAAGAATTGATACAGGACTATCAGGAAAGCTATCACCGCCGGATCTATCTCGTCAACCCACAGGGAAACATCACGGTCAAAAGCCCGGTCAGCCATTTTCCTGAAAAATCAATCTTTGAAATCCCGAATTCCGAGGTCGTCCTCAAACAAATCCTGACAAACAAGGAGCTCTCAAACCGTCACCATTACCAGCTCAACCGCTCCACAGTCTACCTTCACAGCCGCTACATCCCCGAATTTGACTGGTACCTCTTTGTCGAAGAGACCGAGGGCGAGGCCATTGCTGCCGTCAAAAATACCTTTCTGTTTAATATCGGCATCAGCCTGACCATTGCCATCCTGGTCCTTTTTCTGACCAACTGGCTGGTTTCCGGATACCAGAAACGACTGGAACTCATGGCCACCATCGACAAACTGACAGGCATTCACAACCGGCAGGCTTTTGAGATGCTTTTTCAGCAACATTTAAAAGAGCAAAATCGTCAATACCTCCCCTTCACCCTTCTCAGTATCGACATCGACCATTTTAAACTGGTGAACGACACCCATGGCCATCCGGTCGGGGATTCCGTTCTGCAGGAGGTGACAGAAAAGATATCGCGAATCATTCGCAAAGAAGATATCTTCTGTCGCTGGGGAGGTGAAGAGTTTCTCCTTCTCCTTAAAAAATGTACCCTGGAACAGGGCTGCCGCGTTGCCGATTCTATCTGCCAGACAGTCCGCGACCACCAATTCTGCCAGGACAAAAGCAATATAGACGTAACAGTGAGTATCGGAGTAACCGAGCATGAACAGGGTGAGGAGGACAAACAACTGTTTGAACGTGTAGATAAAGCCCTCTACCTTGCGAAAGGAAGGGGTCGTGACCGGTATGAATCTGCTGCTTTGTCCTGACCAACGACCTCCGCCACCAGATTCGTAAGACTTCGACCTACTGATCACTGATCAGACCATGCCGGAACCCATCAATGCTGAACTGCCATCCATTCCCCCGGCAGGAGACTCCTGAAGAGATTAATTCTCCTCTGCCCTAAATTTTCCAGCATCTGGCAGATTAAAAGCTTTATCTGTAAAGCATAACGTTACTACCCACCTCCACCTCCAACAGACTGCGACAGCACAGTTTAATTCTCACAAAAAAATCAACCACCCGTTTGCACAGACCTCTCGAATAAACACAAAACAAGATTTTTTTATTCAAAGAAATTTCAAAAAAACGATTTTTCTTATTAGTTTCTTGACAAATAAAAGCCATTTCGCCATTACTTGAAAGTAACAATAACTCCCCTTCCTAAATCTGCTTAAATTTGAGCACAATCATGCCTACCGCCTCATCCGGCTTACTACAAACCATTAAGGCCAAACTTATTTTTATCGGTATTCTCTTTGTCATAGCACTTACTGCCATGGAGTTCTTTTCCCTTTACTCCCAGCGCTCCATTGACTCAGCAAACGCATTGAATACGATGCGACAAAAACAGCTCGAAACAATCACCCAAATCGACTTTTCGCTCCTCCAACTGACTCTGGCCGCCATGGATGCCGTCATTGATAAGGATGGGGGTGAAGTCGCACCTGAACTCATGGAGGAGATCAGGACCAACACCAGCTTTATCAATAACTCTCTGCCAATGCTGAATGAATTGGCTGACACAGCAGAGGAGAAACAACAGACATCAAGAGTTGTCCAGGCATACACTGAACTCGAACAAGCTATTGTCAAAGAATTGATTCGAGATATTCGGGCACGTGCAGGAGAAGAGGTCTTTCACGAGATGGATGATCGTATCGACCAACTCCATGGAAAAGCAAGTGCTGCGCTGACAAAAGTAAAAGCATCAGTCACTGAAGAAGTACAAGAAGTGGCAGAACATCTGGAAAGCACTATTCATTCCCTGACGCTTTACAGAAGAATTTTCATCCTTGTGGTTTTGCTTGTCTCAGGAGCTGTGATTTTTTTCACAGCTCGTTCCATACTCTCCCCCATTGCCGCCACCAGGGACATGATTAAGGATATTGCCCAGGGCGAGGGAGATCTGACCAGGAGACTCTCGGTCACTGGTGACGAGACAGGAGAGCTGGCTGGCTGGTTCAATACCTTTGTGGAAAAACTGCAGGGAATTATCAGGGAAATCCAGACCAACATCACCACCCTCAACAGTTCTTCAGGAGAACTCTTAACACTTGCCGAAGTAATGTCCTCAGGATCCGATGATGCCAGCAGCCGATCCAACACGGTTGCAGTCGCTTCCGAAGAGATGAGCGCAAACATGAATGCCGTGGCTGCCGCCAGTGAGCAGGCCTCAGTTAACATCAACATGGTGGCTTCAGCCACTGAAGAGATGAGTGCCACCGTCCATGAGATCGCCGGCAATACAGCCAAGGCAAGAACAATTACCGAAGAGGCTGTCAGCAGCACCGACAGGGCTTCGAGTCGGGTTGACCAGCTTGGCAGTGCAGCCAAAGAAATCAGCAAGGTCACCGAGGTCATAACGGAAATTTCGGAACAGACCAACCTCCTGGCCCTGAACGCCACCATTGAAGCGGCACGAGCAGGGGAAGCGGGCAAAGGCTTTGCCGTCGTTGCTAATGAGATCAAAGAACTGGCCAAGCAGACAGCTGGAGCCACCCAGGAAATCAAGCTAAAGATTGAAGATATCCAATCTTCAACCGATCTCACAGTTACCGAGATCAAAGAGATCAGTACTGTCATCAACGACGTCAATGAAATCGTCACCACCATTGCCTCTGCAGTGGAAGAACAGTCTGTCTCCACCGCTGAAATCACCAGTAACCTGGCCCAGGCGGCTCAAGGTATTACCGAAGTCAATGAAAATGTAGCACAGAGCTCTTCCGTTTCCGGGGAGATTGCCAGTGAGATCACCGAAGTCAGTCAGATTTCTTCACAGATATCCGGCAACAGCGATCAGGTAAACAGCCAGTCCAATGACCTCTCCAAACTGGCAGGACAACTGAGCGATCTGGTCAATCAATTCCGAGTGTGACCCCTCCTCTCGTCCAGTCCCTACAGGCTACATCTAGACTGGACAGAGGACATCTCTATCTACCACAGTTTCAAACGGGTACAGATTCTGAAAAAAGTAATTTTTTCAGAAGCACCAGATAGGCCACAACAGCGGCCACGGCAAAGGGTAGAAAAAAATATCCCAAGGGACAGAGAATAAGCACGGTAACCCAGTGCAGCACGATCACCTTGCTGGAATGGAGCTGGATTGGAAAATCACCCTGCCGACAAATCACCGTCAGCCCGCTCAGATTCCAACCGTAGAGTGCTGTGAAAGCGTGGAGACGAAGCAGGGGCTGAAGCTGTTCAGGGCTCCAGTCCCCAGAATACTTCATGAAGATATAGAAAATTCCGGAGAGAGCCGTAATCAGGAGAAAGAGAATCCCGGAAGTGAGAAAGCTTTTCTGCTGGGTCCTGATACCAAGACGCTGGTAGAGGAGAAAAACAAGGAGGACCAGGAGGAAGAGAGTTGTGGCAATGGCCATCTGCGGCAGGTAGAGATGGCCAAGAATAAAAAGAAAAAAGATAATTACCCCCAGGTTAACCCCCCAGAAGGCAATCTCTTTCAAAGAGTGTATCAAGCCAACAGATTCCCCCTGCATCAGGGCAAAAATCACTGCCATGCTGATAAGCGATACCGGAAAGGAAAAGGCAAGATAAAAGGTGTTAAGGGTAAATCCATCCAGTGTAACCCATGGCCCGAATTCTTGATTAAAAACCACAAAACTTGAAAACACCAGGGCCAGGGCCAGACACAGGAGAGCTGCCTGGTGGAACTTACGCGAAACACTCTCCTTTCCCGAAAAGAGTCCATAAGGAAAAACTCTGCCAAAGGTTCTGACCCGGACCTGTTCCACCAAAACAGCCAGGGGCCAGGGCAGGAGCATGGCGGCCGGAGAATAATCAAAAAAGGCACTGAGAGCAAAACATATGGCAAGGAAGAGAAAAAGCCTTCCTCGAAGAGAAAGCCCGGCCTGCCTTTCACTGAAGTAAAGCAGCAGGGTGCCACCGGTACAGAGGTTAAAGAGAAAGATGTGGAGACGTTCAAAATTCATTTTCTCCATCGGTATAATTTGATGCATAAAGCCAAACATCAGGGCACCACTCATCATCAACAGGAAAAACCATTTCAGCGATCTGCTCATTCTTTCTTCTCCTGCTCCCTGCCACTCCCCAGTAAATGCGGCAAACCAAGAGCGAGGGTCGGATGACGGAAGGAAAACCCACTCCCCTGCAATAGGTCCGTTCTGACCCGGCAACCGGCAAGAACGGCTGCGTCGGCCATCTCCCCGAACCGAGCCCGTAAAAGCCAGGGGGGAGCAGCCAACACTGTCCTGGAACCAAGACAGCCAGCCATGGCAGCCATAAGTATCTTGTTACTGACCGGCTCCGGGGCGGCAACATTCACGGGCCCATCAAGCTTAGGACAGACAGCGGCATGAAGGATGGCGGAAATCATATCATCAATAGTGATCCAGCTCACGTACTGTTCACCATTGCCCAACCGGCCGATGCCAAAATGTAACGCTGAGTGCAGCTGAGCCAATGCTCCTCCTTTGGGAGTAAGGACAACACCGATGCGCAGCAGTGGAGTACGTATTCCAGCCTCCATGGCCGGCCGAACAGCCTCTTCCCAGCATCGACAGACCTCTGAGATAAAATCACTGCCATATGGTTGTTCCTCTCCAACCCACTGACTGCCGCTATTCCCATAACAGCCAATTGCCGAGGCCGAAACAAAGACCTTAGGTTTCACCGGCAGCGAAGCGGCAGTCCTGGCAAGAAGAGACGTCCCCTTGACCCTGCTGTCCATGATCCTTCTTTTCTTTTCTGCTGTCCATCGTCCCTGACCAACATTTTCACCAGCCAGGTGAATAATCCCGTCAATCTCAGGAAGCCGTCCCACATCAATTTCCCCCTGGAGCGGATCCCAGTATATCTCGCGGCTGCCGGCTCGCGGAACTCTTCGTACCAAGCTCCACACCTCATGTCCACCAGTGGTGAGAAAGGGGAGCAGCTCCCGGCCAAGTAATCCTCCACTCCCGGATACCAGAAAGCGCAGGGGGTGCTTACTGCAACGTCGATGCACAGCCAGATCTGCAGCCAGGGTTGCATGACGACTGAGGAAGGTATTTTCCAATCGCTGCCTCAGATGTTTTTTCAACACAGACGGCATGAAATGATGAAAGAGCATCCGGTACTCAATTCGGTCTTCAAGGATAGCCCCGCCATCACCGCTATCAGTGAAGAGATGCTGATGTCGCCAAAATGCAAAGGGCCCCCTGCTCTGTTCATCGCAAAAACTCCTGCCCGGCTCATCGCTGAGATGCAAGGCATGCCAGGAAAGAGGAATGGGCCCGAAATGGACCCGTAATCTGGCTTTTGTACCGGGACGAATCCCCTCCCTGTTTCGCGCAAGCACCCAGGTATCCTCCCAGGGAGGAATCAATCGTTCCAGAGCCCCTGGTCGGGCGTGCCAATTGTACAACTCGGTCACAGAACAGTCAAACCGACTTTTCCAGATAAAAAGCGTAGTCCCCTCCATCAGACCAGATCATCCAGGGCCATCGCCAACTGAGGAAAGGAAAAGGAAAATCCAGAATTGAGAAGTGCAGCAGGGGCTAGCTTCTGACCCTGCAACAGGGAAACACCAAATTCACCGAGGAGCAGTTTCATCATAAAAGCCGGTGTTGGAAAAAAAGTTGGACGATGTAATGCCCGGCCAAGGGAATCGGCGAACTCTTTCTGACGTACACTTTCCGGAGCAGTAAAATTAAAGGGCCCACTCAGATTTTCTCCCTCCAGAATCAAACAGATGGCCTCGGCCAGGTCCTGCAGGTGAATCCAGGGAAACCACTGTTTTCCGCTGCCAAGAGGACCGCCCAGTCCCAACTGAAAGGGAAGACGCATGGTCTGCAGGGCTCCACCACCCGGCCCCAGCACCACTCCAAAACGGGCAAGGGCCACCCTGACACCTTTCTTCTCCGCCGCCCTTGCTTCATCCTCCCAGTCAGCACAGACGCTGGCCAAAAAATCATCTCCGGCAGCAGCACTCTCATCCAGGTCCTGCTCTCCGCCATTGCCGTAAAATCCGGCGGCAGAAGTACTGATTAGGACCCGTGGCCCGTCGACAGACGGCAGTGCCTCCACAAGATTACGGGTGGTAAGAATACGACTGTCATAGATCTGTTTCTTATACGAGTCATTCCAGAGATGAAAAACTGAGCGGCCCGCCAAGTTGATGAGTGCATCCTGCCGTACAACCAGTTCCTGCCACTCACCCTGTTGAGTCGTATCCGCCACCACATAACGAAAGTCCTGATGGAGAGACAAATTATCGTGCTTGTGTCCGCCCAGGGCCGTCACCACATACCCCTTTTTCAAGAGAAGATCGGTAAGAAATCTGCCGACAAACCCGGAACCACCTGTTATGAGAACATTCATCATTGCTCCTCCACCATGGTTTTAAAGTAGACAATTTGGAGATCTGGCTTCTTATGGTTACCTTGAAAAATTAGAATTTTCGATTGTGAACAAACCTGCCTGACAGGAGAAGGAAAACAAGACAGAATTTTCTGCATATGACATTCCCTTCATTTGGCAAATGAAGAATAAAAAACAATATTCCAACAGAGAATATATTGGTATTCTACCAAGATACCTCCTTCATTGCAAGGTGCCTCTACCTCTGTTCTTCATCCTGCACACTATTCCTCAATAAAGCCCATTTACATCTGCTGCAAAAGAGGGTACTGCTCTTTTCATTCAACTCCAGGATACCTTGAAAATTAAGATGTTCGTTCAAAATCGAGGCATGAGAAAAATTCGGACGAGAAGGTAATTTTGCAAGGTGGCCTCCAGTTAACAAGACATATTCCAAGAGGAAACCAGCATGTTTAAGACAAACGAATATTTTGACGGTAAAGTAAAATCAATTGCCTTTACCAGCGTTGATGGACCAGCCACAGTCGGCGTCATGGCCGTGGGAGAATATACATTCGGAACCGATTCCATTGAGATAATGACTGTCGTTTCCGGAAGTATAGAGAGCAAACTGCCAGGCAGTGATGAGTGGAAGACCTTCCAGAAAGGTGAGAGCTTTGAGGTGGGAAAAGGAGTCAAATTCGGTGTTCGAATAACCGTAGAGACAAGTTACCTCTGCGTCTATAAATAAGAGCCTATCCAAAATCTCATCGCAGAGTTCGAAAAACAGAAAACAGAAGAGAAAATGCTTGCGTCACTCTCCCAACTCTGTTATCTATTGTCCCCTTTATTATATTTCCTCTTTATAGAAGAAGTACTCCACAGGAGGAAATGGCCGCCTTCACAGGTGCCATTTCCTCCTGTTTTACATATATATTTTTAATAATCTGCCTGCTCTCCCATCATGGGGTGACAGGCTTTTTTTTATTCAGCTGCCCCTCCCCTTCCTTACCCCTTTTGCCAGGCGGAAAGTATGCTTACCCACACCTTTATCCACCTGCCGGGAATAGGAACAAAAACGGAAGAACGACTGTGGCGTCGAGGTATCCACCACTGGAACCAGTGGCAGGAAATACCGTCAATCAAGCTCCCAAACAGTTCTCTTCCTGAACTCAACAGACTCTTGCAATGCTCCTCAGAGGAATTGAAACTGGGGCCGACCTTTTTCAGCAGCCGCCTCGCTGCAAATGAGCAGTGGCGACTCTTTTCCCATTTCCGGGAACAGACTGCCTACCTCGACATCGAAACCACCGGTTTGGGACCGCAGGCAGAGATCACCACCATCGCCCTCTATGAGGGTCACCGTATCCGCTGCTATGTCAATGGCCACAACCTGGATGATTTTGAAAGAGACATATGGGATTACGAGATACTTGTCACCTACAACGGTAAAGGTTTCGATATCCCCGTCATCGAACGCTGGTTCCGCATTAAACTCACCCAGGCCCATATAGACCTACGCTTTATCCTGGCAAAACTTGGCTTCACTGGAGGGTTGAAAGGCTGTGAAAAACAACTAGGGATACATCGAGGCACACTGGATGGCGTAAATGGTTACTTTGCCGTCCTCCTCTGGCAGGATTACATAAACAACAACAATAAGAAGGCCCTGGAAACTCTCCTTGCCTATAACATCGAAGACACCGTCAACCTCGAACGACTCCTGGTTGAGGCCTATAACCGCAACGTCCTTAAAACCCCATTTGGAGAAGAGCTCCTTCTCCCACTTCCTGTCTCTCCTCCCATTCCCTACCAGCCTGATTTTGACTCCGTAGAACGGATCAGAAGAAGATTGCAATAAGCTCTGGAAAAAAGCAACGAGACTTTTTTTACTGACTCCGAAACAGGTGTATGAGTATGGCACCAAGAGCAGCCGGTCCCTTTACAGGATCAGGATCAGGATCATCAGAAATCACCCTATAGGTAGCTGGACGGTAATTGACCAGAGAACAAACAGTCCGGTTGGCCTGCTCTGCACTAAACTGATACATACAACTGTCATCGGTATAGTTCATATAATTATGGATGGGATCAGGGCTGCTGCAGGTAGTGGTCTGAAGACAGCCATAATGGTCGTCTCCCTCTGCCGGGGTGTCAACAATGAGGTCTCCGCCAATGTAACTGTTTTCGCAGGCCCCGTAGCCTTCAAAGGTATGATAGAGGCTCAGATAATGACCCATTTCATGCACCAGGGTGCGCCCTTGATTATAGGCACCAAAACCGTTATAACGGCCCCCCACTGCTTCATGCAAGAGGACAATACCGTCCCACCATTGCCCGGCTGCATCTTGAGGAAAATAGGCATAGCCCAGATAACCACCGGCACTTGTCGTATAAACATTGATGTACCTTGATGGATCCTCGTTCAAGGCCAGCTTGTAGGCATCCTGATCGTCATCATCAAACCAGGCATCATTCTCGGTCCGGCTAATACCGGCAAGTTCAAACTGAATACGGGTATTATAGCCATCTGCTCCCATGCTTCCGGCCAGGGCGCCATAATCCTCATTCAATACTTGAAGCTGCGCATGTATGCTTGCATCACTGACATACCCAGTCCCATCACTTCGATAAATCACATGGAACCAAACCGGCATGACATAGGTAATAGATAAAGGCCAGTATTCCGGCTGAATTGAGGTCAATGTTTTGGTGCACTCCGCAACAGACTTAGCCATTATCAAGTCTGCCACATCCGGCAATGGAGACTTGGTACCACAACGCATACCCTGCTCCCGAAAAAAATTCGACCGAAGATACGTCTCAGAATCGATAAAACGAAGCCCCTGAATCTCTATGGAGCCATTCGCCGCTATGCGAAAACCTGTATTTTCGGCAAAGGCAAAAGAGACAATAGAGAGTATCAGTGCAACCACTAACAGTAATTTTTTATACACGAAAACACCCTTGGTCATTGAACACAACAACAACCAATCATTACAACAATATTAAAGGCCACCTTGCAAAATTGCCTTTTCGCCCAAACGCTTCGTTATGAGATAAATTTTATCCTCGGAATATCAAATATATGCCTGCGGTGAAATTTCTCTCATGCCTCGATTTTGAACGAAAATTCTAATTTTTCAAGGTACCCTAAAGAATAATTTCTGTTCCTTCAGTGGCAAAAAACACTTCGGTCTTTCCGTATTTTCCAGGCTGGCAATAAATCTTGACCATCTCATCAATCTGGGCATCACTTCGGTCCGGATCATGGTGAAAAAGGGCAAGTTTTTTCACTCCGGCCCTATTGGCAGCAGCTATGGCAGACTCAAAAGTTGAATGTCCCCAATCGACCTTGGTCTGATATTCTTCATCAGTATACTGAGAATCATGGACCAGCAAATCCGCCCCTCGGAAAAACTCTTCAACGGCACGGTTCTGCTCCTTTGCCACCTCCTCTCCCTCATAGGCCATGGCCTCATCATACTCAGGGTGATCAGGATCAGTGATAAATAGATTTCGATATGGTTCGTGATCATAACAGGTACAGAAGACCTTTCCCTGATATTCAAAACGATACCCCAGGGCCGTGATGGGATGATTGAGAAATTTTGTAGCCAAAACCAGACCACCACC
This sequence comes from Desulfocapsa sp., assembly GCA_030145625.1. Taxonomy (GTDB): domain Bacteria; phylum Desulfobacterota; class Desulfobulbia; order Desulfobulbales; family Desulfocapsaceae; genus Desulfocapsa. Next base: position 23,953 of record JAQYVF010000030.1, on the reverse strand, counting down.
CAGATCACGACCGGGCTCTTCACGAAGACGTTCATACTTGATATTCGCAGACAGTTCACCCACGTTAATCGGGAAATAGCGATATTTCATCTGACCGCCCACTACATCTGCCAGCGGATCATCTTCATAACTCACGGGACCATGCACTTTCAAGGTGGTCCCAGGGATATAGATAGGGGTAAAATAGGGAAACCCCATTATATGATCCCAATGGGTATGGGAGAGATAGAGAGCGATCTCAAGAGGACCGTTGGGCAGGTCGTTTCTCAGGAGAGAAGTACCAAGTTCTCTGACACCGGAACCGGCATCAATAACAATAATCTCCTTTCTGCCTTCCACCCGCAGTTCCATACAGGCGCCGTTACCGCCATATTTCATGGTATTGGGCCCGGGACAGGGAATGGATCCCCTGACTCCCCAAAACTTGACTTTCATCATGTAATTATCTCATTTTTTTATATCTGGAGGAATATCTGAGCCTTATCAAGTTCCGCCTCCATACCTTCAGCAACCTCACTGAACATTTCCCATGTCAGACCGGTTAATTCCAGCATCTTTTCCGCATCCTGATCTGAGGGGAAGGGATCTCCGGCATAGCCGATATCCAGGATATTGGCATACATATTAGCCAGCCCAACATAAGCTGCCCGGACCTTATGTTCTTCTGCGGCAGCCTCCACATCATGGTGAAAACTGATGGCGCTGCTCATGGCCTCATTTAACGTCCACTTTTCTGCTATCAATCGTCCCACTTCCTGATGATCGATCCCCAACATCTCCCGCTCCACCTCAATAAGCGGACGTTGTTCTTTTCTGGCCCGCATCAATACATCACTGTACTCATCACCAAAAGGAATCTTACCCAGATCATGGAGCAGCCCTGCAACAAAGTATTCTTCACACTCCAGCACAGGAACATTGTTGGCCCGAGCCAGCAGCTTGGCACAGACACCGGTACCAATGGAATGGGCCCAAAACTTGGAGGTGGGCAGGGCCTTGGATTTTTTCGCCCCTGACACCGTGCAAATAATAGCCGTACTGAGCGCCATATTCTTAACCGTATTCATCCCCAGCATGGTGATGGCCCGGGTCAGCGAGGTCACTTTATTCATGAGAGAATAGTAGGCTGAGTTAATCAATTTCAGCACTTGTCCGGTCAACACCGGATCGAGAGAAATTACCTTATTCAACTCATTGGGCGAAGCATCCGTACGACTGCAAATCTCCATAACCTTTCCCACAGTTGTGGAAAGACTGGGCATACGGTTGATAAACTTTTCTATCTTTTTCCGATGGGCTTCTCTATCTTTTTCCATCACTAACCAATCCACCAAAATATATATAATTCAACATGTTAAACAGAACAAAATTACTTTCCGTTATCTATTGTATAGTAAGCTGTAAGGGAGGTCAAGGGGAGAGGGGCAAAGAGTAAAAGGGGAATTATATTATTGCCGAAAATTAGAGAGATATGTTAGGCAGACACCATGGAACGTTTTTCCCGAACACGCTGCTTCCTCGGCGAAGAAAAATTTACCCTTCTGCAGAAGGCGATGGTCACCATCGTCGGCCTCGGTGCCGTGGGAGGATATGCCGCCGAAGGTCTGGCCCGAGCCGGCATCGGCCACTTGCGCCTGGTAGATTTTGACACCATCCAACCATCCAACATCAACAGACAAATCCTCGCTCTGGAGAGCACCATCGGCCAGGCCAAGGTCGAGGCAGCCCGAGAACGAATCAGCCACATCAATCCGGAATGCCACGTTGAAGCCATGCAGATTTTTGCCGCAGAAGAAACCTTGGACACGATTCTCTTCCCGCGGCCGGATATCCTCATTGATGCCATTGACTCCTTAAACCCGAAGGTACAGCTCCTTGCCGGAGCCCACCAACGTGGCATCACCACTTTTTCCTCCATGGGCGCAGCCCTGCGTTCAGATCCCTCAAAAATCAAGACCGGCGACATCATGACCTCTAACCATTGCCCCCTTGCCAAACACGTTCGCAACCGATTGCGCCGACTGGGAATAGAAGGAGGGATACACTGCATCTATTCCACCGAACGAGTGAACTTCTCCTACCAGGGCCCTGAAAAGACAGAAACAGCTGCATCACCCTATGAAAATAGGGGAAGAAAACGAAATGTCCTGGGCTCCCTGCCTACCATTACCGGAATCTTCGGCCTGACTCTGGCCAACGAAGTAATTCTTCACCTGACAGAGGATAGCGTAACCAACCCTTAGAATTCCTGTAGCACAAGAAGCAACCACAACACTCCCCAAAATTCCATCTTTTTGTACGCTACAGTCCCAAATAGTTACCCCCGCATTGCCCTTCCTCCTTTTTTTTGTTATAGATAACAAAATCTATTATTATTAATCTTTTTTTCACCCCATCCTAACCACCTATGCCTAAATTCTCCATCCCCATCTCTTTTGCTGAAACACTTCAGGCCATCATCAACACCACCACGGACATGGTCCACCTCAACACCCCTGATGGCCTTATCCTCTATGTAAATCCAATCACGGAAGAGATCCTCGGCTACCATCCGGAAGAACTTGCCGGACGTCCAGCCATAGATCTCATTCATCCCGAGGACAGATCGCTCATCGCCAAAGATATGGAACTGATCTTTGCCGGAGGTGAATCAATGCTTCGTGAAATCAGACTGCTGAAAAAAGATACCAGCTATATCTTCGTAGAAGTAAAAGGATTCCTCATCAACAATGGAGAGGAGAGCGAGTGCATAGGGGCTGTCATTCGTGATATTTCCAAGAGAAAACAACGGGAGGCGGAGCTGGCCAACTACCAGGAGAACCTGGAATGCATGGTACAGGAGAGAACAAACAGCCTGAGAGAGCAGCAGCGCTTTGCCGCAGCCATCATTGATGGTCTGCCTTCCATCTTCATGCTCCTCGATCAGGATCGACATCTGCTCCATGTCAACAAAACCCTTCTTCACTGTCTTGGCTACAAAACCCAGCAGCTTGACAAAACACCAGCGCTCGATCTTGTCATGGCAGAAGACAGGACTGTAATGAGCAGCGAGATCGAAACCATTCTCCACTCAGGACAGGCACACTTCACCAGTCGCCTTTGCCGCCGTACAGGTGAAACAATCCCTTTTTACTTCACCGGAGTCCCCTTTAGTCTTAATGAGAAAAACTGTGTCATCCTCATCGGACAGGACATCAGCAAAACATTACAGATGGAGGCAGAACTCCAGAAAAAGAAAAAGCTGGAATCCATCGGAGTACTGGCCGGAGGCATGGCACACGATCTCAACAACATCCTTACGGTTATCATGGGAAGCCTGGATATGGTCAATATCATTTCATCCCCTGACAACGAACAGATTGCGCCCCATCTGTTCAATGCCAAAAACGGATGTAAAAAGATCAATCAACTCTGTGAAAAACTGATTACTTTTTCCAAAGGCGGTTCTCCTCTGAAAAAAGAAATGCACCTGGATGCCCTGATCCATGAATGTGTCATTCCTATCTTTGCAGACAGCAGCGTCCAGTGCACGCTGCCACTCTCACAAAACAATCCCCCTCTTGTTGCCGACAGAGAGCAGATCAGACTTGTTTTTGAGAGTATTTCACGCAATGCTCTGGAGGCCATGCCGGAGGGAGGACAATATACCATCGAACAACAGTGCGTAACCTTAGGCGAACGCAACCCTTACTCCCTGCCATCCGGCCCCTACACCTCTCTGACCTTTACAGACAATGGGAAGGGAATTGCCCAGGAAACCCTGCCATCAATATTTGACCCCTTCTTTACCACAAAAGCCATGGGAAGCACAAAGGGCAAGGGATTAGGCCTGTCACTGGCCCATTCCATCATCCGTAAACATGGTGGTGCCATAGAAGTGAACTCCACTCCCGGTAGCGGTGCCATCGTCACTGTCTGTCTTCCCGTTTCGAAGCAGGATCCGCTACCCTCCCCTCAACCCTGATCATTGCCGGCCCTGCAGATCAACACTCATTTTTCACTAAAAAATCATAGACCATCTCTTCCATAATATCGAGCTGGTCTCGACCGGTTTCATTGATAATAATCCACGAACAGCGCTGATAGGCACGAAACAGATCTGCGGGAACCTTGAGCTTCAACTCAACCAACCCATCTGCTCCAGGATCTTCTCCTATCGACCCAAATCTTTCCTCTTGCTTTTCCCTCCCCATCATGACTGCTGGGCCCGGTGAAAGGCCACGGCCTCCTGGTAAGTCATGGTGCTGCCGCCGAAGATATCGAGAGCACTGCCAACGGTTGCATGCAGGTGTCCCTCTCCAAGATCCCGGATCAGTTCCATATCCGAAAGATCTTTGATGCCTCCTGCATAGGTTGTAGGAATCGGACTCCACCGGGCCAGCCTCTCTACCAGTTCCGTCTCAATACCGCGACACTGTCCTTCCACATCTGCGGCGTGAATCAAAAACTCATCACAGAGGCCGGAAAATTCTTCTAGAATTTCCGGACTGATTATGACATCAGTAAAATTTTGCCAGCGATCAGTGACAATATAGTAGTCACTGTCTCTCCTGCGACAGCTGAGATCCAGCACCAAGTGTTCTTTCCCAACTGCCTTCACCAATCTCTGCAGCCGCTCACGGTTCACCCGACCATCGCTAAAAACATGAGAAGTAACAATGACATGAGAGGCCCCTTTATCCAGCCACTCACGGCCATTGTCAGCACTGATCCCGCCGCCAATCTGCATGCCACCCGGCCAGGCAGCCAAGGCCTCGGTAGCAGCCTGATCATTACCGGGACCCAGCTTGATAATATGACCACCGGTGAGCTTGTCACAACGATAAAGATCGGCAAACCAGGAAGAGGGGTGATCAGCTGTGAAGTTGGTCTGCAGACTCTCCGGCTCATCGTCCTTCAGGGTTGAACCGACAATCTGTTTTACTTTACCGTTATGAAGATCAATACAGGGACGAAATTGCATGGGGAGTTTTTTCAGTTTTTTAGTTTTCAAAATAAGCAAACAAGAAAGGCGGGTGCTTCCCGATGGAAGCACCCGCCTTTCTTGTGGATTCTAGCTGACAGTCATGGAGACTAGCTGTCTTTTTGCTCAGGCTTTCTTAATCAGCATAGTTGCCGGATCAAGGAGCAGGGATTTCCCGGCATCCACTGAACAATCCGCAGAGCATTTCAGGGTCTTCAGCTTCAGGGCATTATCTTCGGGAGAGATAAGTAAAACAGTATCGAAAAATCCATCTACTTCGTGACACGGCGCTGGAACACCATTGTCACTGACTCTGGTATCATCGCGATGGCTGACAGCAGAAAGCCAGATCATCTTCAGATCGTTTTTTTCCATAAGCCCTTTTAATTCAACCAGAGAAGACTCACTTTCTGGAGCTGCAAAATCAAAGCCATCAATCATCAGACTGGCGGGCTTGAAGATATCCTGCTGTACCATATCCGCCAGTCTCTCTTCCAGCTTTGCAGCACTGAAACCGCTCTCCTTGAAGGTCATGATCATTCGATGCTGCATGACATCGGCCACTATCTCCTGAAAGCCTTCAACCTTCTTCTCTTCATTCATCAGGTTCAGAATATCATCGTACCAGGTCCTGGTCTTATCGACACCTTCGCCTATGGATACGTGCAGGACCTTATTGTCACGGAGCATGGAATCCAGTGCAATCTGCACCAAGATGGCAGTCTTTCCCAGACCGGCACGGGCCATAACCAGGCCGGCCCGATGTCCGTCACCCTCTTCTGTTTTCTCCAGCCCGAGGGCACGTAATGGATTGCTTGATACCAGGTCTTCTTTTCCCATGGCAATGTACCTCTTTTATCTAATAACAGTTCACTGGAGGGAACCCCATTTTGGTTAACCCACCGTGCTGTAAGAGTTTGCCAGAGCTGCACATTCGTCCTTTCAGACTAATCCGGAGAAGGTGAGGCTGGTAAACTCTTACTTTATCTATTCAATTACCTCAGCCTACGAGGCCGATATTACCGGATAATAATCTACCAGTAACATAACAATTGTATCGCATTTCAGGAAAGAAGCCTATTTTTCCTTTTTCTCATCCTGAAATTTTTTGATCAACTCTTCACTGACACTCTTTGGAACCGGCTTAAAAAGAGCAAATTCCATGGTGAATTCAGCCTTCCCCTGAGTCAATGAGCGCAGGGTAGTAGAGTAGCCGAACATTTCAGAAAGAGGAACTTCAGCCTCAACCACAGTATACGTTCCTTCCTCTGTGGTACCGATAATCATACCGCGACGCTGGTTGATACTTCCCATAACTGAACCCTGGAACTCGGAAGGGCCTTCGACAGCCACTTTCATAATCGGCTCCATAATGGTCGGTTTGGCCTTCATATATCCTTCCTTAAAGGCACCGATAGCAGCTAACTGAAAGGCTACGTCAGAGGAGTCGACGGCATGAAAAGACCCATCATTAATGACGCAGCGAACGCCGGTCACCGCAGAGCCGCAAAGGACACCCTTTTGCAGACTCTTCTTAAAGCCCTTATCACAGGAAGAAATAAACTCACGGGGAATGGCACCACCGACGATCTTATCTTCAAATTCGTACTCACCCTCTTCCAGGGGTTCCATATACCCGGAAACACGGCCAAACTGTCCGGAACCACCAGTCTGTTTCTTGTGGGTATAATTGAATTCAGCCCGGGCGGAAATAGTCTCACGATAGGCAACCTGAGGCGCACCCACTTCAACCTCGGCGCTATACTCACGTTTCATACGCTCGATATAGACCTCGAGATGCAACTCGCCCATACCGGAGATAATCGTCTCACCGGTCTCATGATCAACAAAGGTTTTGAAGGTTGGATCTTCTTTGGTGAATCTATTAAGGGCCTTGGACATATTAACCTGTGCCTGATTATCCACCGGCAGTACTGCCAATGAAATAACCGGCTCGGGGATATGCATGGAGCTCATGGAACAGGTGAGTTTACCATCGGTAAAGGTGTCGCCGGAGGCACAGTCCACGCCAAACAGGGCCACGATATCACCGGCAGTGCAAGAGTCAATCTCCTCCATCTCGTCTGAATGCATTCGCACCAGGCGACCCACTTTGACTTTTTTATTGGTACGCGTATTGTAAACGGTATCACCCTTAGTGAGTGTTCCCTGATAGGTACGAACATAGGTAAGCTGACCGTAACGGCCATCTTCCAGTTTAAAAGCAAGCATGATCAGAGGATCATCGGAATCATTGGATACCGCAAATTCTTCCTCATCCTTTTCCAGATCCAGACCTATGTTCTCAACATCTGTCGGAGAAGGCAGGTAATACTCCACTGCATCGAGCAGAGGCTGCACCGCCTTGTTTTTGTAGGCGGAACCAATAAACACCGGAGAAAACTCAAGTGCAAGTGTTCCTGCGCGAACTGCCTCTTTGACCATAATGGGATCAATTTCCTGTTCCTCAAGCATGGCCTCCATCAGCTCCTCGGAGAACATGGATACGGCATCAAGCAGTTCTTCACGTTTCTCATCGGCCGCATCTTTCAGTTCAGCCGGAATTTCCTCTTCCCGGATGGTCTCGCCATTCTCGCCATCAAAGTAGAGGGCCTTCATGGTGACCAGATCAATCACACCTTCCAGATCGATTTCAAGTCCGATAGGCAGCTGGAGCATATGGGCATTCAACCCCAGTTTGTCTCGAAGCTGATCAGTCACTCGCTCGGGATTGGCACCGGTACGGTCACATTTATTGATGAAGGAGATACGAGGGACATTGTAACGATCCATCTGCCTGTTCACAGTAATGGATTGGGACTGAACCCCGCCAACAGAACAGAGGATTAATACCGCACCATCCAGAACACGAAGTGCTCGCTCAACCTCAACAGTAAAGTCAACATGACCGGGGGTATCAATGATATTGATGTTCAGATCCTTCCAATTGCAGAAGGTAGCTGCCGACTGGATTGTGATACCACGCTCTCTCTCCAACTCCATGGAGTCCATCTTCGCACCGACACCATCTTTTCCACGTACGTCATGGATAGCATGGATCCTGTCTGTATAAAACAGGATGCGCTCAGTCAAGGTAGTTTTCCCTGAATCAATATGGGCACTGATCCCGATATTCCGCACATTGCTTAAATCTACACTCATGTCTGCTAACCTCTACCAGATTCTTCCGGCCGGTGAAACCCGACTCAGCTCATTCCAGAGCTCGAAATGAAATAAAAAAATAAGGAGTCACAGCACACTGCAACTCCTCATTCAACAGATAAACAAAAGGAGGCCCTATTCTCCATCATTGGATTCGCCAATATTTCAAGAGATTACCCGCCTCGCAAACTCGCCAGCCAACTAGCAAGGCAAGAAAAACTACCTATAGTACCTTATTTAGGCGGTCAGGGGAAGCCTTTTTTTCTCTCCTCCCTTCATATTGTTTTTTGGACTACCATTTGTTCATTCTGATTTTTTCATGCAGAGAGTTGTTCCACAATCGACTTTTCCACCATCGGCTCACAGTAAAAGCGGAACAAGAAAAGGAGTCACAGCAAAGAAACGTTTTTCAACAGCACCAATATCATAGCCCTTGCCCTGAGGCCTGGCGTCGCCCCTCTGATCGAGGAGTATCCCCTGCTCCGACAAATCATGCGCACTATCTATGGCCGGGCTCCCAAAGAGCAGAGCATGGGTCCAGGTGAGTCCCCCATTATCGCGAAGCGGACCCAGGAGAGGGTCAAGCCTGTCCAGATCTGTTCCATGATTGAGCTGACAACTGCCGTCACTGTCCAGGTTGCCACCAAAGGAATCCAGAGGAGAAGAGAGCAGACAGTTACGCCCCTCATTGGAAGCGATGAGACTGTTGATGGTCGTAAGCTCACCCTCATTAAAGATGCCGACACCATACCTACCCACCTGATTCTCGGCAATGGTTGACTGGACAATTTCGAGGAGACCGCTGTTATGAATACCTGCCCCCTTGCGAGATCCATTACCTATTATCCTGTTACTGCTCACCGTAGAGTTTTCAAGGTACATCAGCCCCTGATTCAACACACCTCCAGCGCCGTCACTGACATTCTGGCGCACCGTTGTCCCATTCACATGCAATATAGAACCGGGACCGTTCCAGATGGCACCGCCCAGCGTTGCCGTGTTGGAAAAAAGAGAAGAATCGATCAATGTGCAGTCGCCACGATTATAGAGAGCCCCGCCACCGGCCACACCCGGACCATCCTGCACATGATTGTCAGTAAATATCACCTCTCGCAGAATCAGCAAGCCGTTATTACGGATGGCTCCGCCCCCCCTCTCCGAATCCCCAGGGTCAGCCACCAGGTTTCCACCCTGAAGGCCGAGGGCCTGTATCACTACGCGGTTATCCGCGCCATGGATATCAAAAATTCTATCCAACCCTCCTCCGCTAATCACGGTAGCTCCTGCCCCCTTTCCGAAAATCGTCACCGACCCTGCAATATCCAGATCACCAGTGGCCGCATCGTCTTCCCCGGAACCACTCTCTTCTAAAAAATATTCCCCAAAAGTGAGGAGAATCGTATCTGAACCTGCCAGACTGTTCGACTCTTCAATTGCAGCCCGCAAAGTACATTTGGGTATGACATAAAAAGGAGGAAAAAAATCGACATAAGCTACACACACACCATTTCCAGGTGTTAAATCGCCCATATCAGCCCTGGAGTTAACAGTAAAGGTGACAGCAACGCCATAGACTGGAGAGAGAACAAAAAAAAGACAAAGAAAAATCAGAGATACCGCCAATAACCCGTCATATCTTCTGTTTTTTGTCTTTTTCATATCCGCTGCTCTCTCTGCGATTATTCACCAGACAAGGTCGCCTGGACACAACCATCACTTCACCTCGTCCAGAAATGCCAAGATATCCGCTATCTCTTTATCAGAAAGACGTTCTGCGGAATAGGATGGCATAATGGCTGAACTCGATTTTCTCACCTTTGCCCGCAACTTCCCATAACTTAAGCCCACACCCCTGACCACTGGAGCCCTGCCACCAGCCCCATCCCCGCCATGACAACCATCACAGTGCTGCATGGCAAACCAGCGTGCGCCGTCTACACCATTTCCTTCAGGGGCCGGTACAGGAAAGGGTGAACAAACAGATCCCAGCAAGAAACAACAGAAGCCCTCTCGACATATCCTTAACCACAAAGTTCACCATGACTCTCTCCCTTGTGAGTTCTCCCTCGCTTGATATCTCCAGTCAACAATCCCTTCTCATAGTATATGTCCAGCTCTTCAAATCGCAAAGCAAAAGCATCATTTTACGGAGGCAGGTCACTCCACCAGCACAGGACCATGACTGATCAGGGAGGCTGCCCAAAACGTCAGACCCAGGACTGCAATGCCAATGATGACAAAAGAAGCCCCCAAGCCGAAAAGATCCACACTCACGCCTGCTCCCAGCGCCCCCAAAAGCACCCCCATACTCATGGCCAGGCTGAATATCCCCATCATGCTCCCCTGACCATAACGCCGCCCCTCCTCTGTGGCCAAGGCTCCGAGAACCGGCCAGATAACAGCCTCACCCACTCCGAGAATCGCAAAGAGAAAAAGAAGCCAGCCAAAACTCCCAGCCAATGGCACCAGACACATCACTCCACTCACCACCAGACAGCCGATCTTCAAAAGCCAGACCTTATCTCTGCGATCAGCGAGCCGGCCAAAGGGGGTCTGAAGCAAGGCATTAACAAAGGTTCGACAGGCAATCACCAATCCGATCTGCAACCCACTTGCCTCAAACCATTGATGCATAAGCAGGGGAAGAAACGCCATGGTAGGAACCATGATAATCATGGTCGACATTCGAGCCATAAGGATCCCTCTGGTTCTCCGACCTGCCAACAGACTGCCCAAGGTCTGTAACATGGTCAACTTACGGACAGCTCCAGCCTGGTCGGCGGAGGCAGGCATCTGTAGCAGAACCAGGACAAGCGCAAGTCCGCTCAAGGCTGCCATGGCATAAAATGCAGACTCCATACCCCATAAATCGGTAAACACCCCACCCAAAAGCGGTCCGGTACCGATTCCGCAGAAGATGGCAATATTGAGCATGGACATGGCCTGCCCCTCCTTGCCCTCCTGCGCCATGTCCGCCATATAGGCCATGGCCACAGGGACGATCATTGCCGACCCCACCCCATGCAGGGCCCGAATCAGAACAAGGTTCCCGACAGAGGCGGCATGGGGCAGAATAAGACCGATCAAGGCATACACAAAAAGACCGCTAACCAGGAATCGCTTACGTCCCCAACGGTCGGAGAGAGCACCGACTATGGGCTGCAGCACACCGCGACTGATGGAAAAGGCAGCAATAATCAAACCCAGTCCAAAACCACTTGCGCCAAGATCAGTGGCAAAAATCGGCATGACAGGAACAATGATGCCGATACCCAGCAAGGCGATATAGACTGACAACAGAAGTGTGACCACCATTTGATGCGGCATAGGCTGAATGAATAATTAAGAATGAAAAAAACAGTTGATAGTAGAAAATTTTCCCAATCTGTTCCCGATAACACTATCTCCTTACAAAGTCGAGTATACAATAGCTGGCACACACGACCTTGCAACGCTCACGACTTCCCGAATTTCTTCATAATTTCTTGACTTTCACTCAATTTCTCCCGTAATCTGATAGGAGACAGATCTATTAACAGGAAACGTCCTCAAAGGAAACAACTCCCATGCAAGATGTCATGACCATCTGCAACTACTGCGGCTGTGGCTGCGGAGTCTACCTTCGCGTGAAACAGGGCAGGGTTGTTGGGTCCTATCCCAGCAAAAACCATCCCATCTCCCAGGGTAACCTCTGCTCCAAGGGCTGGCACCTCCATGAATTCATCCATTCACAAAAGCGGCTGACCGAGCCCCTGATACGCCGAGACGGCAAACTCTGCCCGGCTAGCTGGGATGAAGCCCTGGACTATACGGCAAAGGGTCTGCGCAGGACCCAAGAGCAGCACGGTTCTGATGCCATCGGTTTCCTGGCCTCTGCCAAATGCAGCAATGAGGAGAACTACCTGCTGCAGAAACTGGCCAGGGCAGGCCTGCAGACCAACAACATCGACCACTGTGCCAGGCTCTGACACTCTTCAACTGTGGTAGGTCTTGCCACAAGTTTTGGCAGCGGGGCCATGACAAACTCCATAGGTGAACTGGAAGGCGCCGAGGTCCTGCTGGTCACCGGCTCCAACACCACCGAAACCCATCCCCAGATCGCCCGCAATATCTTAAAAGGCGTAGACCGGGGTGCCAAACTGATCGTCATCGACCCCAGAAAAACCGACCTGGCCCGAGAGGCCCATATCCATCTGGCCCTGCGCCCGGGAACAGACATTGCTCTCATCAACGCCATGATGCGGATCATCCTCGACGAAGATTTGGCCGATGATCTCTTCATCTCCATGCGCACGGAAAATTTCACCTCCATGCGCGACTACCTCCACCGCCTGGACCTTGATGAAATTGCAGCCGTCACCGGAATTGACCTCCATACCATACGCGAGGCGGCCTGCATCTATGCCCGCAGCTGCAAATCCGTGATCTGTTACTGCCTCGGAGTCACCCAACATACCTGCGGCACAAATAATGTCCAGGCCGTGGCCAACCTGGCCATGCTCACCGGCAACGTGGAAAAAGAACATGGCGGCGTCGACCCCCTGCGTGGCCAGAACAACGTTCAGGGTGCCTGCGACATGGCGGCCCTGCCCGCAGTCCTGCCAGGTTACCAGGCTCTCACAAGCCCTGAAGTCCGGGAACGATTCAGGGCAGCCTGGAGTGTTGCCCCTCCCAAGACTCCAGGCTTGAGTCTCACCGAAATGACTCACTCCGGGCGTGATGGAGCCATACGGGCCATGTTCATCATGGGCGAAAACCCGGTGCTCAGCGACCCGCACCTCAAGCGGGTACAAGATACCCTGCAGCACCTCGATTTTCTCGCTGTCTCCGATATTTTTCTCACCGAGACCGCAAGGCTTGCCCACGTTGTCTTCCCGGCGGCATCCTTTGCGGAAAAAGGTGGCACCATCACCAACTCCGAACGACGGGTTCAACTCTGCCACAAGGCCATCGCTCCCATCGGCAACTGCCGCTCCGACAGTCGGATCATCATGGAACTGGGCAAACGACTGGGGTGTCCGGGAATGGATTTTGAATCAGATGCAGAGATCATGGAAGAGATCAGCCTGCTCACCCCCATCTACGGCGGCATGCATTACGACAGGCTGGAGGGGAGCTGGGGCCTGCAGTGGCCCTGCTGGAACCGCGACCACCCGGGCACCACCTTTCTCCACAAGTACTATTTTGCCAGGGGCAAAGGACAATTCACCATCACCGAACATCAGGAACCCAAAGAACATGTGGATAAAAAATATCCCTTCACTCTGGTTACGGGCAGGGGTTCCTACCACCATTACCACACCGCAACCATGACCCGACAGTCCAGACGACTGGTACGCGAATATCCGGAGGCGCTCCTGGAAATAAACCAGGCAGACTGTGACAAGCTGGGACTACGTGAAGGGGAACTGGTGGAACTCAGTTCCAGACGCGGCAAGGTCCGGGTCAAGGCCCATATCACCGACCGGGTGCAGCCCGGCACAGTTTTCACCTCTTTTCACTTCTGGGAGGTGCCGATCAACCGCCTGACCATCGATGCCCTGGACCCGAAATCAAAATGTCCCGAGTTCAAGGTCTGCTCGGTCAATTTGAGGAAGGTAAAAAATGATTGATCTCAAAGAACTGATCCTGGCCAAGGACAACCTCATTCCCCTGCTGCGCAAGCTGAAAAAAGAGGCCAGGCTCATTGCACCGGTGAAAAACGGATATGGCGACACCTTCTTTACAGAAATCTCCGACCTTGATACCACTGTAATCGATCTTGACAGCCAGCCCCAGTCCTCCCTCAAACCATTTCTCCTGCCTCAGCAGGAAACCCTGGCCCAGTACACTATCGACAAAGAGGAGTACACATTTACCCCCCCGGAGAAAGAACAGGCTACAATCTACTTCGGAGTACGTTCCTGCGACCTGACCGCTGTCCTCTACACGGACCTCATCTTTTCCAAGCCGACAAGGGACAGCAGTTACTATGCACGCCGCAACCAGTCTCTGATCATCACCCTGGGCTGCAACAACCCCTTCCCCAACTGTTTTTGTGAAGCCACAGAGAGCGGCCCCTACCTGGAATATGGCTACGATTTACAACTCATCGATCTGGGTGACTGCTATTTTGTTTCTGCCGGACGGAGAAAGGGCGCAGACATCCTGGAGAGATGGGGATATTTTTTCAGAGAAGTTGGTGAAAAAGACCGAAAGATTCGTTATCAGCTCTTTTTAGAATCCCGAGGGAAATTCACCAGGAATGTGCAGGTGGCCCATGCCTGCCGCCGACTGCAGCAACATCCGGTCCCCGAAACAATATGGGAGGCCCTCTCCCGCCGCTGTTACGACTGCGGAGGCTGTGCCTATGTCTGTCCCACCTGTACCTGTTTTTCGGTGGACGACATGCCCTTAAACAAAACCCAGGGACTGAGGCTTCGAAGCTGGGATGCCTGCACCAGCAGTGGGTTTACCAGGATGGCCGGTGGCCACAACCCCGTAGATCGTCGTCAGCACGCCCTCAAACGACGTTTCCTCCACAAACTCAAAGATGATCTCACCCTGCACGGAAAGGTCTCATGTACCGGATGCGGCCGCTGTGTCGACATCTGTTTCGGCGGGGTAGACATTACCACCTTTATTCACCTGATCACTGCTGCGGAGGTCCCATGAAAGAGAATTTTATTCCGGAACGTGCCGTGATCCGAGAACTCATCGTCGAAAACGAACAGATCCATACCATTCGCCTGGAACTTCTGGACAAAACGCGTCCCTTCACCTTTCTCCCTGGCCAGTTTCTCATGCTCTCCGCTCCCCACTGCGGCGAGGCAGCCATCTCTATCTCCTCGTCCCCCACCGCCCTGCCCCTGATTGATCTGTCAATCCGCAAGGCAGGGGAGCTGACCACTGCCATCCACAAAATGCAGCCCGGTGCCCAGGTTGGAATTCGCGGCCCCTTTGGCAAAGCCTTTCCCGTGGAAAATTTCAGTGGCCGCAGCCTCCTCTTTGTCGCCGGCGGCATTGGCCTTGCCCCGCTCAAAGGCGTCATTGATTTCTGCCTCTTTCAACAAGAACTGGAGGAAGAAGCAGCACAGGACATGACCCTGCTCTACGGCAGCAGGACACCGTCCGACATCGCCTTCCAGGAGGCAATCAAGAAATGGCAGGAGCAGGGTATCGACTGCAGGCTGAGCGTGGACATTGCAGATGAAAAATGGCAGGGAACAGTGGGACTGGTGACAGATCTCCTGGACGGCTGCACCGTGACAGAGCAGACAACGGCCCTGGTCTGCGGACCACCAATCATGATCCGCTTTGTCATTGCCCGCCTCTCTGCCATGGGATGTACAGACGAAGCAATCATTACCACCCTGGAACGTCACATGAAGTGTGGAATGGGAATTTGCGGCCACTGTCATCTGGACGGGAAACTGGTCTGCATAGACGGCCCGGTCTTCAGTCTTGCTCAATTGAAAACCATGGATGTGATGGAGTTGGGGTGAGGTTGACGCTGTATGATTTCGGGTTAGGGTCGTTTTGTTGGCCCTCCCTGTCCGTACCGGTTAAATCTTCCTCATAATGCTCGATGCTGGTTCAATCTTGTAGATTGAACCTTTTGTTTATTACAAGATCCCATGTCAACACACCAACTCATTATAAATCAAACTTTGCGAGAAACATTGAGGAGCAGGCTACAAACCTGCTCCAGCAAAAGCAAAATCCCGCAACACAGGCAATACACACCATAGACAGCCATCATTTTTAACGAGGCCTGAATGAGCAATACTCAACAAAAATATACAATCACTTTTCTTCCGGCAAACCGAACCATACGAGTCAAGGCCGGAAGCAGCCTGATCAAGGCAGCCAGAAAAGCCGGTCTGCACATCAACGCCTCTTGCGGCGGTGCCGGTGTATGCGGCAAATGCCGAGTTCTCCTGGAAGAAGGAGAGCTACAAGGGGGGAACAGCGAAAAGCTCTCTGCAGAAGAGTATGCACGCGGATATCGACAGGCCTGTATTGCCGAAATCCATGCAGACATCACCGTACGTATCCCCGAGGAATCCGGACGGCAAAAAGGCGGCCTCAGCACTGACATCCCGCCCCGGCACCATGCGCGTATGCATGTCTTTGACATAGAAGACCTCAAAAAAGAAGGGCTCTTTTATCCACCGGTGGAAAAGGTCTGCGTGGAACTGTCCAGACCGGATGTCCACGACAACCGGGCTGACGTAGGTCGTCTTATCCAGGGCTTGGCAGACCAGATGGACAGGCACCGGCTGGTTACCGGACTCACGGTGCTGAGAAAAATCAGGCGGGCACTCAGGGAAAATGATTTTCTGGTCACAGTGACCATTGAGCTGCCAGTGAATGATAAGTCCAAAAGCCACCTCCTCAATATCCAACCGGGCCGCTGGACTCACCGTAATTTCGGCCTGGCCTTTGACATCGGCACTACCACCGTTTACGGGGTACTTATCGATCTCAACAGTGGAAAGATCCTGGCAAAAGATTCCTGCTACAATCCCCAGATGAGTTATGGCGAGGATGTAATTGCCAGGATCATCCATGCCGAAAAGCCCAAAGGCCTGGCAATGATGTATGAACTGGTGAGAGATGCCATGAACGAGATCATCACCAAACTGCTGCAAACAGCTCCGCTACCGCCCAATTCCAGCCACGGCCCCATTACTCGGGACGAGATCAACTCCATCACCATTGCCGGCAACACCACCATGACCCATCTGCTTCTGCAGCTGGAGCCGGACAACATCCGGCGTTCGCCCTATGTGCCGGTCTCCACCTTTTTCCCACCCATGCGAGCAGAAGACTTAGGTCTCACGCTGCCCCACCACTGTGTGGCCCTGCTCTATCCTGCAATCTCAAGTTACGTGGGCGGTGATATCGTGGCCGGAGTGATGGGATCGGGCATGTACCGCACTGAACTCCTCACCCTCTTCATCGACGTGGGCACCAATGCCGAGATCGTTATTGGAAACAAGGAGTGGCTCGCCTGCGCCGCCTGCTCGGCAGGCCCTGCCTTTGAGGGCGGCGGCATCACCCACGGCATGCGGGCGGTGGAAGGAGCCATCAGTGACTTCAGCATCAACCCGGAGACTCTGGAACCAATGAATGTCACCGTGGGTGAAAAACCGGCTCTGGGTATCTGCGGATCAGGTCTTCTCATTCTCGTGGCCACTCTTTTTGAACACAGAGTGCTGAACCAGAGCGGAAAATTCAATGCCATTGACAATCCCCGCATCCGGGAAGGACGAAACGGCAGGGAATACGTGTTGGCCTGGAAAGATGAATGTGCGGCCGATCACGACATCGTCATCAACGAGGTAGACATCAATAACTTTATCCGGGCAAAAGGTGCCATTTTTGCAGGAATCACTACCCTGCTTGAGCAGGTAGGACTGCAGGTAAACGACCTGGAACAGATCATCCTGGCCGGCGGTTTCGGCTCCTTTATCGATCTCGACAGCGCCATGACTGTGGGCCTGCTCCCGGAAGTAGATCCAGACAAGGTTCTCTATGTGGGCAACGGCTCCCTCATGGGTGCCTGGATGAGTGAACTCTCCAACCATATCCGCAAGGATGTGGTACAGGTAGTGCGCAAGATGACCAGCTTCGAGCTCTCCGAAGTCCCAAGCTTCAAAGATCAATACGTGGCCTCCATCTTTCTTCCGCACACCGATCTCAGCCTCTTCCCTAAGGTCGAGCAGCGCAGGAACATTCGCGAAGGTGCCGTTATGGAACCGGACAAAACCATTCCATGAACAATCACACAACAGACCATAGCAAGCTGCAACAAGGATTCACTCTGGTCCTTTCCGGTGGCGCAGCACGAGGATATGCGCACGTTGGCGTTCTCTCTTATCTCTTTGAAAAGGGGCTACTACCAGACGAAATCATCGGCACCAGCATGGGAGCGATGATAGGCGCAGCCTGTGCTGTCGGCTTCCAACCAGATGAGATAACAAAACATATCAAGGAATTCTCAAGTCTGAGCCGCTGGCTAAGGCCCTCACTCTCCCACCCGGCATTATTTGACTCCAAGAAGATACACGCTGTTTTCTCAAGCCTGTTTGCAGAACAGCACATGGGGGACACAAACATTCCATTGAAAATTATAGCCACGGATTTTAATGATGGCCGGATTCGTGTTTTTAATGCCGAGGACACAATCCTGCTCCACGAAGCCGTATCCTGCTCCATGTCCATTCCTGTCCTGTTTCCACCGGTCCCCCTGGAAGACACATCCTATGTTGACGGTTTTCTCTGCGCAAACCTGCCGGTGCAACAGGTATCAGACCCCGGCAAACCCATCATTGCCGTTGATGTCATGTCTCCCCGTGCCAACGGGCTGTACCAACCGGAAGATTCGTCGTGGTATGAACGTCCGGCAGAAATCATAGACATGTACGAGCGCAGTTTCTATCTAATGGTGCAAAATCAGACACGAACAGCCTGTGCTCAGCAACAAAACATTGTCTCCCTGCAACCGGAACTGGCTGAATTCAATCTCTATGATTTTGACAAGTTCGAACCGATCATAGCAAAGGGATATGAAGAAGCGGCGGCTGTTCTCGGCTGAATCTAAACGGTCACTGTGACTGTTCACCCCATAGTCAGACAATCTCTCCCCGCTGCCTTACTTTGATATAAAAGCTTATCAACTCTTTTCATCAGACTTTCCAGGGTATCATTTTCCATGGCGATCGTCGCTCCAACAGAAACTGTAACCTGCAGCTTTTTATTGTTATGAATTATATATGATTTTTTTACAAGATTCCGCATTCTGTTTCCCAGGTTTTCGAGATCACCGTCAGTTATATTCGGTATGATCCCAATAAACTCTTCACCTCCCCAACGACCATACAGATCAAAAGGCCTGGCATTAGCAACAAAAGTATTTGCCACAAATTTCAGGACATCATCACCCAAAACATGCCCATACTGGTCATTAAATTTCTTAAAATGATCAATATCTATGAACAGAACACCAAAAGGGAGATTAAAACGTTTTCTCTCTTCAAATTTGATTTTGATTTCTCGATCGATATAATTTCTGTTTGCCAACTGAGTCAGGTTGTCAAGAAGAGCCAACTTCTCAAGCTCTTTTACTCTCAATTCGTTGGTTCTCTGGTTACTAATATCTGCAAACAATTCTATGCCGCCGATAACATTACCATCTTCATCGGTTAACGTGCTGACACGGACAGAAACAGGAATTCTATGACCATCCTTGTGGTGCATATACACTTCAGCTTCACGAGACACTCCATCAGATATTGATGCTGCAAGAGGACACATCCCATTGCAAAGGCTATTGCCTTCACTATCAACGTGAGTAATTATATTATCAGAACAGGATTTCCCAACAACCTCGCTGGCTAGAAAACCGGAAATCTGTTCAGCAGCCTTATTCCAATAGAGAATGACCCTGTTTTTGTCTACAAAATACAAGCCATCATGTAGATTCTCAATTATCCTTGCATAAGATTCCTTTTCCAATCGCATCGGACTTCCTCTCACATTTCCTAAAAAAATTACAATTCAGCAAACAAGCCTCTAGAAAGACACTGTTTTCCATACAAGCATAGACCTTATTTATCATCTCCTTAAAAGCCTATCTCATTTCGACTTGTTGCGCTAACAATTAGTTGTACAGCCAAAGGGTGCACCCATTAAATGCCCCCTTTGTCGTAAACGAGTCGGAAGGATTGACCCATGTCATATGCTCGGCAGAAATTCAACCGAAAGGAACAAAGAAAAACGGTGTATTCTCCATAGATTGAAGGGAGATCGTTTTAATGTTTCCTTTCACCTTACTGTATTGTGGAAGGGAGAAATTTATGAATTTGAATTGGATGGGTAACATGCATAGCGGTACCTTTTTTTAAAAAAACCGCCAAAGAAAGTGAGGAGTGCTGTAGTGCCAAGACACAAAGACAAAAACACTCGCAGGAATACTGTCTAGTACGTCTGCGAGTGTTTTTGTTCCTGCAAGAAAGGCTGTGCTTACCCTCTTCACTGTTTATTTTGATGAGAAATGAGCACTAGGCAACATCCTGATGACTGTAGATTCGCCTGGCAACATCCTGATTTTCATAGGCCCGCTTGGCTACTTCCTGATGGTTATAGGCCTGTTTAGCAAGACCCTGATATTCAAAGGCCTTCTTAGCTATACCCTGACGGCTATAGGCCTCTTTGGCTATGCCCTGATGTTCTACTGCTTCCTTGGCTATGCCCTGACGACTATAAGCCTCTTTGGCAATACCCTGATGTTCCACTGCTTCCTTAGCTATGCCCTGATGTTCTACTGCTTCCTTGGCTATGCCCGGATGATTCTTTGCTGCACGTGTTATTCCAGGGTGATTTGACGCAAATTTATAAGCCATATTTCCCAGATTAGACATAGTTGCTGAAACCGTCATTTTTTTACCTCCTTATGATTAATAAGATTAACGTACCACCGTTGCCTTTTGCAAAAGTATACCGACATGGTAATTTGCTGTTTTTTTTATTTAAAAGATGGGTGTCAGAATCAAGACTCTGTAATGTTTATTCGACGTAAAAGTAGAAATCTTTAATTATTTTTTAAATTTGAGAGGATAAACAAAAGGTGGCGCCGAAAGATTTCACCACAACTCAAAAAACCATACCCACCTGATTTCAAATGATATTCACACAAAAAATAACCCAGTCATTTTCGACCTTCATAGGCGTAGGGCTCTCATAAAATTTTTCCATGACAATTGACAAGAGGTGAAGGTACCACACAATGTGATTGTTATGATTTTCCATTCCTGATCCTTACGGTAATCTTAGAAAGAAACTCCCCAGACTCAGAATAAGACCTGACATCATGACATGCTGAATAAAAGTTAAAGATCGCGCTTGCCCCTTTTCTTTGCTTGAATCCACAAAAAAAATGATACACTACGGTATAAAAAGCCATCTGTTACATAAAAACAGGATGCTCTCTCAGCGCTATTATCCATGAAATTCAAAAGCGATAATCTGGTATTGGGACACGCAACAAACAGGATCTACTAAGCATTTACGAAGAAGAACAAACAGAAGCAAGCCCCTAAGGCATTGCACCTGCAATTTTCTTTGGTGATACATTATTTTTGAAGGAGGAAAAGGCGATGAAGATTGGATCCGTTGTCTTCTTGGTCACAATTTGTATTTTTACCTGTTCTGCTTTTGCCATCGACCAAAGCACGTTTATGATTGTGCCTGTAAGTTGTAATAAGAGCAAAGGTAACGCTGCGGCGGATGACGTGCTTCAAGGAAAGACTTTTTCCAATAAGTATGCAGTAAGTCTTCTTGGCACCATGCCCAATATCGGCAGACAAGTTATAACGCCAACAATTGCGAATCAAACAATAACCAGGGGTTACCATGATGGCTCAGGTATAGTCGTTGGGGATAACGATTTGAAAAATATCTATATATTAAAGAATGTAGATATTTATGGTGTGAAAGGGAACCTTGGGATGTTCTGGGGCTGTCGACTTGGCACTGATAGCTGGAGCTCCGCAGCATGCAGCATCGACTGTCTTCAGTTTTCAGCCCTCGATGCAATCGGATGCACAAATTTTTGCAACGGTATTTCCAACCTCGTCAACGTGTACCTCCCATACAATCTAGGCAGTTTCATGTGTGGAGGCAATGGTGGGCGTTAACGAGGTCTGCCCATTAGTGAGATAGTTTTTTCGAAATCGAGGCACTTGATGAATTTTAATGCAGATGTCCGGCAGCCCCTCACTGGGATCCCCTATTGATATCACAACAGTTAAATCCTTAGAAACACGAAACAGCTCTTGATCTATTGTGTTCCTATAATTCAAAATCTTACCCTGTCTTTACGTGTCCCTTACCACCTATAGATCAAGTAATTTTGTGCAGATTTGGATATCTCTCAGATACGGGCACAACAGATGCCGGATCACCCATCAAAACGTGCCGTATCCAGATATTAATGGCAGAGGAAATGATAACGTCCCATCGAAGTTTTACTTACTTATCTAATTAGTGCATACTCCTACACATAGGCTGAAGGATATTATTCATACGCATGCCGACATAGAGTGTCTATTCCTGACGAGACCATAGAATCCGGAAAAACAGACATTAAGTCGCCTTTCCCAATTTTTCATCCCCCTTCGTCCGAACGCTGAATTACAACTCCCAAAACATTTATTCCATTTCGTCCCTTAGTCGCAGATTCCGCATCTTCGAATTACCGAAAGACCTACCGAAAACATCATTTCCCGTCGCCTCACAGGCCGATGACATCACCTCATTCACTTATTATGTACAAATTTCCAAAATTGTGACACGTTCATCACGAAATCTCACTTCGTCTATAGGCTTCCATCCCAACTTCGCGTACATTTGCTCCTGAGTGGAAGTGCACAGATAAAGTTTTTTAATTTTGAAAGATCTGGCCGCTGCAACAGCATAGTCCACTAAGAATGTGCCTATTCCATGATTACGACAAGTTGGTTCGACATACAAGCTGCCGAGCCATGGAGAAAGATCTCTTCTTGCTGGAGGGTCAAACAGCATAAGACTGAAGGTACCAACCAACTTATCTCCTTTAACCGCGACGTAATTGATTGGAATTTTATTGATATTTTTGAATGTTTTCAGCTTCTCGTGCACAGTTAACAGACTGCTGTCCGCTGTTTTCATACCCCATTCGAGATACAACCACTCGGCTACCTGGTCTAAATATTCAGGCTTTTGTTTAAGTGCAAATAGTTCCATATAACTTTCCCTATATACAAGGATGGCACCAGTTCATCCGGGTGAATTCGGGGTCAAACCAAGCCTATCAGTTTGATATTAAGAAATTAATCTCCAGAAAATAGCCAGGTTCTCGCCCTAGAAGCCGCTTTTGTAGCAGATATGGGGTCCCCCATACTTTTCGTTCAAGGAATCAAACACCTTTTAATGAAAAGCTACCACCCCTTTGCAGAAGAATCGGTTTTCATATAAAGCCTGACTAATTATCCGTGGTAATAGTCCTGTACTTATCATTTTGCGTCAAAAAATATTGATTTTCCCAGGATAGGCGGATTCCGCCTATCCTGGGAAAATCAAGGTGGAACAAACAAAAAAACAAAAGAATTATTGCATTTTACAGACACAATTGATATCAATTAACTACTTGAAATGTAAGTCCTTCATACAAACACACTCAGGAATCACAACGATTTCCCAGAGCACCTGATAATACATATGCTTTCCAGCAAATGCGGAACGAAAAGAGGCCAAAACGTGAATTTTCCCAGGAAATGCGTACGAGGCCTATATCATGTTAACTATAAAATTTGACAAAAGACAGTAGATGAATTTTTCCACAATCACATCTTTGACAGGATTCCAACGCATTTTAGAAAAAACAACAGTTTATATGTTTCGTGGCGTTTCGAATGTTGGATATAAATTAATTCCCAAGGTTTCTAGAAACTGGCACCTTTCTGGTAATTTGTTAAAAATCGCAGAAGAACATCTGCTTGATAATTTCAAAATCCGAGCATCCCCTTTTCTCAACATACTACCAAGCAACGATTGGGAATGGCTTGCTTTAGCACAACACCACGGACTGCCAACACGCTTATTAGACTGGACACGTAACCCATTGGTGGCATTATATTTTGCGTGCAGCGGTAATTATCAAAATGATGGGGCTGTGTATTTTGCAAAATGTCTAAATGAAATTGACATACAAAAAAACAGCAACCCTTTCGAAAATAAAGAAAGTAGAAAATGGAGTGCGAACCATATTAACAACAGATTAGCTGCTCAAGATGCATTATTTAC
>JAQYVF010000195.1 GCA_030145625.1 Desulfocapsa sp. | reverse complement strand
TGGCCAGGGGAATGCAGTAAATGATGCTGAGACCGCACAGGGCGCTGTAATATTTCCAGTAATATAGATATTTCCTGTAAGAGTCCCATTGCAGCCGGAAACTTTATCAATCCGATAGCTTGGATCTGCTGTCAGGGTAAAATTCAATGTATCACCATGAGTAACTTGTATGGTTCCGGCGGGAGAGATTGCTCCATGTTGTCCAGCTGTTGCAGTCACCACGTAGGTAGCCGGCTCGACAACCTTAATAAACTGCGCAGTCACCGGCCCCCAGTTGTTGTCAGCGTCCACGGCGCGCATGAAAATGATATGCTTCCCCAATGACAGCGAGGAGGTGTCCATAGAGGCTTCTACAGCCTCGACCGTCTCATCGAAGCTGCCATCCGAGGCCGTTAAGGAAAGGGGAATCGGTGTTGGAGCAGTCGACCATGGAGGAGTATCAATATAAAATTCGGCAGTAGCAATGTTTTGTGTTGGCTCTACACCAGCTGAATTGTTGTATCTCGTATCATCAACCACTGCACTGAGGGGTAGTAGAGAACCAAGAGCAATCGAGCCTGTGGGGAGAGAAAAATCACGGATATCGGGACCGGAAGACATCTGGTATGGAGCCCGTGCAACTTTGGCACCATAGAGTAATGCCGGAAGCATGTCAGGAACAATGGTCTCTTCAAAAGTGGTGCAGCTTTGGAAAAAGTTGTTCCCAAGCATTGCCGTGAAGGAGCTTACACCAAGGTCACCATAGGTGAAATCGAGAAGATCACCATCTACGGGATAAAGACCAACAAGCTGGCTAGGAGTATATCCGTTTAAATATGAGAGCTTGCGCCCCATGGTCTGCATCGCTAGACCATTTGGAGCCATTGTGGTTGAAAACCCCCATGGCCATAGCCAGTTTTCTCCGTATGCCTGCAGGTTGATCAGGACGCCGGTAGTATCGGTTGATGCAGCCGCCAAGAGATCAGCATCTCTTTGGTCATCAAAAATTGAGCGAAGATAGCTCTGTAGTGTTTGGGTCTCGGGCTCAGAGGCAGACATTGGCCCACGATAGGTTTGGTCGCACTCGGAACCACTTGAGCCTCCACAACAACCCCACTGGAACGAAAAGTTTCTGTCAAGGGCAGCGCCTCTGTCGGTGGAGGTAGGTGAACAGTAATTTTCGTTAGTGTTCTTGACCCAGGACAATCCCGTTTCAGCGTGTTTACGACCATCAGGATTGGCAAAAAAAAGGAAATGAATTTCGTGGTGGTCGAGAATCCAGTTGATATCTGCATCCGTATCGTAGCCTTGCAGAAGGTGCTCTGCCAAACGCATTGCCAGCTCCGGCGCTGCATAGTCTCTGGCTTCCAGACCTGCTGTTACCAAAAGCTTTGGTTTTGGTCCAACCACTAATCCATTTGTCAACAAGAGTACCATTATGTCGTAACCGGGAGAACCACCCGGTTCACTTTTCTCCCAGGAGTCCCCAATATCAAACCAAGTGGCTAGCTCTGGATAATTGGCAACGAGCGTTTGTGCCGCATCATAGGTCTCTTCCACCGTTCGATAACAGCTATACCCAGGAATTGAACCAAAAACAGCCTCTTGAAAAGTCAAACTGATCATGAGAAATATGAAGATAACTCTTGTGACCATATCAGTCTCCTGGTTCTGCAAAGAAGCTTCATTTCTTTTTGCATTATCTCATATCTTGGAAACATAAACAAAGCCAAAGCTTGAAGCGAATCAGGGGAGAATAGTGTTTGCATCGGCTCGTCATCATAATTGCCTAAATTGGCAATAGTGACACCAGGATCACCCTAGATGTGAATAAGGGCATCCTTCCTAGTCTTTGCACCTGCTATCTCTGTAAGATTCATAGCTTTCCGCCCCTGCCTCACGGCAGGTTGGGCTTTATCTTATTTTGAATATCATTTCCACTATAATTATATGTGAAGAGAATTCTTCAGGTCAAGGGAGCAGCGTGGTACATAGAAATTTAAGGACAGACTTGAGGTGTTCTGTACTAATTTTAACCAGATGTTTGTTTCCTTCAATTTGATCTTTCTACTGTATCTCCGGTTTTATCTTTTGTTACGTATAATCAGGAATAAGGTCAACTAAAATGAGGGCCTCTCATTGTTAACACTGCCATTGGATTTCTTGTTTAAGAATGTGCTTGCGTAATAAAAATACAAGGGATTAAGCATTTCCACATTGTAGTTAAATATCGACTCATTACGTAAAGTACAGTTGCGGTTTCCCACTTCTCACAGTTTTCTCGTTGTGACCTTAACCCTTCGTTAACCACCTCCCTGATATACTCCTCACCATATGAGTTATACAACGCCTGCAGAGTAGCTTTATCGTAAGATCTTTACTGTTATAGAGGCCACAATTGCAGGTCAACAGTGAGTGGAGTGGAACTTAGATGCATTTGTCGAAAATTATTATTTTTTTAAAGCCTATATTGATAGCAGGTGCTGTGCTCTTTTTGAGTTCATGCAGCATAGTTCCTCAGGGGAACTATACGGCGCTTGCAGAAAAGGAGCGTCAACTTGTGCCGGAGTGGCCTGTACAGGAGGCGGGAGCTGAAAAATCAACCGTCCTCAACGAACTTATCAGTGATCCTGAACTTGAATCACTGATAGAAGAAGCCCTCCAGGCAAATCCGAATTTGCAGCAGACCTTGTTGACCTTGAAAATCCTAGGAGCCCAGCGTCGTCAGACTACCGCTGATCGCCTGCCCTGGGCTCAATTCGATGCAGGTGTAGATAAAGACGAGGGTGAAGACGAAAGCTATAGCAGTTCACTCAGTATCAGCTGGGAAGTTGACCTCTGGAAAAAACTTGCGGACAGTGAAGGTGCTGCAGTAATGGACGAAGCAGAACAGCAGGCATTGCTGGAGGCAGCACGAATTTCACTCACTGCGGAAGTCATGAAGGAGTGGCTGGGCCTGATTAGTGATCGTAGCACCATCAATATAGAAAAACTCCGCCTGGAAAATCTCGAAAAAAACGAAATCTACATACTACAGCGATATCGCAGCGGTATTGGCACTATGGAAGATCTGGACAGTGCCCGTACCTCGACAGCTGTTTCAAGAGCATCCCTTGAAGGTTATCAAGAAAATTTGTCACAAAGACAACGAACCTTGAAAACTCTTCTTGGTCGTATTGGAAGTACTGATCTCACAGCGAAAGCGTCATACCCTGAAGTTTTAACCCCCCTTGCTGATTTGCCAGATCAAACCCTGCAGCGTCGTCCTGATCTGCAAGCAGCCTATTTTGCTATTAAAGCAGCAAATTTGAGAACGTCTGTTGCCTACAAAGAGTTGCTTCCTAGTATAAGTCTTAAGGCAGCTTTGGAGGATATCGGAGATTCACCACAATCCATGCTGTTGAGTGATCCTGTGTGGGCCTTGCTCGGCCAGTTGACTGCGCCTGTTTTTCAAGCGGGAAAGCTTAAAGCAGCAGCTGAAGTCGCAGAGTTAAAGACAGCACAGAGTTATGAAGCTTATCGCGAAACCCTGCTGGAGGCCATAAATGAAGTGGAAAACGCATTGAGTCTGGAGCAGTCAATTACCCGTCGGAAAAACCATATCACGTCTGCGCTGGCAAGTGCCCGCAATTCACTTGAAAGATACCAGGAGAGCTACAGGTCTGGTCTGGTTGATATACTCGACCTGCTCATCGTTCAGGAAAAAACTTTTGATCTCGCATCGCAACTTAACACCCTCATTTACGAACGCCTGACAAACCGGATCAATCTCGGTCTGGCTCTTGGCCTTGGAGTAGAAAAATGAAACGACGAATAATAAACTGGTCCACACTCATTGTGGCACTCATCATCCTGGCTGCTTCAGTAATATATACCCGTCAGCTTATCGCAGAGCAGCTGGACAAGCGCCGTCCACCACAGATGGTTCAAGCTCAACGTCCG
>JAQYVF010000135.1 GCA_030145625.1 Desulfocapsa sp. | reverse complement strand
GTTGGATCATACCGGAGCAGGCGATGATGAGATGTTGTTCATCAACGATCTCGGGCAGTTTGTCGAAGTCGAGGATGCAGATGGGGACACCAAGGACTTCAGCGGTCTCCTCACTATCCAGGTGGAAAACGATGTGCCGGAGATAGGTGAAGTCTCTGACGCTTTTATTGCTAATGAGCCCGGATTGCTGCTTGCTGGTACCTTTGATGTCGCAGTCGGTGCGGATGAGGTGGCCTCAGCTGATCTCAGTGCCAATATTAATGGTTGGAATGGAACGTCGGTTACCTCTGCAGATTCCGGTCTCACTAACGCGACGGGGGATACAGTATATTACTATGTTGATCCTTCTGATACGAGTGTACTGCATGCTGTAACCAACCCTAATGATCCTCTCAATTCACTTGTCTTTACACTGACGGTAGATCCGAACAGTGACGAGTATGAATTAGAGACTTTTGGTACACTTTCCGGAGGTGGGTATACCACTATCGATTTCACTGAGACCTCATATCCTGGAGGGCCTAGGCCTGCATACTTAATTACTGATCAAAATAATGCCTATGCCACACTGGGAGAGGTTCCACCTGGTGAGACTGTCTTACTTTCTATTTACACTGATCCTCTTGCCGATCCTAATCCTGGCGACAGTGACGATAATTTAGTACAGGGAAGCAATATCGGTTTAGGTATCGATGACCAGTGGGTTGAAGAATATCCACAGGACACTCCACTTATTATCGACTTTGGCCTACGTGGCGGAAGCGAAGTTGACACAAGCGGAAACATCGATATTGGTGTGGACATTCATGGGAATAAATATGTTGACGTTCAGTATACGGTTTATGACGATACCCATACTGCAATATTTACCGGAACCGAGACACTCACTGGAAAAGCAGATACTTTAGAAATTGATGGTTATAACAATGTCGGTTCCATTGAAATTACTGCAACAGATGGAGCCTTCCGGGTGAATAGTATCTCATTTGGCGAATCCGTTGAAGGAGAAGATATCAATGAGACCTTTAGAGTGGACGTCTATGATGCAGACGGTGACATGGCTACAGACTACATCCATGTTGAGTTTGACAACAACGATGAAATGATTGGTACAAATGGTGATGATGTCTTTGTTGGTGGTATTGACGGTGAAACCATTGATGGCGGCGCTGGAAATGACATCATTTTTGGCGGTGCCGGTGATGACACCATTGAAGGTGGCGAAGGAAACGATATCCTGGTCGGTGGCACTGGTGAAGATGAGCTATTCGGTGGTGAAGGCAACGATACCCTTTTTGGAGGTGATGATAACGACGAGTTACATGGAGATGCTGGAAACGATGAGCTTGTCGGCGGTGAGGGTGATGACACCATGGAAGGTGGTGATGGTGACGATACATTGTTCGGCGGCGATGAAACAGGTACCGATGGAGCAGGGACCGACACTCTGACAGGAGATGACATCGGTGATGCATCGGATACCGGCAGTGACACTTTTGTCGATACAGGTGGCGATACCATTACTGATCTTGACGCTGGTGAGGGTGATGATATTGACAATCTGGTTCCACCACCTATTGAACCAATTGCATAATAAACTCGGAGTAGCATGAAACATACAAGCAGTAAATAGCGTCACTCAGCGTCACAACCCCGGGCAGATGATTCTGCCCGGGGTCTCTTCGGTTCAAAGGACATCCTCAACAGACATCCCAATTACGTACCAAACCAGATACAGAGAACAACCAATAGCCTGTATAATACCAGTCCTTCAATCACTACCTTGCTTCGGCTTCCCATTTCCTGACATTTCACACCCCCTTAAAGCCCCACCTATCAACCAGCAATAACAAAGAAAAAAAATCCTCACCGCGAACGAAACAGTTCAGAAAAAACGGCAGTTTCAAACCTGCAGCCAAAACAATAATTCCTAGTACCATGGTACAATAGCCTTCCCGCCTAACTTACGATATCGTTAGAGTATAACATAAGCGTAAGCAACTCATAAAGACACAGGGGGAGGACACCATGGCTATCAACGAAACCAACGCAACAGGCAATGATCAGGCCATAGGAACGGCGGTTATCGTCTCCGGTTCGGTGCAGGTAGAATCACCGAATGGCGTGACCCGGGTACTTCAGGTGAACGGACTGGTTTTTGCAAATGAGACTATCATCACAGGGGGAACCGGCAAGGTTTCCATCATCTTCAATGACGCGGAGCAAACCCAACTCGATCTGGGTCGAATGAGCGAAGTGATCCTGGACGGAGACGTCTACCCAGGCGACCAGCCCGTTGATCTTGCCGATGTGGTCTCAGAAGTTGAACAACTCCAGGAAGCCCTTCTTCAAGGCGATCCCACCCAAGACCTGCCGGCACCTGCAGCCGGCCCGGCAGCCGCCGGAACTGGTGCCCGTGGCGGTGGACACCCAACGGTCGTCTTTGATCTGACCGCTGAAGAGGTTACTCCCACCTCAGGCGCTGAAACCATAGGCGTGGCCAGAAGTTTTCTCAAACCGGAACGCCCGATTGGTGAAGAGATCGTAGAAGCCGCAGCCAAAGTACCACCTCCAGGCGAAGACATCGTTACCAAAATTACAAACTACTTTCCAGAGGCAGGAGACTACTCCTCTGTCATAGATGAAGCAAATTTCCTTGACGGCACAGAACCAGTAAGTACCCCCCAGACAGTCAGTGGCGACTTGACGACTCTGGACATTGATTTTGGAAACGACGGACCTGGATCCATCACCATCGGTGGCCAGTCCATTGATATTGACAACTTAAATGGGACAGCAGATGACTTCATCACTGTAACCGGAACCTACGGCTCGTTACAGATGTGGGATGACGGCAACTGGACCTATACCATCACCACAAATATAGACCACCCCCTTGCCAACGTCACCGGAGCGGGCGACTCGCTGCCTGACCTCTTTGACTTCACCGTATTCGATTCCAATGGTGACTCAGCAACTGGAACACTCACCATAAATATCCTGGATGATGGCCCGGAAGCAAGTGATGTGGTCCTGACCAGAGTGGTGGAAGAAGAAGCCCTTGACAATCTTCTTTCCGTTGGCAATCCCGATGAAAGTGATGGTCCGGAAGATTCCGACTTTAACAGTCTCTATCAGAACGATGCTGTCCAGGTTAACGGATCCCTGGCACCTCTTCTCACAATGGGTGCCGACAATCCCGGAATCTTCTCCTGGAGCTCACTGGCCGACCTTCCCGGTCTTTCTTCCCAGGGTGGTGAAATTGTCTACGAGATAAATGCTAACGGTACTACCCTTGAGGCCTGGGTCCACGATGGTATGTCGCCACGAATTTCATCTGATTTTGCCGGCAGCGAAGGAGACAGGTTGGTTTTCACCCTCGACCTGCAGCCCGATGGCAGCTATGTCTTCACCCTCCTGGATCAATTGGACCATGTCACAGCTGATGGCGAAAATACGGCCCTACAGCTCTGGGGCCCAGGCGGCGGATCTGTGGAAAACCTTGATTTTGCCACGGCTATCATTGCCACCGATTCCGATGATGACACCACCGGCCTTACTCCTGGTTCCCTGAGCTTTCTCATTGTTGACGATGTGCCCGTCCTGGCCCCAATGGTTGACAACGAAGGCGGCATGGCCTTTGGCTGGGTAGACGAGGATGCCCTGAATCACGATACCGGAGATGGTGACAACAATCCAGATAACGATTATTCCGTCGGCAACGAGGATGGTTGGGACAGTGACCAGACCACCATGAATCTCTCCGGCCTGGTCAACGTCGGTACCGATGAGCAGCTCACCTGGAGTATCGCTGACGCCATGGGCGTTGATTCCGGTTTAACTTCGGATAACGCCCCGGTCTACTACCACCTGGTGGAAGGAGTCCTAGTGGCCAGTACCAGTGCTACCGCTCCCACATCCCTTGCCCAAGCTGAAATTGACGGTACTGTCTTCACCTTCAACATTGATGCAAACACCGGCGAGGCAATATTCAACCTCAACGACCAACTCGACCACGGTGATCCCGGTGTTGATGGAATTTATGGCACAGCAGATGATGCCCCTGCCGGCGACTTCGACACCCTGACCATTAACAACCTGGGACAATTCGTACTGGCCACCGACTTTGATGGAGACTCTGTTAATTTAAGTGACCGGATCAATATTACGGTTGAAAATGATGTGCCCAGGTTGGTACCGATAGTAGATGTGGAATTGGAATCCGCAATCTCTGCAGCCGATGGACGGTCTATGGACAGTGGCTATGCAGACATGGCCGTCCAGGAAGATGCCCTCGGACATCTCGTGGGTGAGGCCGGCATTAGTGTGGAGAACAGCGATGACACGGACTCTTCACTGGGGAACATCGACGGTCCAACTGATACGGACCAGGCAACCTACGATCTTTCCGCATTGGTCGAAGTGGGTGCCGACGAAGAGTTGAGCTGGAGCCTCATCCCCCAGGATGAGCCTATCCAAACATCCCTACTCTCTGGTGGCGAGACAGTTTTCTACGCAATAGATGGAAACACCCTTACCGCTTACACCAGTTCTGTTTCATCTATCTTTACCTTCAGCGTTGACGCAAATACCGGCGAGGCAACCTTTAACCTTGATGATCAACTGGATCATCCTGTTGCATCGGGGGACGAGGCCATACTCAATATCGACGACATTGGCCAGTTTGTCCGGGCAACGGATAGTGATGGCGACTATGTCGATCTCGACGGAAGAATTCGTATAGACGTCGAGAACGACGTCCCTGAAATTGCCGATGCCAGCGTGGAAGGCATGGTTGAAGAATCAGCTCTTTCCAGGAACCCTCTTTTCGCCTGGGAATTCCCCGACTGGTGGAATGGTGATAGTTCCGAGGGTAACTCGGACACCATGCTCGACTTCTTAAATGATGTGGCCACCCACAACTGGCAATCCGATGGTTCCTTGACCCAGCTTGTCGAGGAAGGCGCCGATGATCCGGTTACTTTTAGTCTCACAACCGATGCCGTAGATCATATGGAAAGTCTCGGTCTCTCTTCCCAGGGACGGGGCTTGCAATATGAGACCCATAGCTACAACGCTATGACATTCCTCACCGCCACTGCCGGTACCGATACCGTCTTTACCCTGTGGATCAACGAAAATGGAAACTGGGGCTTTGACCTCGACGACCAGTTGGACCATGTGGATGACGACACCAACAGCCAGAACACCGATCTTCGCTCAGGAGACGGAGAGTCTGTCCCCTATATCGATCTGTCCGGAGTGATAATGGGTACGGATCAGGATGGCGACCCAATCCTCTTTGCTGACAGCCAGTTCTACATCACCGTAGAGGATGATATCCCGGCAGCCGTCTGCAGACCCTGCCCGATTAGAGCCGATGTCCATGAAGATGGCCTTTCCGCTCAAGGTCTGGCATATATTGGCGGACCTGAAAGTGATAGTTCAGAGGGCAACCGGGAACTTGGCGAAACTACCCTGGACGACGAAGCCTTTGACCGGTCCGGCTCCTTGAGCAATCTGTTCCGAATTGGTGCAGATGACAACCTTGGTGCGGATGCCCCGCCTATCCTCATAGGGATCTCCACCGACAGCGACTACCTTAATAACAATCTGGCCTCACTGACCTCCCAGGGAGACGCCGTAACCTACAGTTCAGACGGTACGACCTTGACCGCCACTGCCGGGAGTGGAGCAGAAGAGCGCGTTGTCTTTACCCTGACCGTCGGGCAAAACGGCAGTTGGTATTTTGACCTCGATGATCAGCTGGACCATGTGGATGACGGTCAAAATGACGAAAATTGGCATCTTGAGGGCAGCGACCACTGGAGTGGCGGTATCGACTTCTCCGCCATCATCACCGCTGAGGATTTTGACGGTGACGTAGTAACCGGCGCAGCACCTGGGGCATTCGTTATCCGCGTTCAGGATGACATCCCTG
Source organism: Desulfocapsa sp. (assembly GCA_030145625.1). Classification (GTDB taxonomy): domain Bacteria; phylum Desulfobacterota; class Desulfobulbia; order Desulfobulbales; family Desulfocapsaceae; genus Desulfocapsa. The sequence continues at coordinate 2,516 of JAQYVF010000135.1, read as the reverse complement.
TACTCGTCGGCGAACCGGAATCAAATACGGTTGATGAGGATGATCTGGACACCACCCTCTCCACCGGCACAGATGGTGGTGACCCGGGATATGGACCTCCCGTCACAGCCACAGGCTCTTTTGCTGCAATGGTCTTAGATGGTGCTGACGAAGATATCACCTTCGGCCTCACCCTTGATGGTACAGCCATGCAGGCATTAATCGACCAGGGGCTTGAGTCCCAGGACGATACCCTGACATACCGGCTGACAAACAACAACAGTGTACTGCTGGCCGAGGCGACCAATGAAGCAGGTGAAACAAGAGTTGTCTTTGGGCTGGAAGTAACTGAAGACGGAGGCTATACATTCCTGCTCCGTGACCAGCTGGATCATCCCGATGGCGATGGAGAGAACACCCTGACCATCAATCTTTCGGCCGTAATTGTGGCAACCGATTATGATGGTGACAGCGTCAACATGGCCAATTTTGATTCTGAAGGCCCTGCTTTCAGCATCACCGTTATCGATGATGTACCGGAAGCAGTCTGCAGACCTTGTCCGATTCACGCTTATGTCCATGAAGACGGCCTTTCCTTCCAAGGCCAGGCATACATTAACGACCCTGAAAGTGATAGCTCAGAGGGTAACCGGGAACCTGGTGAAACTACGTTGGACGACGAAGCATTCGGCAATGCAGGCTCCCTGAACCACCTGTTCCTGGTCGGTGCAGACGAAGGCGACGACCTGGAGGCCCCTGAGCTTGACATGGGCATCACCACAGATCAGAATGTCCTGCAGAGTTTTGCAGCAAGTCTCAATCTCTCCTCCCAGGGACAGCCCCTGACCTATACTTCAGACGGCACTACCCTGACGGCCACGGCCGCCGATGGTCATGAGGTCTTTCATCTTACCGTTAATGAAGACGGCAGTTGGTACTTTGACCTCGACGACCAGCTGGATCACGTGGATGATGGTGCTGATGACGAAAACTGGGACCTGGAAGGTACGAATCATCCAGCCGGCATCGACTTCTCCGCCCTCATCACCGCCGAGGACTTTGACGGTGACATGGCAACCGGCGCGGCTACCGGGGCCTTCGTGGTCTCTGTGCAGGATGATGTCCCTGAAATCGGTGATCCACAGTATGCCATTCTGGCCAATGAGGCTGGAAACAATCTGGTGGCCGATCTGGCCATCGACATAGGCGCCGATGAGCCTGGCGTTGAGATGACATTGAACCCCTTCTATAATGGCGAGATAGTTGGTGAAGATGCTGTTGTTTACAATAACGACGGAGAGGAAATGAAATTCCAGGGAGAGACCCTCACCTGGCATCAAAATTCCAATGGCTCCTGGACTGCAGTGGCTGAAGTACCGATAGAACCTGATCCAGGCAACAATGGCCCCGATTTGGCTTCCCTGCAAGTTCCAGTGCCCACCATAACCGTAGAGGTCTTCACCGTAGCTCTTGAAGAGGAGAGTCCTGGGGTCTATACCGGAAACTACACGGTGGAGCTTCACAGGGAGATAGACGGCAGCGGAAACGAAATCACCGAGGAATTCAGCCTTGCTCCACCTTACGGCCCCCCTGAAGAAGAGAAAACACTCACTTCAAACTCAGGAAACATCATCATGACCTTTACGGCAGTAAATCCCGAGCCGGATGGCGGATGGGATGATGTTGTCAACTGGAATGCAGATGGAATCGGGGTCGGGAACACCTTTATCAATGAGGATGACATTGGAGACCACGATGATCCCGAGCTGATCACTGAACAGCTGATCGTCAATTACACAGACAGCAATGGTAATCAGGCATTGATGAACACCGCAACCTTCAGCTTAAGTCATCTCGATGAACATCAGCAGGGTGCCAACACCGGCCCTGAGGTTGCGATCTGGACAGCCTATGGCTACGATGAAAACGGAGACCCAGTTGAACTTAGCGGCCAGGTAAGCGGTTATGAACAAGGCGGTTCCTGGCACACCGATAAAGAGTTCACCATTGATTTCGGTACAACCGGCGATGGTTTTTACCAGGTGATCTTCACATCAGAGACTGCAAACTCCGAAGGGTACAGAGTAACCCCGGAGGAAGCCACCTATGATGAAGGAACCGACCATACAGTAACCTTTGTTGTTGACGGCGAAGATTATGACGGAGACGCCTTTGATCAGCAGTCCTTTGATGTGACCTTTGACGGTGAAGGCGATATCGAGGGCACCGATGCCGATGAGGTAATCTCAGGCTCCAAGGGCGATGACGTGATCGATGGCGGTGAAGGCGATGATGTGATCTTCGGCGGCGGAGGCGATGACGTGATCGATGGCGGTGAAGGTGACGATGAAATCTATGGTGGTGAAGGTGACGATGAGATCGATGGCGAGGAAGGCGATGACACCTTGCTTGGTGGTGCAGAAGAGGTACCTCCCGCCACCGACGAGGAAGGCAATGACATTATCACCGGTGGCGATGGGGCTGACACCTTTGATACCACCGAAGAGGGCGCAGGAGAGGTTCAAGATTACGAGCCT
>JAQYVF010000162.1 GCA_030145625.1 Desulfocapsa sp. | reverse complement strand
TACGGTAGAATTCGATGGCGAAAGAGTCACAGCGTACCGTGAAACCAAGATCAATGGCCCCTGCACTATTAAATGGGTATATTTTATTAGTCTGCTGTGTTTCCGGAAGCATGACGCTTCCCTTAAAGCCATAGAGCTCGCCAATGATTGCGCCAACAAATATCACCAAAATGGAGACATGAACCACATAAACACCAACCCGACTATAGGCCCCTTTTTGAGCAAAGAGCAGGACCCCGCCATCACTGTTTCGTCTGCTGTTCTTCCAACCATTGCTCTTCAGTCTGCCACTCAACTCCGAGACGCTTGACTCCAGCGAAGAATTGCGCTGCCATGCTTTTTTTCTCCCCATTTTTGCAAGACGTTCAAAGCAAGTATCAAGGCCGTCGGCAGTAATCTGTTTCCACACCCCTGGAAAACGCTCACAGCTACAGATGATGAGATTTGTACAGAGAAGCCCCAGCAGGCCAAGAAACCACCAGGAGCTATACATATCGGGGATATCAAGCACATTGAAAAGCTGGGCCGCATTGTCGCCAAATTCTTGTATATACCACTGAGGAGCTTTCTTTTGAGGGATAACTGTCCCAATAATTGAGGTAAAGGCCAGCAGACAAAGGAGGCAAAGCGCAAGCTTAACGGAGGCAAAAAAGTCCCAAATAGAATTTCTTTTCATAGTAGATTGTCCCATACGGGATTAATGAACAATAGGTGGCCAATAGTCGCCAGGGGACAGAAAAAAGAGGTTGCAGGGAGAGGGGTTGACTGTTTTCTTTACAAAGACCAGGGGCACACATTTCCATATACCTATTGGCTCAGCAGGAAATGAATCCCGTAATCACCTCTTCAGAGTCGCTCGAAACGGTTCTTTTCCACATTTTTACGACTTGTTTGTGGGTCAAAGACTTGGCCGTTCATTACCACGTAAACACCTGGAGGCAGGAGTTGGACAGCGGCAACAGCACATCCGACATTAAAAAAAGCGTCGCTCACCCGCAAACGGGCGGGTTGCATGGAACCAGTGAGAACAATGGTCTTATTCGGAATAGCAAAGAGACTTTTTGCAGTCTCAAGCATGGTATCGGTTCCGTGGGTAATGAGGATGCGTGAACAGGGTTCGGCAGCCACCGCGTCATGGACCATTTTTCGGTCATCCTCTGTCATTTCCAGACTGTCCTTGCGCAAAAGCGATTTGACGCTGTAGGCAAAGGTCACATTTGCCTCGGAAAGGAGTGAATCTATCTCCGGCTCTCCGACCTGGTAGTCGTTTTTGGCATCAAAGTATATTTTATCAATGGTGCCCCCGGTGGTGAAAATTTTTATTTTCATCTCTCTTTTCGCTCAGCAGTTATCTTATTTTTCAACCACTTGATCATTGGCCGCCTTTTCCTGCTCCTCATCCAGCTCTTTTCCGATTCGCCAGGCATCCACAATTGCAAACAGCCAGCAGCAGAAGAAAACAAGAAAAGAGACTTTAAAAAAAAGAGTGGAAGCGGTGGTTGACGCTTCAATTGCCGTGCTCATGATCTTCGGCAGGGCAACGACATCACCCTTTGCAACAAGCTCTTGCAGCATCACCACAGCCTGTCGGACTATGGCCGTAACACAAAGCAGTCCACTGACAAAGGAAAAAAGGAAAAAGAGGGCACCACGCCCATATCGTGTCAGAACAATCTGCCCGGCACCGGGAAAAACAAATGCAGACAACAAAATTCCCTTCAGCGCATTACTCATTTCTATCTCCTTTTGATAAAACCCAAAACTCACTGAAAACATCCAACACACATGTAGGAGCGGTTTCAACCGCGAACATCCCCAGCACTGCGAAACCAGACATACGGGCCGTAACTACTCCCCATTCGCGGATCAATCCGCTCCTACAGGAAAACCAACATTGCCCATAACTCGCCATCAACATCCGATACACATGTAGGAGCGGTTTCAACCGCGAACATCCCCCGCACTGCGAAACCAGACATACAGGCCGCAACAACTCCTCATTCGCGGATCAATCCGCTCCTACAGGAAAAGCAACATTGCCCATAACTCGCCATCAACATCCAACACACATGTAGGAGCGGTTTCAACCGCGAACATCCCCCGTACTGCGAAACCAGACATACGGCCCGCAACGCCCCCTCATTCGCGGATCAATCCGCTCCTACAGGAAAAACAATATTGCCGATAACTCGCCATCGACTATCCTATACACATGTAGGAGCGGTTTCAACCGCGAACATCCCCCGCACTGCGAAACCAGACATACGGGCCGCAACAACTCCTCATTCGCGGATCAATCCGCTCCTACAGGAAAAGTAATGCTTACACCATTTCACCTTGGAATGTATATTTATTACACATTACCCCTTAACTCATTCTGCTCATTCCAGGCATCCTGTACATAGTGAATCCATTGACTGATGTCAACAGGAGGATTCTCCTTGCACAGGCAAAAAAAGTGATGCTTTAATAAATAGAGGAGACACATTCCTTCTTTACGATTTCAACACTCTTCCATGTCAATTATCGTGAGTCAGTATGAAACTAAGAGCACATTCCTTTTTCACCGCCAGTATGCACACCAGCCAACAAAACCTCGCCCCACCCCTCAAATTCATCGCCCTGTTTTTCATAATTATTTGTTTTGCATTACCTGTGCAGGCGGCAAGCTTTCATGTCACCACTACCGGTAGCGACGACACAGGAAACGGCAGCCTGACCAGCCCCTGGGCCACCATCACCCATGCACTGGATTCTGTTCCCGACGATTCCATTATCGAGGTCCATCCCGGGACTTACACCGGGCGGATTCGTATTCGAGGCACTTTTCCCAAAGGGGTTACGGTACGCTCTCAACCCAGTTATCTGGCCCGCCTGAGAAATAATGACCGAGTGCTCACCGTCTACACCGATTCCCGTGGCGCCACTGGTATTACGCTGGAAGGATTTGATATCGCCCACAGCGGAGAAGGGTCTGCGGCACTCGTCGTTCATATCGACGGGGGAGGCAACAACGGAGTGAGCAACATCACCCTGCGCAACAACATCCTCCATGACAGCTACAATAACGACATCCTCAAGGTCAATAACGGTTGTCGGAATATCTTGATCAGCTCCAATATGTTTTACAATCAGACCGGTTCAGACGAACATATCGACATCAACAGCGCCTCCGATGTGATCGTAGAAGATAATATTTTTTTCAACGACTTTGAGGGAAGCGGAAGAATCAATGGGAATGATACTTCCAGTTATATCGTAATCAAAGACAGCAACGGCGCTGGAGATATCTACACAGGCAGCAGGAACATTACCCTCAGACGCAATATCTTCCTGCATTGGCAGGGATCCACCGGCTCAAACTTCATCCTTCTTGGAGAGGACGGACAAGCTTTCTACGAGGCCTATGACATCCTGGTGGAAAACAACCTCCTCCTGGGCGACTCCCCTCATGTGATGCGAGCTCCCTTTGGTGTTAAGGGCGGACGAGATATCACCTTCAGAAACAATACCATTTCAGGCGACCTCCCTGCCCTGGCCTATGGGATGCGCCTGAACAGCGAAGGGGACAATCCTCCAAACACCAACATCTTTTTTTACAATAACATCTGGGTTGATCAGACCGGGAGCATGGGAGCGGAATCTGCCCATGGCACAAACGATTTTTCCGACACCCCTCCTGACCAGACCAATACTTTCCTCCTCAGTCACAATCTCTACTGGAACGGAGGAGGGTCCATTCCAGCCAGCAGTTCTGAACTCATCAACTATACAAATGACAGCAACCGAGTGGTTGCAAATCCCATCCTGACAACGCCCTCCTCAGTCATTCTTCCACGCTGGAATACCACCTCCGGAAGCTTCAACGATGGATCCGATTCTATTAGTGCTGCATTTTCCGCCCTGGTAACTCATTATGCCGGTTTATTTACGAACAGCCCTGCCATTGATAATGGTGACTCTGTACATGGTGCCGGAGAAGATATCCTCGGCAACCGCCGACCAAGTGGTTCGAGCAGTGATATCGGGGCCATGGAGTTCGGCTCTCGCAGCTCAAGTCTTCCTGTGATTATAGCACCAGCCACCAATCTCCTGCTGAGAGACAAATCATGAAAAAAATATTCTGCCTCTGTCTGCTGCTTCTGTTGCCGAGTGTACCATGTAACAGCACTGTCCTGGTCAACTCTGTCTCGTCCCTGGTCAACGCCGTCAATGCAGCCAATGGAGGGGGAGATAAAACTATCCTCATCGCGGACGGTTATTATCCCCTGAATGGAAACTATCTGCGAATCACTGCCGATGGAGTCTCTGTCGCCTCAGCCAGTGGTAAAAGAGCGCAGGTAATTCTGGACGGCAACTACCAAACTACAGAAATTTTCCAGATCGTGGCCTCGGGTGTCACCATATCCAACTTGACCCTGCAAGAGGCCTACTATCACCCCATTCACATCATGGCAGCTGATGACCATGATGTGATCGACACCGTTATCAGAAATGTGCACATCATTGATCCCGGCCAACAGGCAATCAAGATCAACCAAGACGGGGCAAAGAACTATTCACCCAACAATGGTCTTATAGAGGGATGTCTGATTGAATTGACAGATACAGGGAGACAAAAGGTCTTGGACATAAACGGTTCCTGTTACACGGGTGGCATTGACGCGCACCATGCTGCAAACTGGATCATCCGTGACAATGAGGTCCGCGGTTTCTGGTGTGCCGACGGCCTCTCCGAACATGGCATCCACCTCTGGTCCTTTTCCGCAAACACGCTGGTTGAACGAAACCGGATTATCGACTGCGACCGTGGAATCGGCTTCGGCCTCGGTGATTCAGGCCATGTTGGCGGAATCATACGTAACAACATGCTCTACCACGGCCCAGACCATGGTGAAAGCGATGTCGGCATCGGCCTGGAGTCGGCATCAGGGGCCCAGGTATATAACAACACGATCTACCATGAGCATGCTTACCCCAATGCAATCGAGTATCGTTTTACGGCAACAACAGATGTAACAATCAGCAACAACCTGTCAAACCGAGCCATAACCTCCCGCCAGGACGGAAGCGCTACCCTGGCAGCCAATGTCACCACGGCCCTTCCCTCTTGGTTTTTGAACACCACAGCGGGAGACCTCCATCTCAACGGGCCCATTACCGGAATTATAGACAAAGGAATTTTTATCAGCGGACTTACAGATGATCTGGACAAAGACCGCAGGCCCCAAGGTGCGGGGATCGATATTGGGGCAGACGAATATCTCAAGAACAGCAACCACAGCATATCCCTCTCCTGGATCGATCTCCTCCTCTAGACGAGAGAAAAAAACAGACAATATTCTCCCCCACCTGTAGGAGCGGATTCATCCGCGAACAGAGCGGGATCTACACCCCGCACCTCCCCCCCAAGCTGGCCGGGGAACCCCTCTCCTGGGTAGGCTTCCTTCTTTAACGTACCTTGAGTAATTAGAATACCGCTATCTCAACTGTGATGCAATATGGCTAACGATTGAAGACCAGAAGAAGTTATGTTTCCCCTCTGTAGGAGTGGATTTATCCACGAACTGGACGTGGCATAACCCACATTGTCCGTTTTCCCTATACCGGGGGAAGGTTCGCGGTTGAAACCGCTCCTACTTTGGGAGCCAACCACTCGCTATTGAATTGGCATCAATTTCGTTTCCCCATGTAGGAGCGGATTCATCCGCGAATTGGACGTGGCATAACCCACATTGTCCGTTTTCCCTATACCGGGGAAGGTTCGCGGTTAAAACCGCTCCTACTTTGGGAGTCAACCACTCGCTATTGAATTGGCATCAATTTTGTTTCCCCATGTAGGAGCGGATTCATCCGCGAACAGAGCGGGACCTACACCCCGCACCTCCCCCCCCAAAGCTGACCGGGCCCCCCCCCCTCCTGGGTAGGCTTCCTTC
>JAQYVF010000189.1 GCA_030145625.1 Desulfocapsa sp. | reverse complement strand
GGCAGGGGGACCTGGGGCAGAACCAGAAAGGGTCCGAAAAAGACGGCCCCTACCCAAGCCTGTACTGCGGTGAGGAAGAGTGCAGGGTAGCGGGAGGTCAAGCGTTTGACCGAGATCGTGTAGACAGTGGCACAGATCATGGCCAGGAATTCGTAAAAATTCCCAAGCAGCGGGGCCGGGGCATGTTCTGTGGCAGTTCCTCCCAGGCTGAGAGCAATCCCCCCTGCCATGGCGAGAAAGAGTCCGAGCAGGTTGTGTGGAGTAAATTTTTCGGCGAGAAAGAGGGCTGAGGCCACGGAAATTAGGAGGGGAAGCATGGTGGTGATTACCGAGGCCTGGGAAGCCGAGGTGTTTTTCAGGGCATGGGCTTCGAAAATGAAGTATAAACAGGGTTCGCTGAGAGCCATGAGTGCCAACAGCTTCCAGTCTTGTCTGCGGATGCGTATATTCCGAAATCGAGGCAGGAAAAAGAGAAAGGCCAAAGATGCTACTAGCATCCTGCCGAATATCACTACCATGGGATGGTAATCGAGAAAGGCCACCTTGAGTGCAATGAAAGAACTCGCCCAGAGAAACATGGCCAGCACCAGACAGAGAATTGGCAGAAATTGAGAGCTATGTTCTTTCATGGGAAAGCTTTTGACGTTTTTATAATAATGCTTATTACTAAATGAAATTATGAGTTGATTGTTTTTTAAGACCTGATCCCAGTGAAGCTGCAATTGAGAATACCTGAACTTTTCTCGCTAATCTTTTGAGGCTGAAGGTGCTTTCTCAAAATTAATTGTCTACCGCTAAAATACAGGGAATTCTTTGCTACGGTACTCGATGAAAGGCGGTCAACATAAACTTTTCTCTGAGGAAGTCAAGAACGTTTCCCTAATGAAAATTTTTTTCCTGAGATGGCCCGCCAGCAGCGAAACAGGCTGGGAAAATAGAAATGAAACGAGATATCCGTCCACCGCTTGTAAAAGTCACACTTTTTTTTCTTCTCTCACTCCTGTACTGGAGCTCCCCTCTGCCTGCAACAGCTGGACTTCCTGATAAAGGGTATTATAAGACCGTTGAAGCCTTTCGCCAGGTGGCGTGTGAAGATGAAGAACTTTTCAACTATAATAAAGATATCATCAGGGCACTGACCTATACCAATATGCGAGCCCTGCGTTCCTTTTGCAGGCTGCAGTGTATCTCAGCCCAGGAAATAGTAGAGACTCTGAGGAGATTGGTCACTACCAGGATAAGTTTTGACAACCAACTCCTTCTTGAGCGTTTTGTTAGCCTGGACGGTGCTGATGTGGAAATGAGCTGGCAGTTTCTGGAACAGCTGGAGGGCTTGACCTATAGTGCGGGCAGAGTAATGACTGCCTTTGAGCTTGTCGATGTCATAACTGCCCGCGACCTCTTAGGCTATGTTGCTCGCATTGGAGCGATGGACGAACCGGCCGGTTGGGCTCTGAAGGCCTTTCTTGTGCTGCCCGGGCAGAGCAGAGAGAGTGTGGCGCGAGGTATGGATCTGCTGGAAGCGATGGGTGAAAAGCAGCAGTGGGCGGCGGAACAGTGTTGCAAGATATCTGAGATGAACGCCTATAAGGCCTTGGAGAATATGGCCTATATCGGCAGGTTGTCGAATAGTGATGCATGGAATGCACGGGGGCTGTTCAAGCAGGATATCGATCCCGAAGCAGCTCTTTTCTGGCTCAAGGACTATTTTAGTTTGTCTCAACAGGAGGAAGAGGAGCTCTTTTTTGACTTTTCCCCAGTTGACAAGGCCATTCTCCTCAAAGGTTTTGCCGAGGCCTCTGATTATTTGACCTGGAAGATCAATGATCTGCATTCGGTTACTGATCGGCGGGGGCGGGAGATCTCTGCCGGGGTACTTGGCAGTCGTTCGACTTCCTTTCTGGAGCGAATCTGGAAACGTTTGGATGGAAAGGTGCGGGAGCAACATGAGAAGTCCTTTTATGAGGCCCTGCACAGAGGAAAGAGAGGCGCAGCTATTGCCACTCTGCGCAAGGCCACAGGCCGGGCGCGTGTTCAGGCCGCCCATGATACCACCAGTGCCAATATCTACATCTTGCTCTCCAAGGGCAGTGAACTCTATGATTCTTCTTTCCGTGATATTTTAGTACCTGTACTTAAAAGTCGTATTGAGGAGCGCTTTGATTCCAATCTTCTCCAGTTTCTTCTGGTCGTTGATCCGGAGAACAATCATGTCTCTGATTTTATTATCAGCCTGGCTCAGCGGGGGAAGCTGTCAATCTTTTTCCCCGAAGATTCCGAGGAGCAGAAACGGGTTCTGGACCTGGTAACAACCTCGGCCTTTCAGGATGAAAACAGTCTGATCCTCTTTTCCGCCACCTTTATGAAACTGCTGGAGAATATCGAGCCGGAGACTCGTACCTATCTTATTGGGAACATGCTCACTGCCATTCGTGATGAGAACACTGTTTTTACCACCCAGTTGAGGGTTATTCTTCAATATTATCTTCAATATTACTCAGATTTTGTAGGTGATGTGGATAAGATCCGGATTAATATGATGATGTATGAATACGGGGCCATTCCCCTGGAATGGTATGCCCGTACCGCCTTTGCAGAGTGGAAGGCGGATGGTCTTTTGTCCAGTCTTTCCGTTTTTCATGATGACGATGATGGCAAACAGTCCTTTCTTTCCAACTGCGGCTTTTTGTCTAAACAGGGATATCGGCCCAGACTGTCCCGGGGATTTGATTTGCATGCTTCCTCGGTTACCACCGCAGAGGCTGCAAAACTGCTGCGTAATTTTTCCTCCTCCCCGACGAAGACCATGAGGGCTTTATATGTCCTGCAGAGCAGGAATCCGCTACTCATTGACTGGGTGAAAAAAGTTAATGGCATTGAGATCTCCCATTCGATTTTTATCTTTCAGGGGGAAGGGGTGCAGATGGAACTGCTGAAACAGTTTATCAAAGGGGGGCATGAGATGTTTGCCCAGCGTGGACACTCCTACTGGCGCAAGGAGCAGTTGATAGAACCCATCTCCAAGCTTGTGGAGATGGGTACGGTTACAGATCAGGACCTCCTTGCCAAGCAACGCTTCATGAGCATTGGTTCCTGCGGTGGTATTCGCGCCTATTCCGAGCTGGCCACTGCTTTTAAAAATAACGTGGATATCCTGGCCACTGTAGGAACGGGAAAGGCTGTCATCAACAACCCATATAACGAGTTTCTTTTTGAGGCCGTTGCCGAAGCCAAGGGTGATCTGACCTGGGATGATGTGGCCAGACGTTCTGCCCGGATTTTTAGCCAGGGGCTGGGCGAGGATTATTTACAGCCGGGCTCATTGCCTGCTATTCTTCATAAGATCATGGATCAGAAAACAATCGACAATGGCTTTAATTAAGCGTTCAGAATTGCCCACCCTCCTCCGGGAAGTGGAGCAGGGAAAGCATCAGCAACTCTACCTCTTTTTTGGAGAGCGTTACCTCTGTCGAGAGGCGGCAGACAGCCTGCAAAAGGCATTGCTTGCACAGTCATCCGGCGGTTCGGGCAACTCCATAGATGGAGACAGGGAAGACAGCAGCAGGACCTTGGGACAGCTTATGAATTTTAGCCTCCTGCCTGGCCTGCAGATCTATCGAGTTACCGACAGCAGGCTTTTTCATTCAAAAAACACAGCATCAGCCCTTTGGGACAAGGTGGTCTCGGCCCGCGGGGAAAAGAAGGAGGCACGGTGTCGCAGGCATCTCCTGGCCTTTATTGGTCTTGCCGGGCTTCCCGTTAATGACGGCCTTGAGGAAATAGAGGCTGGGCAGTGGCAGGATCTTTTCGGTTTTGCCCGGCCCCAGGAAAACCTGGCTTGGGCCGATACACTGCTGGCCGCTGCAGGCCCGCAAAAGGTGGCGTCCGGCGGCGATATAAGCGGGCGCTACCGGGACGCTTTTACGAAAGGCGTTCCTCCAAATAATATTCTCCTGCTCACGGCCGAGACCGTAGACAAACGAAAACAGTTTTTCACCTTTATCAAAAAAGAGGGTCTGGTGGTGGACTGTGCCGTAGACACCGGAGCCGGAGCATCCGCCCAGAAGGGACAGAGGGCGGTTTTGCAGGAACTGGTCATGAAGAGTCTTGGCAGGTTCGGAAAAAAGATGGCCCCCCGGGTACTGGATCTCCTCTTTGAACGGGTGGGGTTTCATCCGGTTGCAGTGGTCATGGAGACGGAAAAACTGGCACTGTTTGTGGAAGACAGGGAGCTTATTACCGTGGAAGATTT
>JAQYVF010000227.1 GCA_030145625.1 Desulfocapsa sp. | reverse complement strand
GCTCTGCAATATTTTGGCTTTGGTTTGTCATATAAATGTTTTTGATAATATTGAGCTTTTGCGGTCAGATATCCCGTGAGCTTGCATTTTCCAATTTTCCAATCAAACCATCAATTTTTATAGCCGGACATACGGAGGTGGCCAGACCCGATAGTTGCTCGGAAGCTGGAAAGGACCCGCCCCAAAAAGGGTAATATTTTCTCTGGTCGGCTAACAGCAATAGGGGGTACGGGGGAGTGTGTGTGTCTGAGTGGCATGGCAATTACGCTGGAACAGGTGGGGTTTCTTCCTGCCGCATCTCCAGGCAACCAGGGCAATAAAAAACCAGGCCAACGCGTTCAGCGTCTACCTGGTCTATTTCTTTATTGCACTTGACACAGACATAGCGATTGCATCCATTGTTCAGTTGATTACGCAGTGAATCTATAATAGGAGCAGGAACACTGTATACCCCATCACTCACTTGGCCAGCTGCATCAATTAGATATCCAACGTGTTGACGAATTGTTAAACAAGACGAATACTCATCCCTATCAGGAGTTCCGGTCGCATCTGCAATATTCCTTAACGCTTGGGCAAATGTCATTTGCGTTACAAAATCAGGAGGAGAATCCAAAGGAGCATTGGTCAGATGAAGCGCACCATCCTGTAATTCATCACAGTGTAACCAACCATCTACAACAGCGGTACACCCTAAAACAGACGCTAATGCCTGACCAAAAGCAGACTTACCAGATGGCTTTGGGTCATAAACTATTATCGTTTTTTTCATTTCATCACCTCAGCGAAATGACCAGGGACCGGCCCGCTTAGGCTCACATGAGTGGCGCACCCCTGATCAGATGGTATTGGAGGGAGATAAGGAGAAGAGTGAAGTACTGCATAGGAAGCCGGGTGCGCAGCGGGCTTTGACGCCTCCTCGGCCAGGGTGAAGATAAAGATCCAGATCATACCAATGATGCACGCGCCGGCTAGTAAACCGATAACAAGTTCATCAGATTCAATATTTATTTTATCAAACATAAAACACAATCTCCTATATTTGCGGCTGATCAAGCCGTTAAACCTCGCCACCACCTTGCGACTCAAAACGAAAAGGGATCTCTATTATTTTCCCAAGCAGAGACTTACTCCGTTCTATTTCTTGTTTGGTCGGTACATTGCTGCAACAAAGGAACAAGCGGTGTGTTGGCTTTGGATCAAAGATATTTACGCCGCCTGGGCAACTAATTAAATTATGTGTGTCGTTAAAGACTATTTTGTCAGAGACCATATCAAATACCTCGTACAGGTTTAATCAGCCTGTCGGCTCACCATTATCGTCAGGTACGGCAACCATTAACTTTTCTGATTGCCTCCTGCAGGACCTTCTTATTTCCTGTGCGTTGAGACTCTTCCAACGCCTTTGCCACTATCTGTCCCTTTTCGTGGGCAGACACAGAGAATGGCATGTTCTGTTTGAGCAGGTCAGAAAGCATGGCTTTGATTTCTGCCAGCTCGGCCCGCACCTGCTGCAGATCTGTCATTTTTCTTTTTCCTCTAACCAATTACGCAACATGACCATTGCTCCGATGGCCTCATCGATCTCATTGCGACAGACAAGGCCTTCTTTCTGATCGATCTTGCCAGGTGAATTCTCGCACCAGGCAGTGCGGACTTCTTCGATTGCTTGGCCAGTTTCTTTCAGGACATCTGATACCCTCGACATCAACTCAGAATCTCCACCGTTGCACAGGAGAGGAAGAGGAACAAATACCCCACCAAGCTGACGGGCTATATATTG
>JAQYVF010000160.1 GCA_030145625.1 Desulfocapsa sp. | reverse complement strand
GATACCACCACTGAACAGTTCGATATCGAATGTCCTTATTGTTACATGCCAAGTTCGTTTGTGAAGATCAATACCGATAAAAACAGTCTCATCTTTATCTAACTTTTTTCGCTTTTCCATCTGTTCCTCCTCGGTTAAGTTGTGCCTTGAATTCAGGTATATTGATACTATAACCATGTGCTGGAAAAGATGATGGGGCTACCTATTTACATCATAGTTACTCCCCTGGTTTTTCACTCGGAGATAGTCAGGAAACATCTTTACGTGGGCGATATCTAATAATTTGATACTGCCTGTGCTAACCTACGACCTGAGGTTGAAAGATACTGCCTTGTTATCAGTCACGGTTCCATCCTAAAATTGAGCAACTTTCTATACTCTGCCTGTGGGAAAGAATACGCATTTATTCGGTGTTATGGTTAACCGATATTCAGCTCTTTGCTAACAGGTGGGAGAACTTTTTTTGCCATTTAATGCAACGTTGCGCATCGCGTTCTTCGTAAGTTCTGAGGGCCGTGGGAAGGTCTAATGTGAACATATTCTCCTGGTCTTCTGCCAAAGCTGTTAGCCGCATAGTATACCAAGCTGTTACACCTCCAGGCGGTGTAGTTTTAAATTTTGGAAACTCAGGATTGCCACTGTTCTCAGCCAACCATGACTCGGCAAGCCGCGGATTAAGCACCATTGCACGTGCTATACCCACCATATCGGCCGCACCACTGCCAACTGCATTCACTGCCTGCTCACGTTTTTTGAATCCTCCCGTCACCGTCAGGGGAATATTGGTTAGTTCTTTTGCCTTTCTAGCAAAATCAAGAAAATATGGCCCTTCGCTTGACCCATCTGAACTTGCCTTCGCTCCAGGGAAATAGGTACCACCGCTAATATCGATCAAATCGATAGAAGTTTGATCGAGAATGCGCACTACGTTTAACGCATCATCTTTAGTCAATCCACCTTCCAGTTTATCTGTCGAGTTGATCTTAATCCCTATTGGAAAGGTCGGACCAACGGTACGCCGTACCTCGTTTATCAAATTGACTACTATGTTGCATCGTGCTTCGATTGATCCGCCATATTCATCAGTTCTGTGATTAAACAAAGGTGAAAGGAACTGACTGAGTAAGAAGCCGTGTGCAGCATGAATCTGAAGGCCGGTAAATCCAACAGCTTTTGCTTGTTCTGCTGTTTTTGCATACAGGTTTGGTAGATTTTTCACCTCATCATTAGACATACCTGCACATTCGAAACTACCAATATGAAGGGCGGACGGCCCTTTTGGTTGACTGATAGGTAAGTGTGAAAGAGCACCAGCGTGACCAAGTTGCGGCCATAAGTGGGCACCCTCAATCGTAGCTCTTCTGGTTAGTTGCAACAATGGTTGTTGTTTCGTATTCGAGCCAAGTACGAGATTACCTGGCTTTTCGGGAAAGCGTGGGTCTACCTGCACTTCACCAATGATAGATAGTGCGACTCCGCCTTCAGCCCATCTTTCATAGAGTCGAATCAGAGCTTCAGTTGGACCACCTTCTCCATTACCAAGCGAGTCAGACATTGGAGCTTTGACAAGTCGATTCTTGAGAATGACACCACAAGGAAGTTCAAGTGGCTCTCCTAAAACATCTGTTGAAATCAAATTTGCAGCCATAATTATCTCTTTAATTATCTCTTTAATTACCTCTATGTTGAATCTCGAAAGCGGTTAGCATCTTCATCGTATTTTTTATAATGACCATTCTTTTGACATTAAACAATTGAAGAATTATCATACCAGGCATGAATCACTTTAATGGAGTGTGATGTGGATTTAGCACCGGATATACTCAGAACATTTACAGCAGCTGCACAAACGCAAAATTTTACCCAAGCAGCTCAAAAGGTTAATCTCACGCAATCAGCGGTCAGTCATCAGATACGTAAATTAGAGAGGAATTTAGGCAGGACCCTTTTTGAACGTGTTCCCCATGGTGTCAAATTGACAAGGCATGGAGAATCTCTCTTAAAATATGCCAACCAACTTTTACGATTACACAATGAAGCTTTGGCGTCATTTTCAGAATCCAGCATGCAAGGTCGGATTCGTTTGGGAGCGACTGAAGAATATGCTGCCTTATATTTACCAGGAATTCTGAAAAGGTTCGGTGAGAAATATCCACTGGTTCAAGTGGATATCTTCTGCGACCGGTCCAAAGAGCTGCTGAAAATGATGGATCAGGGCAAAATGGATCTTTGCCTGAGAAATTCTCAAGCAATTGAATCCAAGGCGGAATTTTTAAGAAAGGAACCTTTGATATGGGTGGGACCTAAAGATGCCAATCCGGAAGGCGGAGCACCTTTGCCAATAGCCGTTTTTAACAAGGGATGTATACACCGCCAGTGGGCTATCGAGGCATTGGATAAAAATGATATCGATTATAGAATTGCTTATTCCAGCCCCAGTATTTCAGGAATTCTTGCAGCAGTAAGATCCGGGCTTGCGGTGGCACCAATTGGTGCAAGTACATTCATATCTGATTTACGTATTATTCCACAAAAAACATTACCCGCACTTCCTTCTGCTATGATCTGCTTGTATCAATCAAAATGTCATGAGGATGGTATCCAAAACAGTTTGGTTAAGCATATTATAGATGAATTTTGTAACATTCCAGTTTACGGCCAGGATGGGCAGAATTGCCAGATACCATGACCGATAATACACTCATGTCGGGCGATGGCCTGATGTTAAACTTGCCATGTAATACCTTTTAAACACGGCATTTGTCCCCAGCTTGATCTTGCTACTGTGAATGTCAGATCAAGTTTGAACAACTACAACTGATCTATGGTACCTGCGTTTCTGACTTGAGAGGGAAGGCAATACTCGTTCGATATTGCAGCGCCATTCCTTTGTCAGTGATATGAATATCGGTCATGGCAAAAAAGTTCAGAAGTTTTGTTGTTTTTGTGACTGAAGTGGGATCATAGCCATCCGGCATGATATCCGTCCGCTGTTTTATCGGGAGAGCCTGGTCTACATACCCCCAGTCACCATAGCCTTTGCTGTCATATTCTGAAACGTTGCAAAGTTCAGTAATCCGGAGACCGGTACTTCCATTAGGGCTGAGAGGCGGGGGGGCTGTAGAGGGCAGTAAATTAGGGGGAGTATCAGCCAGAGTGAATGGAAATGAGATCATTCTCTCAGCCGTCGTCTTAACCGTGGAATCAATCGGATACTTTTGTATGTTCTGCTTGAAGAGAAGAAACATAGGACCAGGCAGGCTAAACGAGGCGAAAGACATATATGTGGTTGTGCCGGCGAAATATTTTACAAACTGCCGCCGGGTTAAATTATTGCTCTTTTTTGTATCGTCGTTAACGGTAATCACACTATTATCCTAATTTTTTTGATTACTGCGTCGCATCATTCCCATTTCTAAAGAATTGATGCATGTCATTTAAGAATGGTATGCTCAATAATTTTTTTTTCAAATAAATATTCCTGCCTCCAGAGAGAAGAAGACTCCGCAGAGGCCATGATCTTTGAAAATCTGACAAAAATCACTACAACCGGGCGCACCTCTCCCATAACTGGGCAATAGAGCGAGGAAGAAGGTTAGACTCCTGCCGACAATCGGCCATATACAGCTGTAAATGTCTGGTAGGCTGGACAGTGCCTACTAAAGCGTAAACGCACAACCTGCGGCCACTTGTTATTAAACGGGCAGCCAGGTACATCAACTCCTGGATGACGGTTTTTAACCGTCGTCTTTTACCGGGGTGCCGTACCGGAGACTTTTCGCCAAGCAGTCCAAGCTGTCCGATAAAGCGAAGGATGTTGTAAGCAAAAATTCCAAGGGCCATTACCGTGGCGTTTGGAGCGAATTTGCCACTGGGCAGCCGCTCCAGATCAAGATCGGTCTTAAATTCACTAAATAGAGTAGGGCAAGTAGTCTACAGAAGGCGATGAGGGCATTAGGAAGCATCTGGACAATAGAAATAATACTGAGCAAAAACCAAAGGTGGACTTGAACCCTTTGGTTTGTTCAGGGAATTGATCGTCATCAGTTTGATGAAACTCAGTTGCAGGTTGAAACGTGAGCTGTTTAAGGCCTGACTCGAGAATGGGGGATGATATAGAGTTAACTTTTTCCTCTCTGGCCTCTTTTTTCTCGAAGCGAATCTTGTTTTTTGATTTTTCGTCCGGTAGGCTGAATATATTGATTGTCAGAGGAATGGACGATGGAGAACTTGCTAAAGGGTATGTGGGCCGCGGTGTCGAATCTTGAACGCTTGCCTCCCCTCACCCACAACGGAGGTGATCATGAAAAACACACACCCTTATCCACGCTGGAGGCAGCAAGAGAGGCTGGCAATGGCAGCTTGTCAGAACCAATTGGCTGCCAGGAGAAGATTTTTTGCGGGACGAGGCATCGGCCGCCTGTTCCTTTTCCTGCTGTTCCTCGGTGGGATAATGATTCCGGGATTGCCTGCCTTGGCTGATACCGTCGTGACCATGCCGCTGGTTAATGAGACAGGCCTGAATTCAAGCAAGTATACAATCTATGTCCTGGGCTTCTCCACCGGCACCACCACCCCGGTCGTGGTGCCTCCCAAGATGCTGAGCGTGGATCCACAGACCAAGACGGGCTCTTTTATCGACACCCCGGCCAACGGTGGACAGACCAAGTATATCCCTTCCTATAT
The DNA here is from genome assembly GCA_030145625.1 of Desulfocapsa sp. Classification (GTDB taxonomy): domain Bacteria; phylum Desulfobacterota; class Desulfobulbia; order Desulfobulbales; family Desulfocapsaceae; genus Desulfocapsa. The sequence goes on along the minus strand of JAQYVF010000160.1, from coordinate 1,332 downwards.
CCTGGGCGATGAGATAAGCTCCATTTCCGTGGACCGGGGTGATTCCTCCACCGATATCAGCGGGGCCCGGATCTACTTCTTTGTTGCCGACAACAGCCAGACTTACGCAACAAACGGTTATCCACCCAAATTTCCTTACACGGCCGACGGGGCCAGCGTTACTCAGGTGGCTAACCCGCCTCAGGACGATTATCCCATCTACTCCTATGTGGAGCTGACCTATGCCAGCGGCTATGGCACGGTCATCGATGTTTCCACGGTGGATGGTTTCTTCTTCCCCCTCACCGTGACCCTTAATGACAGCCTGGGCCAGCTTGGTCAGCCTCTTCCCGACAATGATAGCGGTTTTTCTCGGGATGCCATCCTGGGCCGTTATACCCCCTTCATGAATTCTCTTGGGGCCGAAGGCGCTCCCTATCTGGACCTTCAGTACACGGCAAACTACGGAGGGCTGCTCAACCCCTCCCACCATCTGGAGACCACTGCCGGGTTAAGCAGTCCTCTAAACACTGTGTTTGATACGGCCTTGAACACGCTCTTTGCCAGCACCACCTTGAATATCAGTGGCGATGACTCAGGGGGAGTGGCTATTGACACTTACACCGTGTCCTCCAATGCAGATAAGATCTATCCAGGTACCTCCCTTACCCATTCGGCCATCCAGCTGCAGGGCCAACTGTTGCAGGGGGCAGGCAGCACCAAGATCACCTTTACCATCTTTAATCCCGTTGATTTTTGCGTGGTTAATTACAGTGACGGCTCCGGCAATCTCCAGCCCATCAAGGGCTCCATGGTGGATACCACCCTGACTTTTACCACCCCCCTGCCGGGTTCCACCCCCTTGGTAAACGGGATGTATGTAACCGGGGCCGGTGCAGATGCCTCTACCACCATCGTCAGCCAAGCTACTGACGGACAGGGCAGGATCACTTCCCTGACCCTCAGCAACGGCAGCGGCAGCGCCACTCCCAATTCCGTGTATAAGTTTTCCAAATCGCCGGACTTTGCCATCTCTTCAGGCAACATGGTCTATGGTAACTACGGCCTGTTTGCCGACGTCACCGGGGTTACGGATGCAGACCAGCAGGCGGTTCTCAAGGGGCTGCAGCGGGACATGGTCAGCGCCCTCAATCGCGGGGTGGCCAACAGTGGGCCGACTTCCGGGACTGCTGGTTATACCTCGGAGTACTGGGGGGATGAGACCAACTGGTATCCCGCAGGCGAGTCCCAGAACGTTTTTTCCTACTTCATGCATACGGCCGCGGTCACCACCGGCAAGTCCACCATCCCGATCTTTACCCAGCCACCTTCGGCGGTGCAGAGCGCGCGGGG
>JAQYVF010000022.1 GCA_030145625.1 Desulfocapsa sp. | reverse complement strand
CTGATGCAGCCTTACAGGCTTTTCTTTCAAGGCTGGGCGATCTGGACGCCATGTCGGATACGATTTCTGAGATAGAAATTCGCTACAAACGGATACTTGCTGATTTGCGATCTCATCCGGCATTTTTCCGGTTCATCTGACCTCTATTCCTACTGTCGCAAGCCCTTCGATAATGCGATCAGCGATATTGTCGAATTTGATGTACCGTCCGGTCAGTATGATACCTTTGTGCCGATCGTGTTCGCCGGCGACGGTCTGCCCGCTCAGCGTGTCAGTCGATCGGTGGAACCGGTCGATATTGCGGCGACCTTGTCTGCCTATTTGGGGATCAAGCCTCCGTCAGGCTCGGTGGGAAACCCGCTGGTTGACGTGATACCGAAATAAGGGTTCCCAACCCGACAGAAACATGCAGGTTTAACTGCAAAGATATTGAATCGGATGTTCGGATGGGCACCGATGATCTTTGAGGTGAGTTGTCAGCGCAAAGGAGGAATCCTTAATCGGTATTGTCCGGTTCATTAGAGCCAGTCTGTGATGGAAATACCAATCCCAATTTTGTTCACATACTGGTCATAATCGATAAGGCTTTCCCCATACCCGGTAAAATATTGGACGTACCCCTTCAGGTAGGGGTAATTCCCGAGAGGAAAGCTCCAAGCCAATTCTACTGCACCTTTTTCAAATCCTGACTCCAGATTGTTGCGTGACATTGCACTGAAAACATGTTCCTTCCACTTATATGCTGCTCGAATTTCATAATGACCAAGATAATCCGTAATATCAGGATTGTCATCATCGTCTTCATCTTCAGATAGTCTGTACCATGGTTTGAAACTAAGGGCTAACTTGCCACGCTCTATGATAAAATTAGCATAAAGTCGATTCCAGCTTCTGGAAAGAACTCCACCACGGCCATTGGACTGATGGACAATACCAAATGCGTTGGCAGTGTTTGTGAACCCGAGAAAGTCCCATTTAGGATTGAACTGTACCCATCCTTCCGGTTCGTGGTTGGTTTCTCTGAATGGAGCAGATATGTCGCCATTGTATACTTGCCAGAAAGAATGGTTCGTGTACGCTGAATAGATATCCACAGTATCAAAAAGATTGATGGCCAAGGGGAATTTTACACTGAACTGGAATTGGGCTTCAGTGTCGTCTACCTCAATCGAAGGATCGTTGTACTGTTCTTGGTAAACCGCTGAACTGTAGCCATGTGTGTTATGGGCGGCAAGTAAGAGGTAGTTAGGTTTGTGGGCCATCAGGGTAAAAGGTTTCAGGACATTCTCCTTATCCTGTTTTGCTCGCTCAGCCAGAGCCGGAGACTGATTGTTCTCCTCTGGAGAGGTCTCTTTCTGAATTTGTTTCTCACACTCTGAGCGCAGCTCACCTATTGTCATCGAATCACTTACCTGGAGTACCATTTCTGTAATGCAGATTTCCAGGTCGTTCGCCATGCTTTTTTTTGGTATAAACAATCCTGCCGCCAGTACAAAAAACAAAACGACTTTCCCATTTTGGAATACTGAATTTCTCATGACCACTGGCCTCTTTTTATGGTTAGGTGGGTGGTGTGATGTGAAGAAAGATGCCCTCTACCTCTCCTTTCTAACCGATATAACTTACTTTGTCGATACGTTACAACACGAAACTGACTTGCCTTTGGTAGATGGCCAGCGGTTCTTCTTTACCATGCCAGAATTTGAAATATCTTTTAACCTACTGTATTGTTAGGTGAAATCAGTGAGGTGGTAAGTTATTGTATTTTGCTCGAAGGGCTGCTGATATGCTTGGGGGAGAGCGTGTGTGGCAGTTTTGTTTTTAGCCTTACTACTCAAAAGGAGGCACCTGTGAATATCATGCGAATTACAAGATGGATTACGATACTGATACTGGTACTAGGGGTTGCGTCCACGGCTTGCGCTACCGAAGCACGTGACTTCCGCTTTCCGAGGGAGCTGGGAGTCACGCCTGGAGGCTACCCATTACCTCTCACCGGCAAGGTTCTGAGCAAAACGCCCATAGTGGTGAAAGAAAAGGGGGACACTATTCAGCAGAATGCGTCGACTGTTCAGCATTAAGCTTCTGAATAAAGGCAGTATTCTCCTCTATTTTCTTTTTTATCTCTTCAAGCTTTTGCATTTTGGTCTTTTCCCGGACGCTCAAAATTGAGAGCTCTCCATCGGAGTCCTTGAAAACCACCATGTTGCCATCGGCATCTGTCGCATATATAGCCAGCAGGTCCGTTCGTTCCGTACCCCTCCGTAATCTCTTGTCAATGTTGTCCAGTATCCAGGTTGTTTCCAATCTCTGCTCCCTGGGTAGATCAATTCTGTCGACATAGGCCAGAATCATGTGATTTTCGCCCGTTGCCTTGACCTTGACATAGGCCAGCCGAAGATTTTCTTTCGGTACGCCAAGATGTCTGAGCATTACCCATTTGGCAATGGCTATGTCTTCACAATCACCACCAAATGTTGACAGTGTTTCTATTGGGGTAGCCCAGTAATCCGGCTGCTGCCAATGCTCTTTGTCGGCAATCCATGGGAGCTTGTTCATGGTGTCGTTGACAAGGCGCAGCTTTTCGTCAACTGATTTATCCTGGTTTTCGACAACTAGATTATGGAGGTAGCGCACACGCTTTTCAGCCTCAGTGCCAAACTCCTTGTTGATATGTGTGAAAACACTTTCAGACCAAGGTTGATAGGCAGCTGCTGATATGAAATGGGAAGATGAGAGAATAAGCAGTATGGGAATAAGAAGGAATCTGGTTCGCATCGATTGTCTCCAATTTCATGATATTTTGGTTTGAGTTGACTCGAAACCGGAAGAACATCTCCTGAATATTTCAGCGTAGGCGTACATACAGTATAGCCGATATACGTTGAAAGATAAACGGAGCGGGTATGTTTTGTCAGGGAAGGCACACGGGATTTCGCTCCCTTCCCCTGTGAACTGTTCTCTGTTGTCTTCTGCAGGCTTGCCCCATCACTCAGACCGAGTAACCCAGTATTGCTCACAGAGTTATTGGAAGCTGTTGAACCAGTTCACAATAAAGGCTTTAATGAGTCGTAAGGGAAATTGTTATGAGCGTGTAGCCTGCTCTAGGGGGACAATGCTGCTATTGAGAGTTTTTTGGGCACGTTGAAAAACGAACTTGTTTACCACTGCTCCTACAAAAGCAGGTGGCAGGTGAATCGAGAGATCACAGAATATATTAAAAGTCTTTTCTAACAGGTAGAGGAGGAAGAAAAGGTTAGGTTATCTTTCGCCGGCTATCTACGAGAAAAAATATCACGAGAAATGGCTGGTAGCATGAGCGATTTGGTGTCCACTATTTCCGACCGAGCTCAACAATCTTGCATAATAAGAAAGGTCGAGACTGATAGTGTTGCCCCGGGTAACTGGAAATGAAAGCTGACAGTCCCAGAAAACCGGAGGACAGTTGCTAAAGGTCACCAGGTTGATGTATGTTGAGGACTCTGAATCCTGTCTGCCTGATCTGGACTCCTTTCTGGGTGATGACAGGATGATGTTGATATCCTGTTTCTCACTCAGAGTGAATATTTCGACAAAAAAGGGTTTGTTAAGCAACTGTTACGAAACTATTTCAGTTACTTCAGTGAGAGATTGAGTGATGAGGAGTTGGATGTCATGTGGAATACAGTTTCTGAGATAGAAATTCGTTACAAACGGATACTTGCTGGCTGAAGGTGAAGCACACGTTGTTTTATTGTGATGAATGGGGTGGGTAATGGATATTTTAGGAAAAGATCTGGATGATTTGAAATATGCAAAATCTTTATTGGAAAATCCAGGCTTAGCTGCAAAGATCACAAATTTGCTTGGTGCTCCCATTGAGAAAGGTTTTGATCTTCTTCCTAAAGGTTGGTCTGAGATTGTATCATCCAGTACCCGTAAGGCGCTGCAGGTTGCAGTCAATTCAGCGATTCTGACAATGAATACGAAGAAGGAGGGAGAGAGTCCTGCCAATGTTTTCCATAAACTTATGGTAGCTGGTTCCGGAGCCGTTGGCGGCTTTTGTGGGCTTCCTGCATTGCCTGTAGAGCTTCCCGTTTCAACGACCATTATGATGCGCTCCATAGCTGATATTGCCAGGAGTGAAGGCCAACCGCTTTCCGACCCTCAGGTAAAGGTGGCGTGTATAGAGGTTTTTGCTCTGGGCGGGCCGGGTAAAGATGATGATGCAGCTGAAACAGGATATTTTGCAGTCCGCACAGGACTGGCGAAATCTGTATCTGATGCAGCACAATATATTGCCAGGCAGGGAGTAGTCGGAAAGAACTCTCCGGCACTTATCAAACTTATCGCACAAATTTCCTCTCGATTCGGTATCCAGGTTTCAGAAAAGGTAGCTGCCCAGGCAATCCCTGTAATAGGTGCTGCAGGTGGCGCTGTTATAAACACACTGTTTATTGATCATTTTCAAAGAATGGCTCGCGGTCATTTTATTGTTTTACGGCTTGAGAAAAAATATGGCTTCGATGCCATACAACAAGCATATATGAAGGTGTGAGCGAAAACCGGTCATGATTGGTCAGTGTTTTCTATCTGAAAAATCGTGTGTTATTGCTTTGATTCACGCCCCGTATCTTTGAGAGTATAAAAAAAAGGGGTAATCGAGTCTTCAATGACTTGATTACCCCTTTTTCTTGTATATCAGTCTTTTTTTATTACCTGACTATTGAGTAGGTAACCTGATCCTCATCAAAACTGACATCACTCACCTCGGCACGGCCACTTATTCTATAGTCGCCTTCAGGGAGGGTGACGGGCAGGTTGAGATTGAAGTCTTTGTCTTTTGAATCTCCAGGGGCAAGAGTAACATTTGCACTGCTCAGCTGTATTTCACTACCGTTGGGCTTTAGTGCAACGAGAGATACCTGGGTGTTCAGGTATTCCATGGATGAGTTGCTGATACTGACATTATAACTGATCAGATCGCCGGGATGAACCACGGTGGGGCCGGATGGTGTCACGGCGACTGTGACCGCTGGGGGAGGCATGGTGAGGGAATTGTACAGATTGAGCCTTGAGCTGGTGAGAATCGGCAGGCCTTTGTCATCTGCACCTTGTAACAGGTCCCATTTTGCTTCCCGGGGGGTCAGAGTAGAGTCAAACCCAATTAATAAGGCGGCGGCCCCGGCAACATGAGGGCTGGCCATGGAAGTACCGTCAAAGAAATCATAGCTGTCATAGGGGATTGTACTGAGAATGTCGACACCGGGGGCAGCTATGTCAACACTGGTACCGAAGTTTGAAAAAGCGGCAAGATCGTCATTATGGTCAGTGGCGGCAACGGCTATGATGTTGTCGAGGTCGTAATTGGCAGGGTATGAAGGAGTTGTGTCATTATTTACTCCCTCATTGCCTGCAGCGGCAACAAAAACCATGTCTGATGCCTGGATCGCATCGTATTCCGACTGGCTGAATGGCCCACCGCCGTAACTGTTGTTAGAGACCCTGACTCCCATAGTGGTTGCGTATTGGATGGCTTCAACAATATCAGCGGACGAGGTAGAGCAAAAAATGAAAAGGGTTTTCTTGAAAATTTTCAAGGGCATGATCTGTACGTCCCAGTTAATTCCGGCGACACCAATACCATTATTGCCAACCGCGCCAATTGTACCGGCTGTATGAGTGCCGTGGCCGCCGCAAATAGTGTCCGTATCTGAGGGGTCATTTTCATTATAGGCAAAATCCCATCCATGGATATCATCAATGTAGCCATTGCCATCATCGTCAATACCGTTTTCCGGGATTTCTCCAGGATTTGTCCAGATGTTCGCTGCCAGATCCTCATGCTCCATGTCTGCACCGGAGTCAAGCACGGCAACCACCATGTTTGCATTACCTGTGGAGATATCCCAGGCTTCAGGAGCGTTAATGTCCGCATTAATTGTTCCTCCTGTCTGACCTTCGTTGTCTAATCCCCACATGTCACTAAACTGCAGATCATCGGGAAAAGTATTCAAATAGCGAAGGTAGTTCGGCTCAGCAAATTTGATCAGCGGGTTGAGTTTTAATTGGCGAATTGCCTTTTTGACTGTATCGACTGGAACATTAACCAACTGGATGTCAGTTTGGTTAAATTTTTTCTTCAGTTTACCCTGGATTTTCTGAAGGATGGAGTTGGTTTCTTCCGCTGTTGCATTGGTATTGAACTTGATGAGTACTTCTCCAGGAACAAATTCAGGTCGTTGGGGCTCGCTGGCGGCTGAGACTGGCCCTGCCATTGATAAGAGTGCCATAATGGCAAGTGATGCTATAATTCCTTTTTTGGTTAATTGCATTGTGCCTCCTTTTTTAATTCAAAAATTATCTTCAATTATGGCTTTTCGCTGCTTTAATGGACAAGCCAAGCTTACTAAGGAAATGAGAAACCATTAAAAAATAGCAGGTTCTACACTTATAGGCTTGCATAAAATATTTTTTGTCGCTCTTCTTTTGGTTTTGAATAGTATCGGAGCTAGATATTTGAAAATTCATTGCAGTTGGGAGAGTTACCGTTTTAAATAAGAAAAACAATTATCGATTCTGCAATAATAAATAACGTTTTCATTGGGATATTTTTTGTATATGGGAATTTATAGGATGAGGTTTAAGTCATGACTGAGTCAATCTCTCTGGCTCTTGGATTGAACAACTTTTGAAGAGATGCAACTGGAATGTCATGCATAAAAAAATAGTATTAATTATTTCCTGTTTTCTGTTTCATTGTTTTTCTCTTTCTGCCTTGGCAGATACTTCCGGGATTCCATCAGCGACCAATGAAGAACAGGGTGCGGTTGAGGTTACGAGTGGAGCCCCTGAAATGCTCGTTTCTCTGTTGGAGTTACAGCATAATCTGAAAGAGCAGCTTCAGCTGTCTCAAAAAAAACTCAAAAAGAGCAAGTCAGAAGCAGAAAGAAATGTCTTGAAGGAAGAAATTACTCAACTAGACAGGCAATTATCAGGAACTACTAGCGATTTTGAGCGCATTGCCACAGGTGTAGAGCCTGCATTATTTGCAGAAAAAAAGACGGCAATGTTCAGTTGGAAGGATGAACTGACCAGCCTTGTTGAGCCGGCAATCAAGGAATTGAAACGATTTACAATCAGAGCCAGACAGAAATCAGATCTGAAAGATAAGATTGTTGAATTGCGCCTGTTGAAAACGGCATCCCGGCAAGCAGTGGTGCATCTTCAGGCTGTTCTTGAGGAAACAGCTGATAAACAAGTGCAGAAAGAAGTGAGAGCTCTTCAGCCGGAGTGGATTAACGTTGAAAAACGACTTGAGAACAAGCTTGACTTGGCTGAAAGGGAATTGGCGCAACTGGAAGAGCAGGAGTTCTCTCTGGTTGAAAGTTCAAGTAACTCATTGCGGAAATTTTTTAGAAACAGAGGGTTGTATTTGGGTGTTGCGATTCTGGTTTTCATTGTCATTATGATGGGATGCAGATTGTTGTACCGGGGTATTGCTGCACTTTCCGTTAGGTGGAACAAAAAAAAGGATAAGCGGTCGTTTAAAATTCGACTTCTTTATATAATCTTTCAGGTTTTATCTGTAATCCTTGCCGTTATTGGCTTGTTTTTTGTCCTTTATCTTGCTGAAGACTGGTTTCTCCTAAGTATGGCCATCATTTTCTTTTTGGGAGTTGCCTGGACCATCCGTCAAGGTCTGCCGAGGTTATGGCAGCAGGGTCGATTGATGCTCAATATCGGTGCTGTTCGCGAAAATGAACGACTTGTTCTGCATGGAGTACCTTGGAGAGTTGCATCCATTAATGTTTTTTGCAGACTTGTGAATCCATCCCTTGGAGTTGAATTGCGTTTACCCATTGAAGATTTGGTTTCTCTTGTTTCTCGTCCTTATAATCAGGAAGAACCTTGGTTTCCGTGTAAAAAAGGTGATTGGGTGGTGATTGGTTCAGCAACGCGGGCACGGGTGGTGAGTCTTTCTCACGAGCAGGTCGAAGTGGTTGAGCGGGGGGGAAGAAGGGTGACTTATCCCACCGATGCATTTCTGCAGGCATGTCCGGCCAACCTTTCTCGTAATTTCAGGATACGGGTGGTCTTTGGAGTCAGTTATGGACTACAGGAAACCGTGACCTCAGCAATTCCCCAGACCCTGAAAGAGTATTTGGAATTGCGAATGGTTGAAGAAGGGTATAACAGCAGTTGCCTCAATCTCCAGGTTGAATTTTATCAAGCCAATTCCTCGTCACTTGATTTGATCGTTCTGGCAGATTTTGAAGGACAGGTGGCGGATATTTTAAAAAGGCTGGAAAGGGCTATCCAGAAGTGGTGTGTCGATTGCTGTACGAAGAATAACTGGGAAATTCCTTTCCCTCAGCTCACGGTTCATGGGGTTGAACAAGAGGCTTAGTCGGGCGGTACTCACCCTTGAGAGAAGAGAGCCATTGAAGGTGTGATATTTCTGGTGGAGCAGATTTGCCTACGGACAGGGACTAAGATTTCCTCTGTTCTCTGTTGCAGCAGTGTGGGTATCGTCTTGTATCAGACCTCATGGGGCAGAGTGAAGAAGGTGGAAAACTATTTTGTTTATTTTTGCAATTCGCTGATGGAGGCAACGTTGCCGATGACAAAAAGGATGTCGCCAGGCTTGATGATAAAGTCCGGTCGTGGTGAAGTGATACGTTTCTCTCCCCGCTGAACCCCAAGCACAGTTAAGCCGTACCGCTGTCGAAGGTTGGCTCCGGCAAGTGTTGCTTCATTCAGGTCGGAGTCTTGATTGATGTAAATACGTTCAATCTCAATGGTCAGCTCCGAAGGGGCGGCGGTTTCATGTTGCTGTTGCAGAAGCAGCGATGCGGCTTGCTCGGTCTGTTCCTGATCGCCGAAGAGAAATACGTGATCCTGGGGAAACAGCATGGTATCTGCTCCGGGGTCATACTGTATAACATCATTTCGGGAAATGCCGATAATTGTTGCTCCGCTGATACTGCGAATATTGAGGTTACGTATCTTCTTGCCGCAGGCGTAAGATGCAGAGTCAATCTCCACCTCACTGATAGATACCGGCCATTCATATTTCTCTGCTATTTTATTCATTTCTTTTTTTCTTTCTGCCTCTTCCTTGCTCAATTGCCTTTCAAAGCTCTTTATGAACATTGTCTCAATGTGCTTGTTTAGCAAGATGATGCGTCCCCAGAAAAAGATAAATGCTACCGTTGTGACAACAATAAAAGCCGCTAATGCTGTTCCCTTGGGCATATAGGAGGCAGCCATGGAAAAATAGAAGCCGGCCATAGCAATAATAACTGCAGCGGAAATCACATTGTGCAAGAGAGTGCGAAATCGTCCTTCAACGTTGCGGAAAATACCGGTGTTGAAAAAGGCGGCCTCTGTGCTCATTACCACCAGGAGGTGGATGTTTTTTATGGTGGCACTGCCGAATGGAAGCAGAGCGGCAGCTGTAATGAGCCAAATACCGGCAGAAACCCAGGTAGTATATTTCTGCAGTGGTTCGAAGTCATTGAGTGCCATCACCAGAAAATATGAACTGATGATCAGACCGCTGATAAAGAGAATATGAAACAAAAGATGCAGGAGAGGGGTGCGGATGAGATGGAGAAATTCATTTCGTCTTAAGCGGAGCTGCAGGCCCTCTACCATGGATTGGTGGTAGTGATGAAGATTGACAAGCACATCGGGAAGGGAGGGAGAAATACGTTGCAGGATACGGTCTACCTTGGTGGAAAGCAGCTGACTCATGATAGAGGTCAGTACGGAAATACCCACGGCAATTGTCATGAAGCTTTTATCTGCGACCTGCAGTTGGATGGCCAGGGCGACAATGATGAAACTGAATTCTCCGATCTGGGATTTTACCACCGAAGTACGAAATCCTGTTGCCGGTGTTATTCCTCCCAATACCAGACCAAGCCATACAGTGATAATTTTTATCAGAATGACCAGCACGCTCATGCCGAAAATAATATACCACTCTTGCAGAATAAGTGCTGGCTGGACAAGAATGCCGATGGAAACGAAAAAGATCGAGGTGAAAACATTGCGTAATGGTTCTACTGCATGTTTTATTTTTGTGATGAGTCTTGATTGGGCCAGGATAGAACCGGCCAGGAAGGCGCCCAGAGCTTCGGAAAATTGAAATTTTACCGTTAGCAGACTGATGCCAAGAACAAAAGCTACTGCGGTGAGAGTGATGAGTTCCTCATTCTTCTGATCGGCCAGGAAGTTGATGGCCTTTGAGGCAAGGAGTTTCCCCAGGAAAAATACCACTGCAACAAAGACTAGGATGAAAAATGTCACTTTGGTGATTGTGCTGATGCTTATGGTATTGGATACGGCTATTCCTGACAGAACAACCAGCATGGTAATGGCCAGGATGTCTTCGAATATGAGTATGGCAATAGCAATCTGGGCATGGGGCTGCTTCATGCATTTCAGATCATGCAGGATGGAGACGGTCACCATGGAGGAGCTGATGGCCAGGAGGCAGCCGAGAAAGATTCCGAAAAGTGAACCTTGGCCAAAAAGAGGAGCAGTCTGCAGGCCGATAAAGATAAAAGTAGCGGTCTGGATCCCCACAGCAAGCAGGGCCGGTAACAGGACCTGCCGCATTTTTTTTAGATCAAACTCCATGCCGATGTGAAACATCAGAAAGATGATTCCAAGCTGGGAGAGTTGTTCGATGTTGTGCAGGTCGCTGACGGGGGAGAAGGGAAAGAGGTTAGGGCCGACCAAGAGACCGCTAACGATGTATCCCAGGAAAACAGGCCATTTCAGTTGAGTGAACAGCAGGCTGACAAGGCTGGCACATATCAGTACAACCGTCAGGTCGTTAATCAAGCCTATTGTATGCATGGTAATCTTCTTTCCCTATTGATGTGGTCAAGTAAAAGTGGACATTTTCTATAGGCCACCTTGCAAAATTGCCTTTTCGCCCAACCTCTTCGTTATGAAAAAAATATTATTCTCGTAATGTCAAATATATGCTTGCAGTAAAATTTTTTCATGCCTCGGTTTTGAACGAAAATTCTAATTTTTCAAGATACCCTTAATATTATTGAGCCCTTCGAAGCTCAATCTGAAAGTGGAGGTCGAACAGTTGTTTACCCCAACGACCTTCTCCAATATGCGCAACTGTGGGACAAAAATATTGCAGATTTTTTTCCCAGGCTGTTACAGTTAGATCAACCTCTTTGGAAGTTTCTTTCACCAGAAACTCTTGAAAGCGTACTGGCGGTTCTTCAGGGGAAGAAGGAAATGCTGTCTGTCAGGAGTTGTTGCTACGATAGCAGCGGTTCGATTGGTTGAATGGAATCTAACCTTTTCACCTTAAATGACTCGCTGGCAAGGCTTCGTAATATCTGTAGTGAGAATACCACTGTCCTTATCCTTTTTATATCGTATTAATATAAAGTAGAGTTTTGCGGCATACTGTGATTCTACATCTGAAATATTCTGTATTCCGTTAAAGCCATTTTTTTTGACGAAAAAAAAGGATCATTGAAATAACGACTACGAGCATAAGAAAAAGGGTTATGAAATAACCGTATGGGTGATCAAGTTCAGGCATGTACTTAAAATTCATGCCGTAGATACCGGCTATGAAGGTCAGTGGCATGAAGATGGCGGCAAAAACGGTTAACAGGTGAACAACCTGGTTCATTTTGGTATTCATCATGGAAATATACAGGTTGAGTATAGAGGAAAGCATTTCTCGGAAGTGATCAGTGTTTGCAGAGATGGCAAGGATATGATCCAGGACATCTTCAAAATACTTTTTTGTTGATTCATTGATGAATGGATCGTCAATTCGGCACAGTGCCGTTGTCAGGTCCCGGCTGGGGCGGATCACCTGCTGTAACTGTAATACGGTACGCTGCAGATTTTGGAGTTGCTGCAAAGAATCGGACTCAGCGTTATGTAAAACCTTTTCTTCAAGCTGAAGGATTTCTTCCTGTATTTGATCCATGACAACCAGATATGAGTCAATCACGGTATCGAGAAGTGAATAGAGCAAGTAGTCCGGACCCTGCTTTCTGATTCTTCCGTTGGCGCTGCGTATTCTTGATCGTACAGATTTAAATAGATCTTCATCTGTGTCGGTGAAGGAGATAACACCAAAATTACCAAGAAGAATACTTATCGACCGGAAGGAGAGAGCACGTTCTTCATTGAACACAGGTTGCTTGACAATAAGAAAAAAACACTCATCTGTTTCATCAAGTTTCGGACGATGTTCCGTGTTGAGGATATCTTCAAGGGTCAGGGCATGAATCCCATATATCTCTCCAATTGACTTGACCACTTCGGGCTGGTGAACACCGTCCAGGTGTATCCAGTGAACTTCTTTTTTCTTGGTTGGTAGTTTCTCATCTACTGTAACACCTTCCCATTCTTCACAACCTGATTCATCATAATCCATGCCGACTATACGTATCGGTTGATTTTTGACTTGACCGACATAGACAAGACTTCCTGGTGGAAGCCACGCTTTATCTGATATTTTCTCGATGGTTTTTTTCATGTTGCTCTCTTGCGCTTTTGCAAATGTTCCAGTTATCCCAAAAGGTGTAGGCAGGACCGAGTACGACTTAGCATGGTACTTATGTATATTCCTGTGTTTTTGTGTTAAGTAAATAGGTTAGCATGGATTGCCAGTGGAGGGCAAGGGGGGGAGGGAGAAAAGATGTGAAAGAGACTGGAGGCAGTTTTTTTTGGATATTTTGCCGGTTGTTTGATTCTACTCAAGAACTGAATTGTTTTCTGCTGAGGAATCTCTTTGATAGGGGTATAATTAAGGATTAATGCACTTTTGCATAAATCAATGGGGTTTTTTGTTGTTGGGGGTGGTATGAAATTAGGCACGTTGTTAATAGGTTTTATCTCTGTTTTTTTCCTGTTCTATCCATCCTTCTCCAATTCTGCTGATTTGGATTCGTACGATTTTGTTGCTGCTCAACAAGAACTTAATAAAATTAATCAGATCGACCTGGAAACCCTCTCGATAACGCAGATAGAACTTTTTATGCAGCAGGTGCAGGTCTATCTTAAACAGGGGCAATACTGCATATCCATATCGCAGCAGGAAATGGAACAGGTCGCTAAGGCTTTTGCTGCACTTGGCGAAAAAATGAGTGGTGAGCCAAAGGATATTGCCAAAGAACGAGCCAGTCTGGTGTCCCTGAAAAGTCTGGCCGAGGTTCGTCTAGCCCAATGCCGCCTTCTGAATTACAAGGCAACGGATCTTGAGCAGAAATTGAAAAAGAATAAAAAACAGATCTTCACCAGAGACCTGTTTGCCCGTGGCAATGATATCCTTTACATACTTCACCAGCCGGAAATACGATCTGTGGAATGGATGCTGACAGCCGGTAATTTTTTTATCATGGGAAGCGGGATTACATCTTTGACGCGGTTGCATTTTGTTCTCATATTTTTCCTGGCCGGATTGGGGTATTTTTTTGGTGGTAGAATGGATGTTCTTTTCAGTTACCGCATTGGCAATATTAAACAAGAAGGATTTTTCTTCGATTTCTTACGTACAATCGGGCAACAGAAAAGCACCTTCCGGCTACTTGCTGCGCTGGGTGGGGTATCCCTCTCGATACATTTTTTTATGGCAGATCTGCAGTCGCCGTCTTATTTGCCGTGTGCTCTAGATAGTTTGCTGATCGTATTGTTTTTGTCAATTTTCGGCAAGGTCTATGGGCTTGTTCTTGTTGGGGCCGGTCAACCTGATGCCATGGGGGAGGGGGGCACCGCATCAGGTTTGTGGCGACTGCATTTGCTGGCTTTATTTTCCGGATTGCTGTGGTTCGTTGTTGCAAGCCCGTTAAAAACTCTTTTGCCGGAGATGTCTTTTAATCTGCTTCGTGCACTGATTATAATGCTCTGGTATGGAGTCTTGCTCTGGGCATTCTGGCTGGCCTGCAGTTTTTCCAAATTGCAGGCAATGAGGCGAATTGTTCGTATCTTCCTGATCTTAATCCTTGGCAGTGTGGTACTCGCCGAGCTCACTGGTTATCGGACTCTTGCCACGCATATCCTGATCGGGACGCTAGGTACCTTGTTTATCGCCTTATTTTTTATTATTGGCAAGCATCTGATAAGTGAGGTGGTAGGTGGTTTTGGAAGAGGGAAATATACCTGGCAACAGAATATTCGTCAAAAAGCCGGTGTCAAACAAACTGAAGTCTTGAGAGGGGTCATCTGGATAAACAGTCTGTTTAAACTCTTACTTGTTTTTGCTTTTATCTATAGTGTCCTTCGGTTATGGGGTATTTCAAGAGTGTATAGGTCAACCTATTATGGTTGGTTGGTGGAAGGTTTCAGTATTGGAAAGATGACCATTGTACCTTCACGAGTGGGAATCGGGTTCTTGATTTTTGCCTTTGGTTGGACTGTTGTTTCTGTTGTTAGGGACAGTATAATTCGACCCTGGTTGACTGAATCCGAAATGGCGCCCAGTGTTCAGGATGCCTTCACAACGGTTCTTGGCTATATCGGTTACAGTATAGCAATCCTTGTTGCTCTCAGTACAGCGGGCATTGATTTCTCTGGTCTGGCAATGGTTGCAGGTGCCCTGTCCGTTGGCATCGGATTCGGTATGCAGAATATAGTCAACAATCTTGTTTCCGGTCTTATTCTGCTCTTTGAACGTCCTATTAAAAGAGGGGATTGGATCAGTGTGGGAACCACTGAGGGGTATGTGAAAAAGATCAGTGTTCGATCAACTATCATTCAAACTTTTGATCGATCCGACGTCATTGTCCCCAATTCGGAATTGATTTCCAGCCAGGTGACCAATATGATGCTTCAGGATACCCGTGGCAGGGTCCGGGTATCAGTGGGAGTCGCCTATGGCAGTAACACGGCATTGGTGAAAGAGATTCTTCTCGAAGTGGCAAATACGCATCCGGAGGTGATTGTGAACGGCACCGCCCCTTATCCTGTTGTTCGTTTTCAGGCCTTTGGTGAGTCTTCTTTGGATTTTGAACTGTTATGTCACTTAAAGGATGTTGATCGGCGCATTGATGTGCGAAGTGATATGCATTTCGCAATCGATCAGGCTTTTCGTGCACATGGGGTGGAAATTCCCTTTCCCCAGCGTGATGTGCATATAAAAAACGGCCTGTCCGGAGAAAAGAAGACTAAGGCCAAGGGTGAAATGCAGAGCGAGCTAGATGAGTCAGATAGGTTCTGATTTTTTCTCTCCCTGATATGGCAAAAAGGGAGATTTGAGAGAGGAGGGTGGTGGGCGCAGGACATCTCTTTTAGGATATGGAGCGCAGGAGGTAGGTTAGAATCGGATTACTTTTAACATTCATCTTCCAGGCCAGGGGCAGGTGGGTCGGGCCTGTTACAACTTTTCGGTCAAGCATCTCTTTTAGGGTGTCGAGAAAAGTGATGGATGTCTTGCCCACAAGCAGGGGCTGTAGATCCGTACCGGAACGGTAGAGTTGCAAGAGCTTACGGAGTCCGGTCAGGTAGAGATAATCTTTGGTGAATCCTCCTCCTCGATACACCCGTACGCATGTGCTGAAGGAATCTTCTTTTGACATACCGAAATCATCGGTCAGGGCCTTGAATGTCCTGCTGAAGCTATAGTCCTGGACCATCATATGGACAGCCATGACCCGATAGGCCAGCATTTTTATCCGGCTCAGGGTTAGGTTGCCGGATAAAAATTCATTGAGAATAGCCAGGCCTTCCTGGGTTTCCGTGTTGCCAGCCAGACCAAGTTTGAATATTTTCAGTCCCTGTTTGTTGGCATTGATAGTGGTTGTCATGTGTATCCCCAGCTCATGGTGGATCAGGGCCTGGATTTCCGTTTCTGTGAAATGAGCAGAGCGATTGATCAGAACTTTGCGTCGAGCACTGCTGACCATGGCCCTGGCCACAATACGGCTGCTCAGTTCCACCTGACAGTGAAAACCATAGTCGTTTATTGCCTTCTGAAATGCATTGATACAGTCACTGGCGCTGAGATATTCCTGCTTTTCTTCATTTTCAATAGGGGGAGCCGCGATAAAAAAACGGGCCAGCTGAATGTCTACCGCCCTTGGCTCTCCATGAAATCTTAGAGAGTTGTAGAGAAAATGCTCAGTACCTATGGTGGTCAGCAAGTCAACTTTTTGAGCAAGCATATCAATAGTGCTGCGGTAGAGCTGACGTATGCTGACATCCTGGATATTGTCCACTGGAATGCCATATATTTGTTCACGAAAGACAAAGGGATCAATCTTTAACTGTCTATAGTAGAATTGTGGTGTGTAGTTGCAATGTTTGGCGAAAAAAAGTTTACGTTCATGAGCTAGGTTGATGGGATTGATATAGCGTAATGTGTCAGCACCTTTTGCAACTTTATAGAGTGCTGCATCTATTCTTCTGATAATCTTGCTGCTCTCTTCGGCAAAGAACAGTGAACGCTGTATCCTTTTGCCGGAAAATCTTCTGCTGAAGTAGGATGCGTTGTAACTTAGTGCCTGTTTCAGGCTTTCGATAACCGCTTCAAGGATAAGCGGGTAAGCAACTCCGGAGATCTCATCCATATACACTTTTTTGATGGCAAGGGGGATGCAAAGGCTTTCAGGATGATGTTCGTGAATGAAAGAGGCCTGATAACCCTTGCCCGGGAAAACTTCATCACAGGCTGCTCTGTTTGTGATATTTGGAAATTCCGCTCCCAGGAGCCGTCGTTGCAGATGGTCTAGCACTGGTTGATATGTCTCTTGATCAATGTAATGGGTGCCGACATTAAACAGCGGTGTGTCCGTTGTAATGCGCTGGTAGTTATAGGAGTGCAGGTCATAAATGATGCAACGGGAAAATTTCGTTTCAAGAATTGTGAGAAGGGCATGCAGTACTCTGTAATAACTGTCGTATCGGGAAACGTTTTCTTTTCGTTCCCTGGCGGTGAGGGGGGGGAGCCAAACTTTTTTCCCCTGGGCTTTTTCGTAGGGGGGGGCTTCGGGCGGACGATTCAGGTCATACAGGTATCGAGAGTCAAGGCCCTGTAGAACAATAGGGAACGAGCCCAGCATTATACCGGTATAGGGGTCCTCTTCATATTGTCTTTTTCTTTGGTCCAGCAACAGTCTCCCTTCGAACTGTTTGCGAAGAGTATGGCCGGCGTGAATTGCTGTGTAGACTGCGGGGATATAACGGTCGACTTTGATACTGAAGGCACCTGTGTCGATAACTGCCGCAAAGGGTTCTTGTTGTCTTATGTGGAGAAGGATCTCCTTTTCAGATAAGGTTTGCATTTGCGACACCCTTACGGGTAACAGATAGAGAAAACAGTTCCTCAATTCTTGTTTCACTTACCAAGAATTGAGGGGGGGAGGGTATTCTTTAATGATTTTTTCAATCCTCAGCCATTATGAAATAGTCTTGTGCAGTGTCACTATCCTGCAGGTGGAGTCTAATTGGCTGGGTACTCTGTAAAAGATATTTTACACCACAAACCTGACAGAAAACAATGTCATTCTTTCTGTGGTAACTGGAAATTTCCAGTCCATCGGCACTTCCGCAGAGTTTGCAACTCCGAAACTGGTTGGTAAAGGATCTGATTCGTTTTCCTCCGCTTCCTGATCTTCTTGTTTGCTCAAACATTATAATATCCTTTTTTTGAACAGTATGATGACAATTGTGTTGAGATGCCGCATCTCACAAATGGTAGGGATAAAAGAAGGTAAGGGGAAATGATAATTTTCAACAATCTTCTATCCCGCTCAAAATCATTTGATGGGTAAGGGGTCAGAAAGAATCGAAATCTTCGTTGAACTCAAGTCCATCGTAAAGGTCATGCTCAGTAAAATAAATTAAAGGCCTAAGTCGTATTGGGTTGGTAGAGTACAGTTCGTATTCGCCCCCACAGACCTTGCAAAAAATTATATCACCAGGCTCGTCATTATGGGAAATTGTTATTTGACCCATACATGAATGGCATTTGCGAGTTTTCATAATTTTTTATCCTTGTTTATTGCTGTTGTTATTCTGTGACAGCCCAATCTATTTGTTTAGATGGTTCTCTTTCGAAAAAACTTTCTCCAAAAAACTCCCCCACGATCTCTATTTCTTCATCCTTCTCTGTCGCGTCAGGTGCTGAGGGGAAGGTTTGTTGATATTCGTTTTCCGTTTTGGATTCTCTCTGCTGCCGATTTTTCTGGTCATGAGGTTCTTCCTCCAGATTTTGCTGTGCTTTTTTAATTGTGTCATTTTCAATAACCATTGCTGCTCCCTGTGACACCGTGTTGCAGAGAACGATAACCGGAAACAGTATGCTGATCATTGCACTTTTGATTTTCATGAACTCCTATATCCTCCACGAGTAGAATGTGGCTATTGAATAGTTAACTCGTGGCCAAGGTTGACCTTCTATTATCCTGAATGCTTTGCTTTCGATATAGGAGCAAAAGAAATGCCAATCTGTAAATTTTACTGAGAAAAGAGAAGGCAGAGGCGAAGGGAAAGAGTCTGTATTTGTAAAATATCCTGAAAATAAAAGATGTTATAGGTGTTTTTTGTTTTGTAGTCAGGGGATGTGATGGTTGTTTTTTTGAAGAGATTCGTCTCGTGTGATCAGGAGATGTATTGGACTAAAAGGAACTTTGAGTTCTCTTATTTTTTTTGTGGGCTGTTAATCATTGCTATAAATGTATGTGTCGTTTGTTATGGCTCGGAATTACATATAAAAAATAGTAGGAACTGAATGTTCTTGTGGTTGTGGTGGTCGGAACTTGTTCTTCCTGTTTCTTGTTTTCGATTAAATGTCGGATGCCCTGCAGGGAGAAGGGGTGTAGAAAATAAGAGTTGTCTTGTATGTTTGAATTCACGACTGAAAATAAAGGTGGACAGTTTCAGGAATTGGGTCTATAAACTCCGTCCCCAAATGATGGTGGTTGGATTTTTATAGAAGAGTAATATGCTCGTTGGCAAAAGGAGTTACACAGGTGACAGAAGACACGGGAGATAAAAAAATTCTGGGATGGCGGGAATGGATTTCTCTTCCCGATATTGGTATTCCGGCTATTAAGGCCAAGGTGGATACAGGGGCTAAAACGTCTGCCCTCCATGCCTTTGCAGTTGAACCTTTTCAGGAAGAAGGAATAAATAAAGTTCGTTTTAAGATTCATCCGTTGCAGAAACAGACTGCTATTGTCCTGACGTGCCAGGCACCCATTGTTGATCAGCGTATGGTTATGGATTCCGGAGGCCATAAAGAAATGCGTTATGTCATTGAAACAACACTTGTCCTGGGCAATGTTAGCAGCCGGGTAGAAATTACATTGACCGATAGAGATACCATGCAGTTTCGGATGTTATTGGGGCGCAGTGCCATGGCGGGAATATTTTGCGTTGATCCTGTTGCTTCTTACTTAGCAGGACGAAAATCTCCTAAAATTTACAATGAAGGAAGATAAAATGAAAATTTGTATCTTATCCAGGAATAAAGAACTTTATTCCACCGCTAGACTTCTTGATAGTGCAGAAAAACGAGGCCATGAGGTGCTGGTTGTTGATCCGTTGCGCTGTTATATGAATATTACTTCTCATAAGCCTTCAATCCATTTTAAGGGAGAACCTCTGGAAGGCTATAGTGCAATTATTCCACGAATAGGTGCCTCTATTACTTTTTATGGAACTGCTGTTGTCAGGCAGTTTGAAATGATGGGAGTCTATTCCGTCAATGAATCTGTGGCTATTTCCCGTTCCCGAGATAAGCTTCGTTCTCTTCAGCTTCTGGCTCGCAGGGGAATAGGTCTGCCCGTAACAGGTTTCTCCCATGCAACCATGTACACTCAGGATTTAATTGATCTTGCCGGTGGCGCTCCACTGGTGATTAAACTGTTGGAAGGGACTCAGGGGATTGGTGTTGTCCTTGCTGAGACCAATAACGCTGCTGAGAGTGTTATTGAGGCCTTTCGGGGATTGAAACAGAATATCCTGGTCCAGGAATTTATTAAGGAGGCCGATGCCAAAGATATCCGTTGTTTTGTTGTTGGCGGCAAGGTCGTAGCAGCAATGATGCGCACCGGCAAGGAAGGAGATTTTCGCTCCAATATCCACCGGGGCGGAAAAGCTGAAGGAGTAAAAATAACGCCGGAAGAACGCTCTACAGCCGTTCGCGCTGCCCAAATAATGGGTCTGAATGTAGCCGGGGTGGATATATTGCGTGCAAATCATGGTCCGGTTGTTATGGAAGTGAATTCTTCACCTGGTCTGGAAGGCATTGAAAAAGCCACTGGGAAGAATGTGGCGGATAGTGTTATCGCATTTATAGAGAAAAATGCTCAGCCGGGAAGAACCAAAACTCGCGGAAAAGGGTAAGGTGTCTGTGAAGTGTTATTGAATCGGAGAGCTTTCAGGACTGTATAAAAAGGGGAGGTTTAGGTCATTGAAGACTTAAACCTCCCTTTTTTTGCTGATATTTGTAGAAAGTGTACATGCCGTGCTATTATATTCTTAAGTGTTGAACCTAATCGGCTTCCCAGAAAGATTCCTTTTCTGCGCCGCACTTCGGACAAACCCAGCTTTTCGGCACGTCTTCCCAAGGGGTTCCGGGGTCAACGCCATTTTCATAGTCACCTTCTTCAGGGTCATAGATGTAGCCACAGGGGCATTCCCATTTTTGCATACCAGTTCTCCTTTGTTGTTTCGTATGATTAGCGGTTGTGTGATGCTGTCCTTTTCTCTGTTTACCAGTTGTTGTCTGTTTATGGTAGGAAAAATGAAATTGACAGTTTTCGTCTTTTTTGCTGCTCTGATTGATGGTGACCATGAATGAGAGAGCAACTGTTCCTGGCCAGGAGGTATAACAAGGAATATAGCTGTTATTGATCGTGGTGTGGAGCAGCGGTTATCCTCGTATTTTGAAGGTTTTTTGACAGGAAGGTTGAATGAAGTGAATTCGTTTTTTGCGGGCCCGAAAAAAACAAGTGGGACGTTAAAAAATACGGCCCGCTTGTTTTCTCTTCAATACAAAAAATAGGTTTTTGTAACAACTGGATTTTATTAGCGTCCTAAAATGGCATCAACCTCTGCCTGAGTCAGAACCTGAGCCACATAATTCCCTTCACCAATGACGTTTTCAATGTTTTTGACATAGGCCTGGAGGTGGCTTTCAGAACCGTCTACGAGATGGCCATACATTGTTTTCAACTCGGGCTCATCTGTGTAGTCCATTCCACACTCACCAGCATTGATTCCGTTGTCGGTTTCAACAATGATTTTCGGACAACCGATAATGTCAAGCATGTCCAATTCTTCGATAAAAGCACCAACGTACCAGCCATCGAGTTGACTCTGTGAACCCCACTCGACAAGAAGGTTGAATTTCTCGGTAAAATACCAACCATAATCTACTCCGGTGTAGACTCCAATGCTGTCAGGCAGGTTATTGGCATCCGGGTTGGGATCTGCGATATTAAAGTTGGCCAGCATGTCGCGAACTGTATCGGTATGGGTCTGCTCTGAATTATCGCCAATGTTTGAGAAGGTAAGGTCACCAGGGTAGACTTCGCTTAAGGTAAGATACACATCCCGAGCCAGTTTTTCTTCTTCTCGCATAAAGATGAGGTGGGTTTCTTCTCCGATATCAAGGGTTGCAGCCATGCTATAAAGAGGGGAAGAAAGGGTTAGGGCGCTGAAAGCTAATGCAGAAAAAAATTTTTTCACGGTAGTGGGTCTCCTATTAGAAAGATATAAAAGTTATAGGGTTAAGGTAGTTAACTCCTGCGGTCAGTAACGGCAATAGTTATTGTTATCGTTAAGGGGATATATACCAGTGTTTTTCAAAAAGACAATAAAAAAATAATTTTCGTTGAAAAAAACGAGATAAAGTAGGCTCTTTTGTTATGAGACCTGTTTGGGGTAGGAGAAATTTGCCTGTACCACATAAATACTATATATCTGGTTAGGCATACGTATGTTGTTTGGGCGTGTTCCTGACTTTTAAAGTTAGCTGAAAAGTCCCGGTCTTTGCAGGGAGGTATGGCTGGAATGGTGAGTGGTGGCAGTGCTGATTTCTTCAGGGAGTTCAGACATCATGGTGATGAGAGTCGCTCATTCCATGAAATTTACTCAGGCCTGTGAGAGAGAAAACAGTGATGTCGCACCGTCATGGGAAAATTCTTCGGTGACAGTCTGCTGTTGAATTGCTTGCTTCGTTTTTTCCTGTTCATCTACAAGCTGGTGTTCTGTTTGTGGGGGGATTCCACTGAGGGGAGATATTGAAATATATTCAAAAAAAGTAGGTGTGAAACTTCCGGTGGGGGGTAATTGTGGTGGATAAAAGCGGTTGAAATTCTGTTGTTAAATTTCTGTTCCGCTTATTCGTCCAGCACTTTGCGGATAAGTCTGGCAAGAGGTTTTATCGGAATGGGTTTGAAGACGAACTCTTTAATGCCATGAGATTTGGCCTCAGTTTTCGAAGCGGTTGAACTAAATCCGGTACAGAGAATAATAGGGAGGTCAGGACGGATCTGCAGCATGCGTTTGGAGAGTTCAATGCCGGTCATACCGGGCATTGTATGGTCGGTGATGACTAGATCAAAATTGTCAGGCTGATTTTTGAAGGATTCGAGTGCCTCAAAACCGCTTTTACAGACTGTGACGGTATAGCCGAGACTTTCAAGGATTTCCTGTGTTACGTTAACGATTATTTCTTCATCATCAACAAAAAGAATCTTCTCATTGCCGTTCGGAATGTTGTCGAGAAATTCTTCTGTGGCTGTAATGTCTTCAGTAACAACAGGTATTGAGATCTTGAACGTTGTCCCTTTGCCATGTTCGCTTGCAAGAGAGATAGTTCCGCCATAATTTTTTACGATACCATGGACGATGGCCAGTCCCATTCCTGTGCCTTTCCCTGCTTCCTTGGTGGTGAAGTACGGGTCAAAGATGTTGTTTCCTATTGCAGGGTCAATGCCGGTGCCGCTGTCATGTACAGTTAATTGTGCAAACGTTCCGATTGCAACTCCTGGTTCATTGCCTATATCTTCTGTGTTGAGTTTGATTTCCTTCAATGATATCTCCAGCCTTCCACCTTTTTCTTCCATGGCATGGAAGGCATTGGTGCACAGGTTCATTAATATCTGATGAATTTGGGTGGGATCGGCAAGGATCATGCCTGTTGTCGGGTCAATATCCTCATGAATAGCAATGGTGGACGGGATTGAGGATCTGAGCAGTTTTATCCCCTCTTTGATGATGCTTGCCGGGTGAAGATAGATCGGATCAATGTTTGCCTGGCGGCTGAAGGAGAGGATTTGTTTTACCAGATCTCTTGCTCTGAACCCTGCGTTAATGACCTCATCAATGTCCTTGGCAACTTTTGAATTTTTGGGAAGATCTCTACTTGCGAGTTCACTATAGCCAATGATCGCACTGAGAATATTATTAAAATCGTGGGCGATTCCACCGGCCAGGGTACCAATGGCTTCCATTTTCTGGGCCTGCCAAAGTTGTACTTCCATTCTTGCCTTATCTGCTTCAGCCTTTTTACGTTCCGTGATGTCCAGACCTGAAAAAAGAACACCTTTGATTTGTTCCTCTTCATCAATCAAAATAGTATTGTGGAAGGCGATGATTCGTTCCTTTCCGTCACTTGTCAGAACAGGATTTTCATAATATTCTACTAGTTTAGTTTGCCCCATCATCAGTTTTTTGAATACTTCTCTTATCTCATTGACGGTTTTTTTGGGCAGGAAATGATTAAACCAGTTTTTTCCTATAACTTCATCTTCCGTTACATTTAATATCTGACAGCCTTTCTGATTCATTAAAGTTATTTCACCGGCAGCGTTGAAAACTCCTATCATCACTCCGGCAATATTTAAATAATTCTGGGCTCTTTCCTTTTCTTCTTTTAATTCATTTGTTCGTGTCGCAACCCTCTCGTCCAGTTCGTCGTGAGCTTTTTGCAGGGCCTTTTCCGCCTCAATTCTGATGGTAATGTTATTGTTTAATTGCCGGCTGAATTGAACGACGGAGTAATAACGCCATGCGACCATGCCGATAATAACGAGAATGACCACGCCGGACATGCCGAAAAAGGTCCTTTGCAGATTCCAGAAAGGATCGGGCCTGCCGTACCACTTGGCATAGTCCTTCAGATAATCTCCGGACTGGATATAAACCTGAATGCCATAGTTTATTTTTTTGAGCAGTTCGGTATCTGTTTTGCGAAGCAGGAACCCTCTCTTCAGTTCCATCAGAGGTAAATCCACGACTTTGATTTTATCCGCCACTCCAGCATCACGCGCCTTTTTCCAGAGAACGGGCTCAGGAAATACAAAGGCATCCACATCTCCTGAGAGGAGCTGTATCAAGGCATTGTCAATATTTTGAAATGGAACCAGTTTGATGTCACTTCGGGGCTTGAGCTTTGTCTCTGCCGCACTCTTTGCTATAACGGCAACACGTTGATTATTGAGAGCTGTGAGGCTGTCTATTGAATAATTCTGTGAGCGGACAAAACAGGAAACGGGAACTGTCTCTATTTCATCAGAAAAGAGAAACTCTGCTGAGCGTGGCTTGCTGATGCCGATTCCCGGGATAAAATCTGCTTCACCGGTTCGTACAGCCTCCATGGCTGCAGCCCAATTTTCCACGATCAGGTAATGGACTTGAAATTCTGTCTTTTCGGCTACTCTGGCCAATATGTCAATGGCGAAACCTGCGGGTTTGCCTGCGTCATCAAGAAGATAGAGAGGGGGGAAATCGTTTAGGACAGCAGCGGTTACTTTCTTGCTTCTATTGCTGTTTTCATGGGAGAAAGCCTGTGGAAGAGAGATGAAAAAGAGGACAAGGAAAACAAATAGCGAGAACACTGCACAGTTACAGCACGTATGACATAGATCAATTCTATTGTTATACCCGATGCAATAGTGAGGCAATGTTTTCGTTCTCTTCATGTTAGAATGAACTGAAAGAAAATATTAAAGACGGCGGCAACCTGATATCATTAGCAAGTTGATCATCTCATAATAAATTATTTTATTGAAAGTAAGTCGTTCTGTCAATATGTCATATTGGAAAATACTTGCATTAGAGGTTGTATAACAAGTAGAAGCAGTAAAGTGTTGCGCATGAACATTTTTGCACTTCTACGGCTTTGTAAGAGAACGTGATTTCTTATTATCTCCGCAGAAAACTGTAAACAGGGGGGAGCAATTTTAAAAGTTACTTCGCCTGTCATGTAATAGGAGGCAAACGAGGTGCGGAAGGTATTTTGAACTGGCTGGTGACCTCACTTTTCTAAAATTTGCTGTTTACTCCTAACTATGATAAAAAAACAATGAAGAGGGTGTTTGTTGAATAATATTAAGGAGGAATAATGGGTGTAGTTTTTTTGTCTTCTATCGTTAAGGGGCTTCAACGTCGCTTGTCCAACTGGCAAAGTGTACGGCTTGGTATTCTTGCTTCTCTACTCTGCTTCGCTCTGTTCCTGCCCCCTCCCGTTGTCGCTGAAGAAGAGACTGTCGTTATTGCCATTACCCCGTGTACGGATATTATCAAAACCTTTAAAAATTTTCAGCCGCTGGTCGTCTATCTGCAAGGCATGATTAACCGTCCGGTCCAGCTGATCATTCCCAAGGATTTTTATGAGTTTGAATCTTTTGTGAAAAATGGCAAGGTTGACTTCGCCTATCAGGCACCCCATACTTATGTACGGCTGGCCCACCTCTATAATCAGGAAATCCTGCTCAAGGCCCTTACTCCCGAAGGGGAAAGTAGGCATCATGGGGTGATCATTGTTCGCAAGGACAGCCCTGTCAAAACCCTGGCGGACCTCAAGGGCAAGGTTGTAATGTTTGGCTCGGAGCTTTCCACTGCTAAGTGTATGGCCCCTAAGCAGCTGTTCAGGGAGAATGGCTTTGACATCGATAGAGATCTGAAGCGCTATATACACAACGGCAGCTGCGAATCCATTGCCCTGAATGTTTTTCTTAAATCTGTGGATGCCGGAGTTATCTGTGATTATTCATTCGAGGAAATCAATGAACCGGAGGATTCGGAAAAAGGTGACATCCCTGCCGGTCAGATGCGAATTGTTGCTGAAACCATAGAGATTCCCACCTGGGTCTTCAGTTCCCTGAAAAACACTGACAGTGAAATGGCTACCAGAGTTTCTCAGGCCTTACGTGCACTTGATCGTGAAAACGAGCAACATGAAGCTCTCTTGGAGGCGGCTGAAATAGGTGGTTTTGTGTCTACCAATGACAGTGAATATAACCAAATCCGGCAGCTGGCAAAAGGCTTTCAATAGATGATCATGAGAAGCCTGAAGACCAAACTCATTATTTTGATCATTGGTCTTGTCGTGACGGCCCATTTTGCCACCGGCGCTTTTATCATGAATCAGGTGGAAGAGGCTATGCATCATGAAAACCACCGGCGCGGAATGGCGGTGACTCTTGATCTGGCTCATACCAGTGCCCGCTCCCTTATCAGCTACGACCTGGCAGAACTTCGCAGTTATATCAGCTTTAGTATGCAGCAGGAGCATGTGGCGCAGGCCATGATCATTGATCAAAAATGCCGTGTTATCATGCATAATGATCTTAACGAGATCGGTTCCATCTATGAAAAAAACTGTCAGGATAACAGGGCCGTCTACAGTGACCATTACTCCCTTGAAACCGGTCTGCAGGTTATTGATATTCATGTACCTATTGAGGTTGCCGGAGTCCAGCTGGGATCTGCAGTAATAAGTTATTCCCATGCCGGGGTTCAACATGAACTTTACGATCTCAAAAAAAATATCCTTTTTATCCTGCTCATCGGAACCTGTGTTGCCAGTATATGTGCCGTTTTGGTTGGTGAGTATATTACCCGGCCCCTTATTCATCTCTGTAATGTGGCCAGGAATATGGGCAGCTACCGTTTTGATACCAAGAAGATGGAAAACGAGTATAGCGATGAGATTGGTGAACTGACCCGCACCTTTTACGAAATGGCGGGTAAGCTCGAGAAAGAGGTGTGTCATGATAACCTTACCGGCCTATTTAACAGGAATATTTTCCAAATCCGTTTAACCGAGGAATGTGCACAAAGTTTGCGCTATAAGCATCCTTTGGCGGTGATGATGGTCGATATAGATCATTTTAAGCAGGTTAATGATAATTATGGTCATCCGGCTGGTGATAAGGTGCTTCAGGATATCGCTCTCATTATGGCAAGTCAGCTCCGTGGTGAAGACTGTTTAGCCCGCTATGGTGGAGAAGAATTTGTCATTTTGCTGCCACAGTCCTCAAAACGAGGTGCCCTGCATGTTGCTGAGAAGGTGAGAAAAAAGGTGGAGAAGCATTGCTTTCAGATCGATGACAACAATACGCTCTCTCTCACTGTCAGTATTGGCGTGGCTATTTTTCCCGAGGATACCAGTGATCTCAAATGGCTTCTGGCTTTGGCAGACCAAGCGCTGTATGCAGCCAAGAGAGAAGGGCGCAATCTCGTCCGTCAGGTTCCTATGGATAGATCTTCTGCTACGTCAAGTCAGCAAAAGTAATCCTTGTGGCAGGTTGAATACTTTGCCTTACCACGTCTTCCAGGTCCCGACCAGTTCAGGAAATGGAGAAAGCCGGTGCGCTGGGGGGAGCGTCCTTACGACAGGAGGTTGCGTAGGGTCTGGGAAAGCAGGATGTTGTCCACCGGTTTTTTGATAAAGGCCTTAACTCCAAGTGTTCGTGCTTTTTCCTGCAGCTCTGTGCTGGTAAAGCCGCTGCAGAGTGCAATGGGCATGGAAGGGGCAAATTCTTGGATTTTCCGGCTCAGTTCCAGGCCGGTCATCTTCGGCATGGACATATCAGTGATGACTCCGTCAATCTCTGTAGTGTGCTCGGTCAGCCACTGGCAGGCGGCGCTGCTGTCTGCTATGGAGGTGACCTGGTAGCCCATCTCTTCTAGGAGAATTTTCCAGTAGAGAATGATCTCTTTTTCATCATCAACAACCAGGAGATGTTCGCCCTTGCCCATGACCATGGTACTTTCCGGAGGTGGCTCTTCAAGGTTTTCCTTTCCCTGATGACAGGGAAGGAGTACGGTAAAGGTGGTCCCTTGGTCAGGACTGCTCTGGGCTATAATATGGCCATGGCAGTTTTTGACAATGCCGTGAACCACAGCAAGAGCAAGACCGGTACCTTCGCCTGTCTCCTTGGTGGTGAAATAGGGTTCAAATATTCGTTCCAGGGTATTTTCTTCCATTCCCTTGCCTGTGTCGCCAATCTCGAGTTTGAGATAGGGGCCCGGAGCAAGCTCCAGTATAAGATTTTCCTCACTCATCTCAAGCTGACTCAAATTGATGGTCAGTGTACCGCCGCTGTTTTCCATGGCATGATAGGCATTGGTGCAGAGATTCATCAATACCTGGTGAATCTGAGAGGAATCGACAAGGGCCGGACTACACTCTGCATCGATATTTTTGACGATATTGATATTGGCAGGAATTGAGGCCCGGAGCAGTTTGAGGGCCTCATGGATGATGGGCTGGAGTTTGAGGATCTGTTTTTTGTGTTCAGAATGGCGGCTGAAGGAGAGAATCTGGGCCACAAGATCTTTGGCTCGCATTCCAGCCTTCTGGACCTCATCGAGATGAAGGGCGATGTCTTGTCCGGGTGTGAGTTTGATGAGGGCTAGATAGGTGTAACCCAAAATGGCTGTGAGGATATTGTTGAAGTCATGGGCAATTCCACTGGCCAGGGTTCCGATGGCCTGCATTTTTTCTGCCTGGCGTAAATCATTTTCAATGCGTTGGCGCTCTTTTATCTCGTTTTTCAAAGTCAAGTTGGATTCGGCAAGCTCTGTTGTACGCTCGTAAACACGTTGTTCCAACTCCTCGTTTGCTTTGGCCAGAGAACTGTTTAAGTTGAGTATCGTGTCCAGCAGTTGGCCGAAGCTGAAATGCAGAACAAAAGCTGTGAGGGCAAGCAGGCCCAGAGTGAGAAGAACAATTTGGATGATGAAGTGGTTGAGAGCTTTCAAGTCATCCGTGATATCAAAGGCTACAAGGAGTTTTGCTATGGGCTGATCTTGGAAATCATTGAGAGTTATGCTGGAAAAGAGGATGAAGTCACGCCCGTTAAAGTGAATTCTTTCTTGATCTAAAGCTGAATTGGAGAGGGGAAGATCAGAGAAAATATCATTGTCGGGTGACAAAATGACATTATCACCATGCTGAGTGACAGGAGACGGAGAGCGGGTCACCTTTTGCCAGTTGCTGGCGCTGCTGACTAATGAAATATGAGGGCTTATTCCTTTTTGCAGGAGTTCAAGGAGTTGTTCATATTTGATGCCGAAACCAATACTGCCGATGTAGTCACCCTGGTAAAACATGGGCTGTATTACTCGAAAAAAGAGGCCTGAACGGCCGAATTCATAGCCGGTTGCTTGTTGCCGGATGCTGTGGACATGGTCAAGGATAGGGCGAACGTTGGTTAAATTATCACCGTGGAAATCGGGGAGGTGCATGCGTAAGAACGTAGTGCCGTCTGGCAGGTTAAACTGCATGTTGCGAAAATGAGGATTTTCCTTTTTGAGGACGTTGTAAAAACCGGCTACGGCTTTTTCCAGCTTGGCTCTGTCGCGTTTTGCAAAGGCCTCAATAACTTTCTGTTTGCCGGTGGCCAGACTAATTATCCGCGTTCGGTAATGGGCAAATGCCTGCTCTTGAAGATTTTCAGCCAAGAAGAGGGCACTTTTTTCTTTGGCCAGGATCTTATCAGCCAGATCCTGGCGCTGGTGGCTGATGCTGAGGGTCAGGTACACGGTGGCCAGGAGGGTGATTATTAGAAGAACACAGGAGATTGCTTTTGTTCGGATGCTCATAAAAATCAAGGGTTTTTTTTGGTGTGATTGCTAGTTGAGATACGTTATTACCATAGCAGGGACGGTTGAATTAGCCAATGGAATCTCTGCTTTTTTGATTCTCTTAAGGGTACTTTGAAAAATTAGAATTTTCGTTCAAAATCGAGGCGTGAGAAAAATTTTACCGCAGGCATATATTTGATATTCCGAGGATAAAAATTTTCTCATAACAAAGAGTTTGGGTGAAAAGGCAATTTTGCAAGGTGGCCTTAAGGTTCCCTTGAGTGGGGCTGCTATCTTTTGTTTAAAAAAAACTCAGTGTTGGGGGGCCTGGAAAGACCTGCTTTTGTGAGTGGCGTTTTCGCTTCTTTACGGTAAAATGATTACCATAAGATCGGTGTGATATTTTTTTGAGTATTTTGTAAAGGTTCCGGGAAGACATTGCAAGAACATATTATGATGGTGGCTGACATTGCTGTCCAGGTTTGGCGAAAGCCGGTAAAAAATCTAAACCTGGCCGTATATGGACCTGATGGCAGGGTGCGGGTTTCTGTTCCTCTGTTCACGTCTGATAAGCGGGTGCGACAGGTGGTTATGGCCCGTATGGGGTGGATCAGGAAGCAGCAGGCCCGTTTTCGTATGTTGCCGGTGCAGGAAGAGTTGCAGGCGGTTAGCGGAGAGCTCCATTATTTATTTGGGCAGACCTATCCGCTGGAGGTCATTGAAGGGAGTGGCCGTCATCATGTCTCTCTTGACGGTGATAGAATCAGGCTCCATGTCCGTAAGGGCACAGCCTCTGTCAAAAGAATACAGCTCTTGAATGAGTGGTATCGTGCTCAACTCAAGATCCGTGTTCCGGCTTTGCTGGAACAGTGGCAGCCCCGCGTGCAAAGAAGGGTTAATGAGTGGCATATTAAAAAGATGAAAACTCGATGGGGAACGTGTAATATTGGCAAAAGTCGTATCTGGCTGAACCTTGAGCTTGCCAAAAGGCCTGAAGAGTGTTTGGAATACATCCTCGTTCATGAGATGGTGCATCTTTTGGAACGGGGGCATAGTGAACGGTTTTATGCACATATGGACAGATTGCTGCCGCGATGGCGCAATGTCGACACGTTACTGAAACAACAATAGGTCACCTTGCAAAATTGCCTTTTCGCCCAAACTCTTCGTTATGAGAAAAATTTTATCCTCAGAATATCAAATATATGCCTGCGGTAAATTTTTTCTCATGCCTCGATTTTGAACGAAAGTTCTAATTTTTCAAGGTACCCAATAATGAGAAAAATATGTTTATCGATCTCTTAAGAAAACGCAGATCCATTCGTCAGTTCCAGGAGAAAGGGGTGGAGCAGGAGAAGCAGGAGCTGTTGATTGAGGCTATGCTTCGAGCACCATCTTCACGGAGTCTGAATCCCTGGAGCTTTGTGGTGGTTACCGAAAAGGAAACCATTCAAGCCCTGTCCACGGCCAAACCCCATGGTGCCGCTTTTGTGAAAAATGCTCCTCTGGTCATCGTCATTTGTGCAGATCCTGAAAAGTGTGATGTGTGGATAGAAGATTGTTCCATCGCCTCCATCCTTCTGCACCTGACTGCTACCGATCTCGGTTTGGGAAGTTGCTGGGTACAGGTACGTCTGCGTGAACATGATGCCCAACAAAGTGCAGAGGCCTATGTTGCTGATATTCTGAGTTTGAAAGAAGGCTTGGTGGTGGAGGCAATGATAGCCATCGGGTATCCTGCCGAAGAAAAAAAGGGCCATCCCGCGTCCTCTCTTCTTGTTGACAGGGTGAGTTGGAAAAAAGGGTGAAGCCTGGCAGTGGGTTGATGAAAATAAAATTTTAGAAAAGAGTTTGTAAGGAAGTTAAATGGATATTGGTCATTTTCGTCGTGAGTATTTAAAGAGTGGGCTGGAGCAGAGTGATCTGCTTGCTGATCCCATAGAGCAGTTCAGTCGCTGGTTCAAGTCGGCCAATGAGACTGATATCCCGGATCCTAATGCCATGACTCTGGCCACGGTCAGTGGGGATGGTCAGCCCAGCCAGCGCACTGTTCTCTTGAAATATTTTGATGAAAACGGTTTCGTTTTTTTTACCAATCAAAAGAGTCGTAAGGCCCGTGAGATTGAGGTGAATCCCAAGGTCAATCTTCATTTTGTCTGGCTTGAACTGGAAAGACAGATCAGTATAGCCGGTATTGCCACCCCCATTACCCCTTCCGAATCTGCTCGTTACTTTATGACCAGGCCCCGTGAGTCGCAGATCGCGGCATGGGTCTCCAACCAGAGCAGTAAAATTTCCTCCAGGCAACTCCTGATGAAGGCCTTTCAGGAGATGAAACAGAAGTTTGCAGACGGCGAAGTACCGTTACCTTCCTTTTGGGGCGGCTACCGGGTGAATCCTTCCTCTATCGAGTTTTGGCAGGGCCGCCGCAACCGCCTGCATGACCGCTTTCTCTATACTCGCTCCGACAGTGCCTGGGAAGTTGAACGCCTGGCTCCCTGAAGGAGTTTCTTTTTGGTAAGTGTTTTCTTGTAGGAGCGGATTTATCCGCGAAATCGGAGTTGGCCCAAGATCAGAACTTCTTTTTCAAGTATGGGGGAGTCCATTCGCGGTTAAAACCGCTCCTACCTGCTGCCGCAACATTTGCAGTTACCGTTATCTTCCAGGCACGTTGTAGGAGCGGATTTATCCGCGAAATCGGAGTTGGCCCAAGATCAGAACTTCTTTTTCAAGTATGCGGGAGTCCGTTCGCGGTTAAAACCGCTCCTACCTGCTGCCGCAACATTTGCAGTTACTGTTGTCTTCCAGGTACGTTGTAGGAGCGGATTCATCCGCGAAATCGGAGTTGGCCCAAGATCAGAACTTCTTTTTCAAGTATGGGGGAGTCCGTTCGCGGTTAAAACCGCTCCTACCTGCTGCCGCAACATTTGCAGTTACCGTTGTCTTCCAGGCACGTTGTAGGAGCGGATTCATCCGCGAAATCGGAGTTGGCCCAAGATCAGAACTTCTTTTTCAAGTACGCGGGAGGCCGTTCGCGGTTAAAACCGCTCCTACCTGCTGCCGCAACATTTGCAGTTTTCGTTGTCTTCCAGGTACGTTGTAGGAGCGGATTCATCCGCGAAATCGGAGTTGGCCCAAGATCAGAACTACTTTTTCAAGTACGCGGGAGGCCGTTCGCGGTTAAAACCGCTCCTACACTGCACCCTCAATGTTTACAGTCACATCCTCTTCAGCTGGCCACCATAGTCTGTGGAAATGGATTTATTCGCGAAATCGGTGTGATTCACGCCGCTGAGCTGTTTGCGTCGCGAGGTTGCATGTTCGCGGTTAGTTTGAAATTACAGCCAGACTGTTTTGTCCTTGCCTGGCGATATATTTTATAATATATATCGAAATATGAAAAAACATCAGTCACGAAAGAAGAAGGACCCTATTGCCGGTTATTCCTGCAATGGGCGAATGTGGATAGAGAATAATGGAGAGACCTTCCTTGGTGTCGGCCGTGTTGTACTTTTACAACGGATACAGGAGGATGGCTCTATTGCCGCAGCAGCTCGTTCCATGGAGATGTCCTACAAACATGCATGGGATCTTGTCGATTCCATGAATCGTCAGGCCTCTTCGCCGCTGGTGGAAACCAGTAAGGGAGGAAAAGGGGGAGGCGGTACTCGCATTACCGAGGCCGGTGAACGGGCCATCGCAGCTTTTCTGGAGTTACAGAGGCGGTTTAAAATTTTTTTGGAGAGGGAAACGGAAGATCTCAAGATGTGATCTTTGTGAAGTCTCTGTTTGTATATCTCGAACAGTACGTTTTTGTAGCATATAAGACCAAAATGAAGCAATGGGACTAAATTGTTTGGTCGAAAAGAGGCTTCATACCTCCTTCTATCATAATGAAAGAGGTGCCAGCGACAAATTAGCTCGGTTTTTTTAATGAAAACAGGACTGGCACATTTTTTGAGATAAAACAGTCAGGTCACACTCCGGAAATGGTCAAGGACAGTAGTAGATGTGCCGAAACAGAGCAACTCTTTAGCGTTGATAATTCATTGAAAAAGAGGAATTGTATCATGAGGATAAAAATATATATTCTGCTTTTCCTACTGCAGCTATTCTTCTTCTCTGCACTGTCCGTTCAGGCCGGTGAGGTGCGCTTATCCATTGCGGCAAGTATGACCGATGTCGTCAAGGAGCTGGTGAACTCTTTTGTCAAAGTCCATCCGCAGGTATCTGTTCTCCCGAATTTTGCATCGTCTGGTTCCCTGGCCAAACAGATTGTTCAGGGGGCTCCTGCAGATCTGTATATCTCTGCCAATCAGAAATGGATGGATTATCTCGTACAGGAAGAGAAGATTGCTGCGGAAACGGTGCATGTCTTTGCCTATAATGGCCTGGTCTTTGTGGGAAAAGAAAATCCAAAGATGAAAACACTAAATGACATTACCCTCCTCTCCCTTGTCGCTATCGGCAGCCCCAAGAGTGTCCCTGCAGGACAGTACGCTGTCCAGGCGATGGAGGCAGTAGGTGTGTATGAAAAGCTTGCCCATGAACATAAATTGGTCATGGCTAAGGATGTCCGGCAGGCCTTGATTTATGCCGACCGTGGCGAGGTGGACGGGGCCTTTGTCTACCGTACCGATGGTCTGCTCGTCCAAAATGCAGTGGTGCTCTTTGCCGTTCCCGCTGCTTTGCATGACCGTATTTCGTACCCCCTGGGCCTGACGCATACCGGGACAAAGAACAGCGATGCTCAGGCTTTTCTCGCCTACCTGGAAAGTCCCGAGGCCATCAGGATACTACATAAGTACAAGTTTGAAGAGGCCATGGCGGAACACTGATTTCCTTCACCAGAAAGGTCATTTATAAGATTATGCTCTCTTTAACTCCCCAAGATATTCAGGCCATTGCTCTGTCGGTTAAGGTGGCCACGGCAGCGACGTTGTTCTCCCTGCCCTTTGGTTTCGGAGCGGCCTATCTCCTGGTCTTCACCAGAATTCCCGGCAGGGCCGTTCTCGAGGGTGTTGTCAATCTGCCTCTGGTTTTGCCGCCGGTGGTTGTCGGCTATCTGCTGCTTCTTCTCTTTGGTCAGTCTGGCACTTTTGGGCCAGTGCTGAGCCTTCTTGATCTACGAATTATTTTTACCTTGAAGGGGGCGGTTATCGCATCTGCAGTGGTTGGATTTCCCTTGTTGGTCCGTTCCATCCGCATCGGTATGGATGGTATCGACAATCAGTATCTCCAGGCGGCACGGACACTTGGAGCACAGTGGTGGGATATCCTCTATACCATTATTCTTCCTCTGTCGGGCAGGGCCATTCTTGCCGGGATGACTCTGATGTTTGCAAGAAGTCTAGGTGAATTCGGGGCCACCATTATCCTGGCTGGAAATATCCCGGGAGTCACGCAGACCATTCCTTTGGCGATCTATGAATATACCAACACACCGGGAGGAGACAGTATGGCGCTCTCCCTCTGTCTGGTTTCCATTGGGCTTTCTTTTATCGTCCTTCTCATAAGCGAGGCGACAGCCCGCTCATTTAAAAAAAGGTAATAGTGTGCTCTTTGAAGTAGATGTTGAAAAGAAAATCGGGGACTTTTCCTTACAAGTTGACTTTAGCCTGTCTGAGAAAAAATGCGGCATTTTCGGACCTTCCGGAAGTGGTAAGTCGACCCTTATGCATATCCTGGCAGGATTGCTCAAGCCGGACAAGGGCAAGATCGTTCTTGACGGGGTTCCTCTTTTTGACCAGAAAAGGAAAATAAATTTATCGCCTCAGGAACGCCGGATCGGTGTGGTTTTCCAGCATGCCCATCTCTTTCCGCACATGAATGTGCGTCGTAATCTCCTCTATGGCTGGCAGCGTACTCCGCCTCAGGAGCGTCGGGGGACGCCGGAGGCGATAATCAAGGTTCTCAATCTTGAGCATCTGCTGGAACGTGGTGTGAACAGTCTTTCTGGTGGAGAGAGGCAGCGCGTTGCTCTGGGACGTACTGTCCTCTCCTGGCCTCGTCTCATTTTGATGGATGAGCCGCTGACCGGGCTTGACCGGGATTTGAAGTTTCAGATTATCCCCTATCTCAGAGATGTCCTTGAGCAATTTGATATCCCCTTTCTCTTTATCAGTCATTCATTGCAGGAGATACGACTGATGACCGATGAAGTGCTTGTGTTTGAAGAAGGGAGGCTGCAAGCCCGTTTATCTGCAGAAGAACTTGCACGGCGTCGCCTGGTGACCGAACGTCGCGGATACGCAAACCTTCTTCGTTTGCCCTCTCCGGAACCCCATGGTGACCTGTGGTCCTATCGTTGGGGAGGGACGGAGCTGATTCTTGTTGAGCCGGGTGAGAAAGGTGATAACCTTTTTGAGCTGGGGGCCAAGGATGTTACTCTGTTCAAACAGCATCCGGTGGCCACCAGTGCCCGTAATCTTTTGCCCTGTCAAGTGAGTGATCTGTTTGGTGGTGGTAACAGAATCGGCGTGGAACTCACCTGTAATGGCGGCCAACTCATTTCGCAGATCGTCCCGGAATCCGTCCGTGAACTTGATATCAGAAAAGGAATGGAAGTTGTTGCGGTTATCAAGGCCTCAGCTTTTCGCAGACTGTACTGAAAGATTTTTTTACATTCTTGTTTTATGCTATCCGTCTTCTTCTCCGGATAGTGTCTCTCCGCATGTTTTACTCAATGTTATATTTTAGTTGATTGGTGTGAATGCTGAATTATTCCGGCTTGTTGATTTGAAATCTCTTGCTTGTTTGAAAACGGTTTAGGACTTATTCGGTCACTCATGGCTACACACGAATGAGACTCTTGAATACCTCTTTTAAATTTTCTTTGTAACCAAACAAAGGCCTGCTCGTTTCCTCTGCAAGATACCACAGGGTGGTTGTGGCCGAACGTCGTGATGCCTGTGAAAATCTTTTATGAAAGGATGTGCTCACTAAAAAACAATTGCTCTGTGTTGGCAAAAAGGAGAGGTAGGGAATTATGCGAAAAGGGATATGTGCTTTAGGAACAATGTTTCTGATTTTACTGGTCACAGGGATATGCTGGGCGGGGCAGAGCATGAATGATGCTGATTCGGGCGGAGACCCGCAATGGACTTTTATTTATTATCTGGCTGCCGACAATGAGCAGGAGTTCTACGCCGACAATAGTATTGCCCAGCTTCTTGCCGGGACGGCAAAGGTGCCGAATCATCCGCAGATCCTGGTCTTGATCGATCGATTTTCTGTTCCTGGAACAGAGGTGTTTGAGATTGCAGGAGGGGAGAGAGTACCGCTGGCGAGTTATGGAGAACAGAATAGTGCAGATGGTTCAGTTTTGCAGGATTTTACAAGCTATGCCCTTGGACTTGCCAAATATGAAAATATTGCTTTTGTGATGAAAAGTGAAGGGCTGTCCTGGCGCGGTATTGGTCGAGATAACACCCACGACGAGGAAGCGTCCGATCAGCTCATGACAAATGGTGATCTGGCGGAGTCGCTTTTGGCCGCACAGTCTCTGGCTGGGAAAAATGTGGATCTCCTGGTGCTTGAAGGGGCAATTATGGCCTTTATGGAGGTCGTCTATGAATGCAGGGATGCTGCACCTATTCTTGTGGCGTCGCAGTCCAAGATTCAACCTGATGGCCTGCCCTGGGAGATGGTGATCGAGGATCTGGGAGCAACACCGACGATGTCAAGTAAAGAACTTGGTATCGCCATTACTGATAACCACATCGAATACTATTCAGATAAAGGAAATAATGGGACACCCAGTGCTGATACCTCAACCAACTTTGCCGCTCTGACGGTTTTTGATCTTTCACATATCTCTGATGTACGTGACGCACACATGTTTTGGGCAGCAACGACCTGGCTTCTTTTTGATGATATCTATAATATCTTGCCCCATGCGCGTGATCTTGCTGAAGTTGGTGGTTTTGGAGAGATTACTGAGTTTGATTATAATTTTGATATTGAGACATTTATGGTTGAAGGTCTCCGTCTGATCGCGGAGGAGGGTCTGTCATTTCCCGACCTTAATGATGCAGTGCAGGCTTACCTTGCTGAACAAGATAAACTTGTTATTTATGAGCGGAACCCGGCTGATGGCTTTAAGCTGAAAGCGGCCACAGGATTGAGTGTCTGGTACCCACCTACCTGGAATAAATATGATACTCGGGATGAGAGTGATGAGGTGTTTGGCTCCACCATGTATTATGAAGATCCGGCTATCGATCTTGATTGGATCGCCGATTCGAACTGGCGTTCCTATCTCTTTGAATATTTTGACCGCGCTGATGCCAATCTAGCCGGTAATGGACCTGAAGGGGATGAACCCCCGAAACCTGGTGTTTTTGAGAGGATTGAATAGAGAGCAATAATGCTGCAGCTGTCTTCGATTCCTTTACCGGGACTAGGGATCTGAAATTTTATCGCGCATATGTCCAAAAAAAACAATCGCTATAACGGCCCGGAAAAGATGAAGTTCATATGAAAGAGATTTTTTTTATGATTACCATTCAAACTCAGCCAAACAAGAAGTAATCCAGGTGGCACATTGATATTTCACAATTATTTCCTTGCCATAAAGTCATTCCCGCGCGGGAATGACACCGAGATGAGCGGAATATTAGTGGTAATCGGATTTTTTTTAATAAAAAAATGTAACCTTTTGTAGTGCTATCCGTCTCATACTAAAAGAAGTAAGAATTTTATTGAATTCTGAAAGAGAAAATTGTCCAAGAGCAGAGATGTTGTAAATGTCTTATGAGAAAAATGTCTGTGGCTGTTGTGTGTCAAACAAATATTGGAAAGTTATAAACCAGAAGGAGGAGAAGTCTATACAGTCAGTTTTGGGAAACAGGATAGTGCTCAAACAATGATTCGAAAGATTGCGGCGACTCCCCCACCCATGGTCGCTGCAGTCTGCTATCCTGTTTTTTCCCAATCTGTTTGTTTCAGTTTGTTAATTGTTCGAGGAAATCATTGCTGAAGAGGCTTATGCTATGAATGGTATTTTTGTTGTAGATACTCCACACGCCTTATTGACCTTCGAAGAAATACCTGGAATGACGGTTACAACAATCGAAACTGAGGCAGGACAATTTTTTGAAGATATGGTTGATGATGATTTAACGGCTTATTTCTCCATGTATGATGGAGATGTGACTGTTGCACTTGAATGCAAGAGTAACTCCAAGACAGCTGTCATAACTATTACCCAAATAGAATAGGTGCGCGTGACGGTTCAGCTTCCATTATCATGATAAGGAGTAGTATTGGCAGGAGGCAGTATGCGGACGAATCGGAGAGGAAGCAAACGACAGTCTACCATGGGACTTCTATCCAGTATGTGGGATGGCGAGTCCGCTTGTATTGGTGTTGTTGAAGATGTTTCAGCCACCGGTATTCGGGTGTCTCAAATTCCGTCAAAATTCGATAAAAACTCCCAGGAATGCTTCACCGTCGTGCATGGTCCTCTTCAGGACTTTAAAGTAATGTTACACCCCAGCTGGAGATTGGAGACAAAAAAAGAGATGTACCAGTTGATAGGCTTTCAGGTTGTTCATCCGACAGCGAACTGGAAGCAGTTTGTAGCTGCAACCCTTAAGACTTCGGGAGTATAGCAGACGGTTTGCTTTCCTATAGCGCTGAACTGTTCCATTCTTTTACCTGATCCCCTTATTGAGCGTCTTTTTTTTAGATCATTCTGTAGATAGGCTATACACGCATTTTCCCTCTTGATGGGGTTGTTGAGAAATATAAATCATAGCGATATTCCCCTCTTGTCATTTCCCTTCCCAAATGTTGTGCCCTCCCTTTTCGTTCTTATTCCTGTTCCACTCATTCTTGTTGCAAGGCAATACACTCTTTTTTTCTTGATTATTACCTGGCTATAAATACAATTGAATAAAAGGAAAAAAATCCCTGGAGGGGGCGAAATAATTCACTTGTTGTCTTTTTTTGTGGTGCTTCTTTAGCATAATAGGTTCGGTTGTATTGTTCTTCTTGAGAAGATAGGGTGCTGTACTGTTTCTCATGAGTTTTGGTGACGAATGATACAGTCGGAAGGTAGAGGTCTGCAATTCTTTACAGGCAGTAATTCCTATTGTCGAACAAAGGGGAGCATTTTTTGGTGTTTTTGATTTTTTCTTGTTTTGGAAAGCTGGTGTGGCAAAACAAGTCATGATTATTCAATAGGTTAATTGAATAAGACATATAAGAAAACAAAAGGCTGTTTTTATAAGCGGTCACTATCTACTCAAGGAATGCACTATGAAATCACTGGGGATTCAATCTAAACTCTCAGGTTTATTTATGGTAGGGATTATCCTTTTTTCTGTTGCTATCTGCTCAATGATCTACACTGTTTTTTCATCTTATCAGGCGAGGGAAATAATTCAGTTCCGAGAGCATGAGATGGGAAATGTAGAAGAGACTCTCAAGGGAAATGTACTCATGGCATATGATCTTCTTGAGTACAGCTACCAAAAGGCCCACGATAATTCTTATCTGGAAAAAGAATATGGTCCCCGTTTGATTGCCATTATCGATATAGCCGAAGGTATTATCAAAGATAATCTGGAAAAGGTCAAATCTGGCCAGCTTGACGAGGCACAGGCTCGGGAGAATGCCCAAAATGGGATCGCTAAAATCCGTTATGATAATGGCACCGGCTATGTCTGGATTAATGACACAGGCACTCCTTATCCAAAAATGATCATGCACCCGACTGCACCTCAGCTGGCAGGGCAGGTGTTGAACAATCCAAAATATAACTGTGCCCAGGGGAAAAAGAAGAACCTTTTTCAGGCTTTTGTCGAAGTGACTGCCAATGCTGATAACCAGGGCTTTGTGGATTACGTGTGGTCTAAGCCGAGTTCCGATGGCAAACTCAGTGAAGATCAACCGAAACTCTCTTACGTTCGTCGTATTCCCCAGTGGAACTGGATCATCGGTACCGGAGTGTATGTGGATGAAGCAATTCGTGATGCTGTGGAACGGACCAAGAATGAAATCTCCCGCATGCGTTTTAATAACGGCAATGGTTATTTCTGGATAAATGATATCAGCCAACCGTATCCCAAGATGGTCATGCACCCCATCAGTCCGACACTGGTGGGGAAGGTCATGGATGACCCGAAATACAACTGCGCTTTGGGTAAGGATCAAAATATGTTCCTGGCCTTTGTCGATAAGACCAGGGATACGGGTGAGGGCTTTGTGGATTATGTGTGGCCCAGGCCTCAAAGTAACAGTGGCAGTAACGCGGCTGCCCCAAAACTTGCTTTTGTCAAACGCTTTGCCCCGCTGGGATGGGTTATCGGCACTGGCGAGTATACCGATGACATTGAAATGATCATCAAGACCAAGTCCGAGGAAATCTCCGCCACCACTCGCAGTTTGGCTTACAAGATTCTCCTCTTTAGTCTGGTCACCTTGAGTCTGCTTTTCTTTGTGATCCGTTTTCTCAACAATCGTCTCTTGATCAATCCCCTCAAAGAAAATATTGGTTTTGCTTCCAGGGTGGCAAATGGTGATCTGACTGGTCAGATTAAGGCCAAAAGTGAGGATGAAATCGGAGACCTGACCAAGGCCCTGAATAAAATGGTCAGGGATCTGAGCCGAATGTTTAAGGGAGTTATGAACAATTCTCACACTCTTAATGCTTCTTCAACCACCATGCTCGATTTTGCAGGAGAGATGGCCGGCAAGGCTGATGAAATGTCAGACAGGAGCATAACGGTGGCCACATCTGCCGAAGAGATGAGTACAAACATGCAATCAGTTGCCAGTTCTATGGAGGAGGCTGCCACGAATGTTCAGTTGGTAGCGGCGGCAACCGAAGAAATGGATGTCACAACCAGGGAGATAGGTGAGCAGCTGGTCATTGCCACCGACATCACTCAACAGGCGGTGCAGGATAGTGACCAGGTCTCAGAGGGTATGAATACTCTTGGGGCTGCTGCCCGAGAAATTAATAAGGTCACCGAGGTGATTACCGAGATCTCGGAACAGACTAACCTCCTGGCCCTCAACGCTACCATCGAGGCGGCTCGGGCAGGTGAAGCGGGTAAAGGCTTTGCCGTGGTTGCCAACGAGATCAAGGAGCTGGCCAAGCAGACGGCAGATGCCACCGGAGAGATTAAAAGCAAGATCGCCGGTGTTCAGAACTCTACATCAGCAAGCGTTGAACAGATTGCCGGAATTACTACAATCATTGCCAAGGTCAACGAGATTGTTACTTCAATTAACAGTTCGGTTTCCCAGCAGTCGGCTGCTACCAGTGAAATAGCTGAAAATGTCGGCCAGGTGGCGCAGGGGATCCAGGAGGTCAATGAAAACGTGGCCCAGGCCTCGGTGGTCAATCAGTCTGTAACAGGCGACATCGTGCAACTCCAGAAGAGTGCCAGTCTCATTGCAGAAAACTGCCTGGAAACCAAGGAGTTTTCCAGGGAGATGAATAAGATCTCCGCCTATCTCAACAAGATGGTCGAGGAGTTTGACCTCGGAGAGGAAAAATTTAATATTGCCAAGGTCAAAGAGGCTCATCTCGCCTGGAAACAGCGCTTGGAAGTCGTCCTCCAGGGGAGGAAAAAAATGCAGCCTGACGAGGTAGTTGCTCATACTCATTGTGAATTTGGGAAGTGGTATCAGGGTAAGAGTGCAGCAATTTTTACCAATCTGCCCCTGTTCCAGGAAATAGGCGTACACCATGAGGCTGTCCATACCATAGCCAGGGAGATAGTTTCTCTCTACAATCAGGGGAAGGAACAGGAGGCCCAAGACAAACTGATGATGTTTGAGGACGAGCGCAAGGCCCTTTTTGATAAGCTGGATGAACTCTACGTCATCTAGAGGGTTTTTAGCAGGGCGTCTCCATAAAAATGGTCTCGGATCTTAATTGATCCGGGACCATTTTTGTCTGGACAGTGATGACGACTTCAATTGTTTTTCTGATTCATTTCTCTTTGCTGGGCAAGCCTGTTGGCTTGTGGCTCTGTAACATTTTGAAGAGCATGAGAGAGCTTCCTTGTCTTTTGTTGGTGTAATGGTATAGCATTAAAAGATGCAATGCACCGGCAACAGGACTGGTGTTTCTTCCGGGGGAGGCCCTGTTCATTTCCCACCCTTTCTCTTTTTTTAATGCCAATACGCTACCGCAAGATGATTCGACGACGTCTTCTTTTCTTTTTTCTCTTTCTTGGGTTCTGCGCCTTTATTTTTTATCTTCCCTACAAGGCCATTCGAGAGACAGTCATTACTAATTTATATGGTCATCAGCGTCTGCTGGCT
Source organism: Desulfocapsa sp. (assembly GCA_030145625.1). Lineage (GTDB taxonomy): Bacteria > Desulfobacterota > Desulfobulbia > Desulfobulbales > Desulfocapsaceae > Desulfocapsa. Next base: position 16,894 of record JAQYVF010000022.1, on the reverse strand, counting down.
ATGCAGGCTGCCAAAGGTATAGAGGAGTTTTTCAAGCATCTTGCCAATAATCTGGCTTACCTGTCTCAGCATCAAACTATTATCTCTCTGGATGAAACAGGTAAGCAGCAGATGGATATTTTTTATCAATCCCACAAGAAGGCGATTCGAGCTATTACCCGTGTGGATGCAACTGGCCATATACTTTACACCTTTCCTCGAAATGATCAGGCGATTGGGAAGGATATCAGTGGACAGGAACATAACCGCTATGTCATGAACGAGCAGAAGCCTGTTGTCAGTAATGTCTTTCAGACTGTTCAGGGCTATACCAGTGTCGCCTTTGCGTATCCGGTTTTTGATGCCGGGAAATATGCTGGGGCCATTACTGTTCTCATTCCTTTTCAACTGATCTCCAGCGAATATGTGGAAAATATAAAGATCGGCAAAGAGGGATATGCCTGGCTTATCGACACCAGTGGAGTGGAACTCTACTGTCCGGTTCCCGGCCATATCGGCAAGACGGTTTATGAAACCTCTTCACAGTTTCCTTCCGTCATCGATATGGCGAAAAAGATGATGAAGGGTGAGACTGGAGATACAACATACAGCTATGATCGGATCAGGGGAGAGGAGACGGAGACTATCCTCAAGTACGCAAGTTATGTACACATTGATCTTCCTCATAACCACTGGTCTCTTGTGGTTGCCACAGCTGGAAAGCAGGCCCTGGCTCCCATGGAGACCTTCCGTAATCACTGGCTAATCATCATCGTTGCTGTCACCTTGTCCCTTCTTTCCTGGATCTCCTGGCAGGTTCGTCAGATTATTATCAGTCGTGAAGAGAAAAAGCTGCGGACGACCCAACAGAAATTGGCGCAGAGTGAACAGACTCTGACTGATTTGATTCGACAGGCCAAAGTCCCCATGGCCATAGTCAATGTAAATGGTCGAATAGAGCTGATCAATGATACTTTGCGTCTCTTGTACGGGTATGATGAACAGGATCTACAGGTTATGGATGATTGGTTTGATAACGTTTATAATGACAAGGAGTCTGTCGAGAAGGGTAGGGCTTTTTGGCAGAAGATGGTGACTGATTCCAGGGAGGGAAATCTACAGATCAACGCCTTCCAGCGAATAATCCTAAAAAAAGACAGGACAGTGGCAGAGGTTGAGTATACTTGTACACAGCTCGGGGAACGCTTTATCTTCACCTTTAACGATCTGACGGAGCAGAATCGTCTGAAAAGAGAAGAGGAGAAGCGAGAACACCGGAAGGCCACAGCCAAAAAGATGGAGTCTTTAGGTCTTCTGGCTGGTGGAGTCGCCCATGATTTGAATAATATCCTCTCAGGGGTGGTCAGTCTGCCTGAACTCCTCCTTCTTGATCTTCCTCAGGACAGCCCGCAGCGTCGGCCGCTGGAAGAGATACTCAGTTCAGGACGCAGGGCGGCAGCAGTGGTTGCCGATCTCCTTACCGTGGCCAGAGGGGTTGCCAGTAGCAGGGAAGTCGTTTCTTTGAATAGCCTGCTCAAAGATTCCTACGACTCGGTGGAAATTCAACAGCTCAAAAAATCTCACCCGCAGGTCTCTTTTGTTCTGAAGACGGAGGCTGATCTGCGTCATACTCGTTGCTCCATGGTTCATATTCGGAAAGTGATTACCAACCTTGCCGCTAATGCGGCAGAGGCCATTAATGGCGAGGGGACAGTGACCATAACTACCAGGAATCAGGATGTTGATAGTTCCCCTAAAAGCTATAAGGAAGTCATTTCAGGCGAATACGTTGTCCTTCAGGTGGCCGATACCGGGCCTGGTATCAAAGAGGATGACCTGGAGAGTATCTTTGATCCTTTTTATTCCAGGAAAGTTATGGGAAGAAGCGGGACTGGTCTGGGATTGACCGTGGTCTGGAATACAATGCTGGATCATCAGGGCTATATCCATGTCAACAGTGGTGAAGCAGGGACGAGTTTTGAACTCTTTTTCCCTGTGAGTAATGAAGAACTGTCTCTGGCCGAGAGTGTTATTCCTTTAAATCAGCTTCGTGGCAACCATGAGCGTATCCTGGTGGTTGATGATGTTAAAGAACAACGGCTCATTGCCCGCAGCATTCTGGAAAAGCTGGATTACACCGTTGACACGGCAAGTTCAGGTGAAGATGCTATTGCCTCTCTTGAAAAAAAGGTTCCGGATCTTGTTCTCCTGGATATGCTTATGGAACCAGGAATGAATGGTCGGGAGACCTATGAACAGATGTTGAAGGCGCTGCCTGGATTGAGGTCGGTTATTGCCAGCGGTTTTGCTGAGACGGAAGAGGTGAAGAAAATCCAGACCCATGGGGCAGGGAGTTTTGTCAAGAAGCCTTACACGATGGAAGAACTTGGCGTTGCGATAAAGAAAGAATTGACGGGTATTGATCTGCGGGAAAAGGAGGCAAGTCCATGAGTGGGGAATAGGCGGTGTCTTAATGAACCAGTTTAATGCCGCTCTCCAGTGATTTGTCGGAGAGTTCCTTCAGATGCGCTCGCTGCACTGTGGCCACAATGGCTTCTATACTGGCGGCAACGGAACGGGTGGGCAGGTCAAACTGGACGCCGCAACGGTATTCGATTCCTTTTTTTCCCCGAACCTTGGAAATATGACGGACGGTACAGTTCACCTTCAGCAGCAGTTCATCATTCATGACAAACTGGATACTGCAGATCTCGTCTATCTTGAAGAGAGTACGTTCTTCCTTGCGTACCTGAAAGGACATGCCGTTGGCGCTGATATCCATCATTCGTTTTCGCATTTTCGGGCGTTTACGTTTACCCATGATAAGAAGAAGAAAGTCCATGTCGGTGGGAACCTTTGCCCGGAAGGCCCTGGCTCCTCGGACCTGTCTGGCGACAACGGGAAAGGCCAGGCGTAGCACGGGAATGTCGCGAACTAAGGCCAGATCCTGAAAAAAAGTACCCAATTCAATGGCGCAGGTGGCGGTAAAGAGGCGGAGCATGATTTTCTGACTATCTCGGATATGGATATTGCCCAGGCCGGGTTCCAGAGGCAGCGTAATGATGTGCGACATCAATTTCAGATAATCACCTGCTGTATACTCAGGTTCTTCGATTCGAGTTTCTCCATCCTCTTCCACCTTAATAAGATCAGGGGTGTCATCGTAGATCCTGCTGAAATAGACTCGGGTCATACCGTCGAGTTCTACTTCGATAATCTTGTCGTCAAAGAGGGCGGTTTGCAGGTAGGGGAGAATCGCTGCACTTTTGACCATGAAATCACCGCTATCCAATCCTTCTTCGATCGTTTGCTGGGTAAAGGAGTAAGCGTCTTCGGGAAAGAAAAGGGTAAGCTTTTTCTTAACACTCTGAAGAAATTTTTCATTTTTGTCGTCGGACATAGGGTGATTTGCTATGTAATAATTGTATGTTGAATTGCTGGTTGTCTGCTGTTACGTGACTGTTTCTGCATTATTTCAGATACTCCTGTCTGAAAATTTTTTCTGCTTCCAGTGATCCGGCCAGGAGTAACTCACCTGCTTTTGCCAGAGGTGCTGTCGGGTCTGGGGTCATAAGAAAACGTTTGTTGGTTTTTATTGCCAATACACTGCATCCTGTCTGTTCTCGCAATTTTATCTCTACCAGAGTTCTTCCTGCAAGTGCATCAGTGATCGGAACCAGAAAGACATTGAGTTCCTCCGAAAAAATTGAGACGTCAGAGGGCTGAAGAAGGTTCATGATAGAGTTTGCCCCCATGGCTGCAGAGGAAACCACCAGGTCGGCACCGGCCCTGTGCAGCTTTGACATGGTACGTTCTGCCGTGGCCCGGGTGACGATCTGAATATCCGGTCTCAGTTGACGACAGTAAAAGGAGAGGTAGATATTCATGGCATCGGTATGGGTGGTGATGATTACCGATCGGGCCTTAGTGATACCGGCTTTCTCCAGGGTATTGATGTCAGCAGCATCGCCAAGGATACAATGAGCCTTCCCTTTGTTCACTGTAGCTAATTTCTCGACTATTTTATAGGAAATACTGTTTTGCTGGAGAAAATAGGCTGCTGCCTGTCCCACTCTTCCACCACCGAGGATGAGTACCGAAGGATCGGCAGGCGGCTCTGTGGGGGATACTGCCAGCTGTCTGCCTGTCCGGTCCATGGCAGCTTGTGTCCCGGCCATGATCAGAATGTTTGTCGGGGCGAGTATTGTTTGCGGATTCGGCGGGAGAACCTGTCCTCGTTCCAGGATACCGATAGCGGTAAGTTCAAGGGTCTGTCTCAGTTGAGACTGGGCCAGGGTCTGGCCGGTGAGAATAGTGTCGCGAACAGGAAATTCTCCGATTAGGAGCTCTTGGAAACGTCCAATGATATTAGGGTCGACAACACCGATGGTTTTTTCTGCCAGGCTGATGCCCAACATACTCATAAATTGGAAGACATGGGTATTGCCGGTAAATTTTAGGATGTCGAGGGAGTGTTCTTTGTCGGCGCTGCTGGCAATGGGCACTATCTCACTTATTTCCCGTACGGTAAAAGAGATGTTTGTGTTTATCAGGTCATCGGCGGTGGCCACGACCAGAGCCGCCTGGGCAGCGCGAGTCTTTTGGTAGGTTTCAGGATTATCGACATCCCCCAGGACAACTTTATACCCCGCGTCATAGATTTCCATTGCCTTATGCTGATCACCGGTGATGAAGGTATAGTCATAGTGATGTTTCTTAAGCTTTTTTACAAGGTTTCTGGTCAATGAATCGAAGTTTGCCAGGAGAACATGGCCGCTGATGTTTTTCGGGAGAAAGCGGGGAGTTCTGGACTGGCTTTGGGCCTCTAGCCAGGGGGCGTAAAAAAACTGGATAAAGGTGAAGGGCAGCATGATCAGGAGGAGGATGATTCCTGAAACAAGGACGAGCAGGGTAAAGAGGAGGCCCAGGTCAGAGGAAAAGGTGATGTCGCCGAAACCGAGGGTCGACATCACTGTCAGCGTCCAGTAAAATCCTGTGATCATGCTGAAATTTCTGTCTTCATAGAGCATGATCAGGTGGAAGCTGATACTGTACAGAGCGATGATAAAAGTGAGAAAGAAAAGGAAGCGAAGCAGGAGGGCGACATTTTTCTTTGCCTCTTTGTTTCTGACAAAGAAGAGGAGCTGGGCCAGGAGCATTTTCATAACGAGATATTTTTTCCTGACTAAGGGTTGGGGACAGACAAAAAAATAATTCTGATGAATACTATTGTTCATAGTAAAGCATGTATTTTACTCTACGCCAAGTTGCTTTTTCAACGCTTTTGCAGATATAATTGAAAAGATACTTTCTGAGGGCATGTTGGAATTGCTAATTATTTAAGGGGGGAAGGAGGAATGATCAACAAATTGGCACCGATTGCCTCCCTTGGCGGGCGACAGATCAAGCCTGGTCAGCCTGGGGAGAGGTCGCCTCTTGTACCTCAGTTGGAAACAGGAAAGATACTTTCTGCCACTGTGGTGGAGAGTCGGGGGAAGGATATTTTTTTGCTGGAGACGGCAGGGACAAAGTTCAGCGTGCAATCCGGCGTGCCGCTTAACAAAGGAGAGCAGATCCGGTTTCAGGTCGTGTCGACGAATCCTGTTCTTGAGCTGCAGAAAGTTGAGAATCCTCTTCCTGCCCAGATCAGGAGAACCCTTCCCTTGACCGGTGAGCCTGTCAACCTTTCTCCTCTCCTGCGGAATTTGCAGACGACCTTTTTTTCTCGTCCTGGACCAGGTTTTGGACAATCAGTTGAGCAGGGAAATGCTGCCTTGCCTGGTACAAGGTCAGCGCCAGAACAGTCAGTTGTGCAGAAAAACACTGTGTTGCCATCTCTAGAGAAAGGCAGCCCGATTCAGGGAACAACACCAGCCAACAGCCAAACAGTTCAGTCCCAGGTGCAGAAGATGGAGGCTGGAGCCTTGGCACAGCTGGTTCGCCAGGGGAACTATACGGTAAAGGCAACGGTGCTTGAAAATCAGGGAGATAACAGAACCCTGGTTCGTATCGGTAGTGAATCCTACCTGTTGGATGGTCGTATTGATGCACGTCCGGGAGAGAGCAGGATGTTGCAGTTGCAGTCTCTGCAGCCTGCTGTGACCTTTTTGCCGGTGGCTGATGGAGGTTATCATGCAAAAGCAGCGCTGCCTCTTAGTCTTATTACCCAAGGTCAGGGACAGGAGTTGCCTGCCCTGGTCCGGGCTCTGCAACTTCCTCTTTTTACCGGTTTCGATCTTCTCCAATCATCTCAACAACAGGTGTTGAAAGATTTTCAATCGCTGCAGCCGGCACAGTTACAGAAACCGGGTGCAGGGAATCTTTTGAAAAAAGGGCTGGAACAGCTGGGTATACGATCAGAGGCTATGGTGGCCCAGGGAAGGGGGCAGGAGACTGCAGCTCAACTCAAAACGCTCCTCGCTGAGATCACAAAACTTTTTAAGGGGCAGGAGGAGATCAGTGCTTCAGCTAATCGTCTGCTGTCTACCCTGGAGAATAGTCAGTTTCTGCAGGCAGGGCTGAATAATGATTCTATTTTTCTCTTTCCCCTTCCTTTTTCCTTTATAGAAAAGGGTTACCTCATGGTGGAGAGTGATGGAGGGGAGCAGGGAGGAAAGGAGGGGCAGGAAGAGAGCTTCTCCTGTACCCTGCATCTTACCCTGGAGGGGCTTGGAGATGTTCGAGTCAACTGTGTTCAGAGCGAGGAGGCAATCAGGCTCTCCTTTTTTCTCGAATCTTCGGAAAAGGCAGAGTTTGTGTCAAATTTTGATGAGGAGCTGAAAGAGCGTGTCAGCACCGCCCCTTTGCTTTCTCTGAGTTTTGCCACCGGTGCTGAATCACCCGGAGCCGCTCTTCTGCAGAAAGTCCTCCCGGCGAGGCAATCTATGCTCGAAACCAGGGCCTGATCAGCAGAAGTGGTGCAAAAGAAGTTGTTTTTTTCCTCCCTGATCCCTCAAAGGTTACAGTCACTGCAGTTTTCCGCCTGAGCATCATCGCCTGTGGAAGCGGATTCATCCGCGAAATCGGAGTTATTGCGGCCCGCTGGTTTGTTTGTGTAATGCGGTGGTCTGTTCGCGGTTGAAACCGCTCCTACCTGCTTGTCACGGCAGTTTTCCTGCTGAACATCATCGCCTGTAGGAGCGGATTTATCCGCGAAATCGGAGTTGTTGCGGCCCGCTGGTTTGTTTGTGTAATGCGGTGGCTTGTTCGCGGTTGAAACCACTCCTACCTGTTTGTCACGGCAGTTTTCCTGCTGAACATCATCGCCTGTAGGAGCGGATTTATCCGCGAAATCGGAGTTATTGCGGCCCGCTGGTTTGTTTGTGTAATGCGGTGGCTTGTTCGCGGTTGAAACCGCTCCTACCTGTTTGTCACCGCAGTTTTCCTGCTGAACATCATCGCCTGTAGGAGCGGATTTATCCGCGAAATCGGAGTTGTTGCGGCCTGCTGGTTTGTTTGTGTAATGCGGTGGTTTGTTCGCGGTTGAAACCGCTCCTACCTGGTTGTCAGCGATGTCTTTCGGATAAGCCTCATTACCGGGTGGTCGATAAGAGTTTCTAGAGGCTGAACGTTGTAATGGTTTGTTTGCAGGGAATCAAAAAGACTGTTGAGTTCATTTTCCCATTGGGCCTCTGCGCTTTTTGTTTCCGGGCCGAGATCATGGAGGAGAATGATGTCTCCTTCCTTGAGCTTATGAAGAATGCGTTTTGCCAGATTGCTTATCTTTTTATTTCCCTGGTCAAAAGGGCGACAACTGAAAGTGACTGCGAGCAATCCTTCATCGTGAAGCACCCGTTTGAGGCGTGGGTTTGTAATTCCTGCCGGCGGACGGAAGAGAAGGGGCTGAATTCCGTATTGTTGTAATATGACCTGAGTCCTATGGATATCCTGCTGGAGTTTCTTTCGGCTTCTCAACATAAGCAGATTGTCATGCTGCCAGGAGTGGTTGCCGATACTGTGTCCCTGGTTAATAATGTCTGCAATAAGTTCAGGGTATTGCGCAGCTTTTTCGCCGATGACAAAGAAGGTGGCTTGTAACTTATAGCGGGCCAGCAGTTTGAGTAATATTGGCGTGGAAGTAGGCGATGGTCCGTCATCAAAGGTAAGGGCCACTCCCCTGCTGCCGGATATACTTCTGCTGATTATGGGCAAAAAGATTCCATGTTGCGGGAAAAAGGGTGCTGCAAGGCAGAGTAACAGAAACAGGAGGAGGGAGAGGATGGCGGCAAACCAGGGGCCGATGAAAAAAAGCAGGGCTGCAAGCAGAAAGGCGACAAAGCCGATTTTTTCTGCTGGGGACAAACCCCCTTGCTGGGTACTATTTGGTGCTGGCGTCATCTTTTTCAGCCCTGCCGATTATCCAGATCAGCTCCGGATTTGATTGTGAAACCATGTTGCTTTCAATAAGAAAACCGGTCCCAGCCATGAGTTCAGCCATCTTTTCGGAAGAACGATACCAGGGGGTCCCACCGGAAAACTTGATTCTGTAATGTTCAAGCATCCAGGATTTGGAAGGCGGGGCATCTGGGCGGATTACATAACGTATCACCAGTATGCCGTCGTGGGCAAGGGCCTGCAAACAATTCGTAAACAGGGTAGTGATTGTTTCGTCATCCAGGTAGTGCAGCATGTCAAGGAGCAGTATAAGATCGGCCGGCTTGGAAAGTGCAGGCAGCTTTGGGGCCATATCCTGCACAATATCGCCTCTTTTTCCCATGGCTAGCGTTGCCACTCTTACTCGTTCCGGGTCCGGATCAAGACCAATAATTTTTGACTGTGGAAAGTATTCCAGGCACCAGCAGCCGGGAACCCCGTAGCCGCAGCCGATATCGAGGATTGTCTCGGTACTGTCTGTATATTTTGCAAGCAGTGTGGCAAGGTCTCCAAACATGGGGTCCGATTTTAGCTTAAAACGGGCAAACATGCGTGGATAGGCCTCCATGAGATGATAGCGGCCCATGACACGCTGAACAAGGGATTGTTCTGTAAGAGGGGCCTGTCTTTTCCCAGAGAAAAAAGCCTGGAGCAGAGGAGGCAGAAGGAGAAAGGCACCGAGGAGGGAATAGCCGATTCCCAGCAATGATGTGACACCTATGCTTCGTAACAGGGAATGCTCGGCAAAGCAGAGGACGCCGAAGCCAATGAGAGTGGACATCGCTGCCATAAAGACAGCCATGCGGACGAGTTTGAAGGAGGAGTGATCGGGATTGCGGTATCGCTGGTGGGCCCTGACAAAGAATATGGAGTAATCGATGCCCATGCCCAGGATGACAATGGAGAGCATCAGACCGGGAATATCTAATGGGTGACCAATCAACTGCATGGTTCCCAGGGTGCAGACATAGGAAAAGAGGGGAGGCAGCAGAGTGATAAGTGTCAGCTGCCAGCTCAGGAAAAAGAAAAACAGCAGTATTGCAACGCTGATGGCAATGATAGCAAGCATTGTGGCAAAGGTGGTAAACAGAATGTTTGCCAGCTGTTCAGAGAAGTAAGGGGAGTCAAAGATCTTGGCGTCTTGGCTGTACTGATCAAAGAAGGATTGGCTGTTATAGTTTTGTCCTGGAGAAAGGGTGATGAATTGGACCAATATGTCATTTTTCTCCGATATCCCCATAAGGTTGTAATAGTGGGAAGGGAGGCTGGAGACATTGGTTTGAAATGGTGGTTGCAGCTGGTTCAGAAAGGAGTCAAAACCATTTGCTGCAAAGCCCAGAGAGACAGCACTTTCTTTCAGTTCTTTATGCAGCTTCTCGCTCCTCTCTTCGTCCCAGAACTGCTGCCAAGCGGTCAGATTTTCTCTGCTCCTGAGTTCACCCGGAAATATCATGGAGGGAACAAAGGCGGATTTGATAATGGAGGCGTCTTGGTCGCTCTCTATCTTTTGCAGGAGCGTATCATTTTGTTTCTGGAGCTCAGTAATGGAATCGCCGGTAACCATGAGGAAAACCTTATCACCAATATTTCCCCACACCGTAGAAAAGAGTTTGTCGGCAGCTAGGGTCTCCGTGCTTACCGTATTCATGCTTTCCAGGCTGACATTGAATTTTGGATGGGCAAAAAAGAGCAGGGTGCATGCCAGAATTGCTGCTGCAACTGCTCCGATACGGCCAGTCCCGTAAAGTTTGTCTACCATTCCTTGTAAAGGGAGGGCACGTCGTTTAGAGGAAGGGGGCATGGAAGGGGTGATGCGGGGAAAGATGGAATGGACAAAAAGAAAAGAAAGGAAGACTCCCAAGGCCGTAAACTGACCCAGTTGCACGAAGATGGGAAAACCGCTAAGACAGAGGATGAGAAAGGCACCACCTGTGGTGAGGACAGCAAGTATACCCACCGCTCGAACTTCACGGGAGGCCCCTTTGCCTGTGGTTTCTCTGGGACGATCAAGAAAGAGGAGGTAGGCAATGCCGTGATCAACGGTAATAGAAATAATGGCACCGCCAAAGCCTAAGACCATGATGGAGATGGAAGAATGAAACAGAGAAAAGACAAACAGGGCGGCAGCAGTCCCGGCAAGTGCAGGCAGCAGCGAGAAGAGGCCGAGCAGAGGTCTGGGAAAGGAAAAAAACAGAAGCAGGGCAATGCCTGCTGTTGAGAGCAACAGGGCCAAGCGGACGTCATGGCGAATGATACGTTCATTGTCCAGCGCTGCCCGATAGGCGCCCACCGGAGTGAGGGTGACTTTGATTCCCTCAGAACCATATTTGTCTGTAAGATTTTGTGAAATTGCGGCCAGCAATAAGGAAATCTGTCGAGCAGAAGCCGTGTTTGTTCCGGCAGTAATCGGCCGTGCGCTTACCAGGAGGTGACGGTTGTCTGCCGAGAGAAGATGGCCCCTGTACATCCTCGATCCTTCTGTGGGAGCAAGCATTGCCATCTTTGCCATGACCGGTTCCATCAGGCCAAGAGGGTCTTTTGCAATAAATTCGGACTGGCCGATCCCTTCGAGACCGCTTAGCTTCTGCAGCAGTTTCTGCAGGCGCTGCTGGATAAATTCTTTTTCCAGTCTAGGGGCAATCTGCTCTTGAAGCTCTTCCGGAGAGAACATGATTGGCAGGTTGTTGACAATATGTAAGGCAAGAGCAGGGATGAGCTTGCCAATCTCGCTGGTTCCTACTTCTGTAAAGAGAGCGCTTTCCCGAAGTTGTTGTTCAACAAAATTCCCGCATTCTACCAGCATGTCCTGATCTTCTCTATCCAGCGTGATGTCTACTGCAATTTGATCATGAATGGGATGGTTGGTGAAGATCTCCAGAGCGTCGCTGATTACGGTTTGATCTGAGGGAAGAGAGCGAACCACGTCGGTGTCGATGTCGAGACGAAGAATACCTGAAGCGGCAGCCCCGAAGATCAGGACAAAAACAATGATGAGAAGGCGATAGTTAAACACTTTGAGTCGACTGTCAGGGTGATTGTTATGTCAAGGCGTCCATGATTACCAGGGCGATGACTGTGAGAAAAAATAGGTGGATAGTGATAATCAAAGTTTTATGACGTTGAAAGAATTCATTCGTTTTCTGAATAAAGGGCAGGCCGCCGAAAAATCTTCGCATCTTGTCTATAACAATGGTCTGATTATCAGTACTGGCCGGACTTTGAAAGGCAATCATAGGGTAGATGGCAAAAAAATCTTTACAATGGCTGCGCAGTAAATCATCAAAAGGAATATCATTCCACGATTCCTGAACAATACGCTTGGCACAGGAACGGTTGAGTGCATAGGCGTGAGCCAGGCAGCGGTATTGTATGTTGACCACGGATTGTTCATCGGTCTTTGTCATTTTCGTGGTGATGCCTCCAAGAAAAAAACCATTCCAGGTGGGGATGTTTTGCAGAAATTGAGTGGCATTCTGCAGAGTTTTGGGCTTGAATCCCTGGAAAAGGATGTCATCTTCAAAGATCAGGATATGGCGGGCTCCAGCCTGCAGCCCTTTGTTCAGGCAAAGCATATGGGATTGAAAGATTCCTTTCTCCCGGTTGTGGGGATGTTTTTTAACAAGTTCAAATTCCACCCGTTCCAGGAGGCCGACATCTTCAAACTGTCTTTTGGCTTCTGATCGTCTATCAGCACGCGTATCTATTGATATACAATAGATTTTGTCAAAAAAAAACCAAGAGTCAGCAGTTGGTGCCATGATCTACCTGCGTAAAAGAGTTGTCGGGACAAAGGATTGTGGTGTAAACATAAAGAAAAGCAAGCCCGTGAGACTCCAAAATATCTCATTTCTGAATATGCTACTTACCAGTGAGAAAAAATTCAATTTATCTATGAATAAAGTGATGCTGATAATCAGAAAAGGTCTTGTGAAATTTGCCGACATCGATTTTGTGCGTACGGCCATCGAAGAACAGGCTGATTTGACCGCCTTTAAAGAAAAACCTTCTCTACAGGTCCTTGCAGGGATTTTCTTGATCTGCATGAGTTTTCTTCTTGGTTGGCCTGCTGTGGCAGCATGTGGTGTTGTTGCCCTTAAGCTGCATGAACCTCTGATTGCCGTGATTGGCGGGCCTTTGGTCTATGGTTTGTCGCACCTGGTTTTTCTTCTGGGGATGTATTTTTCAGGTGCCAAGTACACGCTTATCTTCTTCCGCTGGTTGAGCAGGATTACTGTGGAGACACTCCTAAGCCGCATCCCTCCCAACCCTTCTTGAAGCATATCGTTTTGGATATTGGCCTTGGCAAGCTTGACAGGGAAAACTACCATTTATGGTAAAGGCCACCTTGCAAAATTGCTTTTTCGCCCAAACTCTTCGTTATGAGAAAAATTTTATCCTCGGAATATCAAACATATGCCTGCGGTAAATTTTTTCTCATGCCTCGATTTTGAACGAAAATTCTAATTTTTCAAGGTACCCTAAAGCTAAAATATTTTCGTCAAATAGTCTCTCTGAAAAGAGCCAAATTAATATTGTACTTGTTCACTTTATCGTGGAGGCTTTTTCGTGAAATCCCCAAGTCCTGATATGTTTGAGTGATCTGACCTCTATTTTTACCTAAAACCTCTCTCAGAATTTTTTTCTCTACCTTTTCTATCAAGGATTTGAGCGGCAGTTTCTTTTTGTTCCCTGTTCAATCAGCAGAAGTGGTCCCACTTGTTTGGACATGGACACAAGTCCAGGCGTTATAGGGAAAATCTATAATTCTTTGACATCCGATCGGCTCCTGTAGTATTTGTTAACTATTACCGTGTGATAGTTATTGCCATTTTGACTCAAAAAATCATGTTGGGCTGCTAATGAAGTTGTCGCAAGCGATGTTGGATGAAAAAAGTATATTTCTACCCTTGCTGTCTGCAAGTGAGGCTAACTTCAAAAGTAATTTGTTCTCAGTTCTTCGCTCTTGGAAAATATGTTAACAATGCAATACAAACTCGCTGATCTGCTGGATATTGATGAACTGGCAAAGATGCTGGACCAGTTGTTTAAACTTACCAGTATGCCATTGGCCATTTTAGATATTGAGGGCAATGTTCTCAAAGGAGTAGGCTGGCATAAGATCTGTTGTGAATTTCATCGTAAGAATACAGAATCATGTAAGTTATGCAAAGAATGTAATACCCAGCGATTGAGTGATTTTCCAGATGAACACACTGCGATTGTGTCCATCTGTCCCCATGGACTGGTCAATTCCATTTGTCCGATTGTAATCAATGGTCAACATGTGGCCAATATCCTTACCGGACAGGTTCTGCACGAACCAGTTTCAGCGGAAATGCAAGTTCGGTTTCGCCAGCAAACCCAGAGGTATGGATTTGATGAAAATGAATACCTCCAGGCTCTGGAAGAAGTTCCCGTCTTTTCACCGGCAGCCCATACCCGTATTCTTGATTTTGTATCTGTGCTCACCAGGAACATTGCTTCAATGGGAATGACTCGGTTGAAGGAGCTTGAACAGACTGAGACGATACGAAAAAATGAGGAACAACTTCGCCTGACCCTGGAAGCCATTAATGATGGATTGTGGGATTTTGATGTGGAACAGGACACTATGACCTGGAGTCCTCGTTCCTATACCATGCTGGGCTATGAGCCTGACGCCTTTTCAATTAACTACCGTGTCTGTCAAGACCTCATTCACCCGCAAGATCGCATTCGCACCCATGAGGTACTTCTACAAAATATCTCCTCCGACGAACCATTCCGAACCAGGTTTCGTTCTATCACTATTTCGGGAGATTATATCTGGGTGAGTGCGCGTGGAAAAGTTGTTAGCCGTACCCCGGACGGCTCTGTAAAACGCGTTGTAGGAACATTTACAGATATCACTCAACTTAATCAGGCAGAAGAAAAATTTGAAAAAGCCTTTCAAAAAAATCCACTCCTGATGAGCATCAGTGATATTGAAACCGGTGAGTATGTCGCTGTAAATGACCAATTCGTGCAGGTTCTCGGCTTCAGCAGAGATGAGGTGATTGGAAATCGATCTACTGATCTGGGCATCATCACCCCGGAAATGCGATCCTACCTGAAAGCCCATACCCGGAAGAAAAAAACGATCAGCAGTCGTGACGTAACCATCAGAAATAAAAAAGGAGACAAGCTACGATGTTTATATTTTACCGAGATAATCAAGGTCCACGGTCGTGCCAAACTTCTTTCAATTATTCAGGACATTACTGAGCAGAAAAAAGACGAACAAAAAAGAAAGTTACTTGAACAGCAGTTGCAGCAGGCGGTTAAGTTGGAGGCACTCGGAACACTTGCCGGGGGGATAGCTCATGACTTCAATAATATTCTTACATCGATTCTTGGGCATGGGCAGATGGCGTTAGAGCAACTCCCGCCATCCAGCCCAGTTGCAAAAGATATCAATCAGATGATAGTTGCCGGTAACCGGGCCGCCGATCTTGTTAAACAGATTTTGCTCTATAGCCGTCAGGAAAAAGAGGGTTTTCTCCATCTGCGGCTACAGGACACAATACAAGAAGTTGTCGATATGCTCTCTTCATCCCTCCCAAGCTCTATTCAGTTTTCAGTATCAATTGATGAGAATTGCGGAGGGATCCTTGGTGACTTGACTCAACTTCATCAGGTCGTTATGAATCTGTGTACTAATGCCATGCAGGCAATACAAAATGATTACGGTATCATTTCAATCAATCTCACTGAGACTTCAGCGCCCGCATCTCTGTACTCATTGAATGGTGCAGCACAAACCGATCAGCGCTATGCCTGTATCGAAGTCTGTGATTCAGGGAGTGGTATAGCGGAGGAAATTAAAACAAAAATTTTTGATCCCTTTTTCACGACAAAAGACAAAGAAAAAGGTACAGGTTTGGGGCTTGCGGTGGTCAATGGCATTGTGCAAAATCACCACGGTACCATCGTTGTGGAGAGTGCCCCAGGGGCAGGCACTGTTTTCCAGGTATATCTGCCGATAATTGAAGAACAGCTTTCCACAGTGAGTACTGATGTAAACCTCCCGCAGAGCGGTCATGAACGAGTTTTATTGATAGATGACGAAGAGGATCTGGCGGACCTGTATCAACGGGCACTGGAGAAGCTTGGCTATCAGGTTACATGCTTTTCCAACAGTCTTGAAGCTCTTAAGGATTTTCAGCAGAAAGCAGATTGGTATGATATTGTTGTAACGGATATGACAATGCCGAATCTGACTGGCCTCGATTTGATCAAAGAGATTCTAAAAATAAAACCTGAGGTCCCAAGCATACTCTGTTCCGGCTACAGTAAGTCCGTGAACAAGGTCGAAGCAAAATTTCACGGAGTCAGTGAATACCTGGTGAAACCATTTCTCCCTCAGGTCTTGGCTGAAACAATACGTAAGGTTCTTGATCATGGCTGATATTCTCATAGTTGATGATGATAAAATGCTCTGTTCCATGCTCGTACAGCGCCTTGAATCTGTGGGGCATACAGTGGCATGCGCATATAGGTTGGCCGATGGTATTCTTGTGGCACGTGAAGGTGCGTTTGATGTGGTCTTTCTCGATGTGCAGTTGCCGGATGGGAATGGCCTGGATGCTCTCATCCACTTTTCACGCGTAAGCTCTACCCCGGAAATAATTATAATGACTGGGGCAGGTGAGTCGAGTGGTGCAAAACAGGCTATTCAGTCAGGGGCGTGGAGTTATCTGGAAAAGCCCCATGTCATTCGGGACCTTTTGCTTCCTCTTACTCGTGCGCTTGAATACAGAAAAGAAAAACATACGACCTCCACCGTTAAGGTGGCTCTGAAACGGGACAAAATTATCGGTGAGGGGCCGGCAATTACCGCATGTCTTGACAAACTTGCAAATGCTGCCACCGGAGAGACCAGTGTCCTCATCACCGGGGAGACGGGAACGGGAAAGGAAGTTTTTGCCAGAGCCCTCCATGAAAATTCTCCAAGGGCTGAAAAGCCGTTTGTCATAATCGACTGCGCGTCATTACCGGAGACTCTTATTGAAAGCACACTGTTTGGTCATGCCAAAGGGGCATTCACCGGTGCCGAAAAGGCAAGAGAAGGACTTATTCAACTTGCCAACGATGGTACGCTCTTCCTGGATGAAGTTGGTGAACTTCCCCTTGATGTACAAAAGAAATTTCTTCGGGTGATCCAGGAAGGCAGGTATCGGCCAGTGGGCAGCACGACAGAACTTTACTCAAACTTCAGAGTGGTTGCTGCGACAAATCGTGATCTTGATAAAATGGTTCAGGATGGAACGTTTCGTGCGGATCTCCTGTTTAGATTGCGATCTTTTTATATTTCTCTTCCCCCCCTGCGCATGAGAATTGAAGATATTCCAGTCCTGGCAAGATATACTGTCTCATGCCTCTGTGATCGGTTACAGATTGAGCAAAAGGTTCTTACCTCGGAATTTGTCGAACATCTTCAAGCGCATTCCTGGCCTGGAAATGTTCGTGAACTCCAGCAACTCCTGGAAGAAGTGTGTTCCAGAGCCTATCGGCACCACACCCT